>NZ_JBXEJE010000008.1:0-241703 GCF_056820935.1 Streptomyces sp. Q2 | reverse complement strand
GCTACACCGCGGCCACCGACATCGCCAAGGAGGCCCTCGCCACCGGCCGGGGCGTCGCCGAACTCGTGCTGGAGAAGGGCCTGTTGCCGGCCGAGACGCTCGCCGACCTGCTGCGCCCCGAGGTCGTGGCCGGCCGGAGCCGGGCCCTGACCTGACATGCCCGGCGTACCGGCCCGGCGGGCAACAGGCGGTTTCGTCGGGGTGGTGAGCCGTGACCGATGCCGCGGCTACCAACCTCTCAAGCTCAAGAAAGGAAAGGGCATGTCCCTTCTGAAGACCATCGACACCAATCCCTCCTCCGCTCCGCTCGAGACGGCCCCGCTCCCGGAACGCCTGATCTCCGGCAACCCCGCCTTCAAGACCTGGGCCCAGGACGTCGCCCGCGGGGAGACGATTCGTACGGGCGTCTGGGAAGCGACGCCCGGCGAGACGCGCTCGATCAAGGGCGAGACCTTCGAGTTCTGCCACATCCTGTCCGGCATCGTCGAACTCACGCCGGAAGGCGGCGAACCGGCGGTCTACAAGGCAGGCGACAGCTTTGTCATGAAGCCGGGCTTCGTCGGTGTCTGGAAGACCATTGAAACCGTGCGCAAGGTCTACGTGATCGTGACGTGATGCTGATGCCGCGCGACTCGGCCGTAGCCCGCCCGGTTCGATGCGGCGGGGCTGGAAACGGAGCGAACCTGCTCCGCCACCGCGCTGGCCCCCCGACCCTGCACAGCAGTCGGCGGTGAGGCCAGGGCAGTGCGGTGCCGGCCGGCTTGCCGGCTTTTGCGTCGTCGACCAGGTTGGTGAACTGGTCGAAGCTCAGCTGAACGCGCGACGACGGCTACCTCCTGACCTGCCGGTCCTACCCGGTCTCCGAGATGCTGACTGTTGACTACGACAGCTGAGGCGACGATGACCCTCCCTTCGAAGTCGCCCGGTCATGGGCACGCTGCGCCGGGACAGACAGCACATGAACACGCTGGACACCGCCGCACAGGACCGGCGCAAGGCCAGGGCGAGGCGGACCATCTCGGCGACCTGGCGGGCCTCCCGGCCGGATCGGCCGGGTGAACTCCGTCCCCGGCTCTTAAGAGCCGGAGGTGAGCCGGGGGCATGGCGGCCTGGCAGTAGGCGTTGTCGCCCGGGCCGTGGACGTCACCGTTGAAGGCGAACCGGTGCGGGCGGTTCGGCGTGAAACGGCGGGCGGTGGTGAAGCCGACCGCGTCCTCGTTGTGCATGCCGTTGACGACCCGGGCGCTCAGGTGCCGGCGCAGACCGTGGTCGGTGCTCAGGTCTGAAGAGGGAATGGGCGGTGAGGTCGGCGCGGGACCAAGGCGGTGGACTGCGGCGGTGGACCGCCCTCGACGGCCTCAGCTCCTGCCTGAGCGGCGTCACTTTGCAGGAAGGTGAGCCTGCAGCTATCGTCATACTCAACAATGCGAATAGGTGCCTAGTTGTTTAGCGATGGCCGTGTGCCACTTCCATCAGCAGCGTTGGCGAGAGGCGGTCGGCCCCGTGTCGAGCAGTGGGTATCTGAGCTATGTCGCCCTGGGTGACAGTCACACCGAGGGGCTCGGGGACGGCGACGACGTCCGTGGCCTTCGGGGCTGGGCGGACCGGCTCGCCGAGCAGGTCGCCCGCCACAGCCCTGGCCTGCTCTACGCCAACCTCGCGGTGCGCGGCCGTAAGGCCGGTCAGGTGCGCGCCGAGCAGCTGGCTCCGGCTCTCGCGATGCGGCCCGACCTCGCCACCGTGGTGGCTGGGGTCAACGATGCGTTGCGCCCGGGCTGCGACCTCGACGAGGTGGCCGGCCATGTCGAGGCGATGTTCGCCGCCCTCACCGCGCAGGGCGCCACCGTCGCGACCCTCATGTTTCCCGATGTCGGGCGTATCACGCCGTTGGCCCGCCCGATCGGTCACCGTGTTCTCGCACTCAACGCGCGCATCCGGGAGGCCGCCGACCGCCACGGCGTGGTGGTGGCGGAGACGGCCGCGCACGCGGCGGCGACCGATCCGCGGTTGTGGAGTGCCGACCGGCTGCACGCCGGGCCGCTGGGACACGCGCGCATCGCGGCTGCCGTGGCCCAGGCGCTCGGTCTGCCGGGCAGCGACGACAAGTGGACCCTTCCCCTTCCGGCCGAGGGGACAGACATCTCTGTCTGGAGGACCCTGGGTGCCGAAGTGCGCTGGGCCGGCACCTTCCTCGGCCCTTGGGTCGGCCGCCGCCTGCGTGGCCGCTCCTCCGGCGACGGCCGCCAGGCCAAGCGGCCGGCGCTGCTTCCGGTGGCCGCGCCCGCTGGGGACACCTCCCCATCGGTGTGATGCTCCGGCTTGCGACGACGCCGGCGGCTCCTCGTACTCAAGCAACTCGTCGACGCCGCACCCCTCGGCTCGTGGACTGCTCCCAGCGGATGTGTTGGCCCGCCCGGGGCTACGGCGAGGTGGGCAGGTGCGGGGAGCGGAGCACGAGCAGGGTGATCTCGCTGGGGGCGAAGACGCGGAACGGCGGGCCCCAGAAGCCGGTGCCGCGGCTGGTGTAGAGGAGGGTGCGGGTGCCGTGGTGGCTGAGGCCGGCGAGGGCGGGCTGGTCGATGCGGACCAGGTGGTGGAAGGGCCAGATCTGGCCGCCGTGGGTGTGGCCGGAGAGTTGGAGGTCGACGCCGGCGGCTGCCGCCCGGTCGACGAACTTGGGCTGGTGGGCCAGGAGCAGGACGGGTAGGTCGGGGTCGGCGCCGTTCAAGGCTCCGGCGAGGTGGGCGCGGTGGCCTGCCAGGCCGGAGGACTCGGCCGTGACGTCGTCCACGCCGGCGACCACGAGGGTGTCGCCTCCGCGTTCGAGCAGCAGATGGCGGTTGCGCAGCGGCTCCCAGCCCAGCTCGCCCATCAGGTCGACCCAGCCCTGGGCCTCGCTGTAGTACTCGTGGTTGCCGGTGACGTAGACACGGGCCCGGGTGGCCCGCACGGTACCGAGTGGGACGGCCTGGGCGCGGCGGCGTTCGGCCGTGCCGTCCGCGATGTCGCCGGTGTGGCAAACAAGGTCGGCTTCCAGGGTGTTCACCGTCTCGCACACCCGCGCCGACCAGCGGGCGCGATCGAGTGGGCCGTAGTGGGTGTCGGTGATGAGGACGACGCGGATGCCGTCCAACCCGGCACCCAGCCGTGGGAGTTGCACGTCGACTTGGAGCACGCGCGGCACGCGGCGGGCTTCGGCGTACCCCCAGGCGAGGAGTACGGCGGTGGTGCCGAGGACGGCCCACGTGACGATTCGGGCCCGGTCCTGACTCTCGCCGACGCCGGCCACGGTCAGACCGAGCCGCAAGAGGACGCCGAGCAGAACGGACCAGGTGAACAGAACCCAGCCGGCGCCCAACAGGGTGTCACCGACGATCGCCGCCCGGTCCTGCTGGCGCCGGCCGTGGCCGCGCGCCATCGCGAGCGGCATCCCGACGAGGCCGAGGACGAACAGGGCGGTGCCGACCAGCGTGACGGGCAGCGGCCAGTGCTGGCCGGTGTACAGAAGCACCCAGCAGGGCACGGCCCACAGCAGTACGGGGGCGATCAGGGGGATGTAGCGCATCAGGCGGTGCAGTCGGCTCTGCCGCGGAGCTTGCGCTTCGCTGTCGGGGGGTCGGGTGTTGTGGGTGTCGGTCACGCTTCCCTCCCTGACCATGCTGCCGTCTCGCGCACTGTATCCGGTCGCCCTCGGGCCGGCCGGACCGGCGTTCATGGGCGCGGCCCCGCGGCACTTGGGGCGAAGGGTTCTCTGCGGGATGGCAGGGCTCCGCCGCTGACACCTCCCTTGGCATGAGCCGCGATCAGGGCGCTACTGCCCCGGCTTGGTACTGCGACAGTGGAGCCACGGTCCTGGCCGCGCCGGCNGGCGAAGGGTTCTCTGCGGGATGGCAGGGCTCCGCCGCTGACACCTCCCTTGGCATGAGCCGCGATCAGGGCGCTACTGCCCCGGCTTGGTACTGCGACAGTGGAGCCACGGTCCTGGCCGCGCCGGCCGGCCCGCCCCCGCGCTCCGTCGCCGTATGAGCGCTGACGTTGTGACCCGGGCGGGCTCGGCCTTCCGCCGAGCCCGCTACGCCGGCTCCTTACCGGAGCCGGACTCGTGTCACGCCGTCAGCGCTGCAGTGTCAGCAGACCCGGACGGTAGGGCAGGAGGCCGTAGTCGCCGGCGGAGTTGGGGCTGCGCCCCTGGTAGAGCAACTGCAGGTTGCAGGGATCGACGGTCATGGTCTGATCGGCGCTGGTGCGGATCAGTTCGCCATGGCTGATGTCGTTGGTCCAGGTGGCACCACTGTTGGCCTTGCCGGCGAAGGGATTGGTCTCGGTCGCGGCCTGGGGTGTCCATGAGCCGTTCAGACTGGTGGCCGTGAACGAGCGGAAGTAGCGGCCCTGCGAGCCGATCGCCTCGACGATCATGAGGTAGCGGTTCTGGCCCTGCAGCTTGTAGACCTGCGGGGCTTCGAACAGGTTGTTCGTCGTATCGCTCATGATCACTGTCGAGGTCGTGCCAAAGCTGCCCGGGAAGTTCCCGATCGGCATGCCGGCGCGGTAGATCTTGCCGTTGTCACCGGCGAAGAACAGGTACATGTTCGTCCCGTCACCGATGAGCGTCTGGTCGATGGGTCCTGTTCCGGAGCCGGAGATGCTTCCGGAGAAGAGCACGTGCTGGGATGACCAGCCATTCGGGTTGGTGGGGTCGCTCGACGTCCGGTAGGAGAAGGCGGTCCCGCCCCATTGGTAGGCGAGCACCCAGATGTTCTTCGGCGCGAAGTAGAAGAGCGTGGGCGCGACGGTGGAAGCTGACATCGTGTTCTGGCCGGCCGAGGCCATCTCCGACCAATTGGTGAACAGACCGAAGTTCATCGAACCCCAACTCGTCCGCGTGTCGTGCGTCGTCGCATAGACGAGTTGCCTGCCGTTGTAGGGGGCGACGGTGAAGTCCTTGAGCGAGACCCACCCCGGCTTGGGCTGCGCCAGCGCGCCCGTTGATGTCCAGCGGTATGTGGACGGAAGATCGCACGGGCCGGGGTTGTCGCCGCCGACCTTGACGAGCTGCCACTGCTGGTTCGTGCCGCCCCAGTCGTCGTACTGGACGATGCTCGCGTTGTCGGCGGTGGAGGCGCCTTGTACCTCGAGGGCCTTGTTGCTGTGGCGCGAGATGAACCGCACGTAGCCGTCCGAGCTGTCGGCCAGCCGCCACTGCTGGTTGGTGCCGTTCAGGTCGGCCCACTGGACGATCGAGCCGCCGTTCGCGGTGGACCAGTTGTGGACGTCCAGCACCTTGCCCGAGTGGCGGGACTTCATGCGGTAGTAGCCGTTCCCGGAATCGACGAACTGCCACTGCTGCTGGTTCTGATCGTTCCTGGTCCACTGGGTGATGCGGGCGCCGTCGTCGGTCGCCATGTTGTAGACATCCAGGGCTTTGCCGCTGTTGCGGTTGACCAGCACATACGAGGGGTTGGGGTCTACGGTCGCCGCGCGGGCGGGCTGGGCGCCGAGGAAGGTCGCCATGAGCAGCAAGGGCGCAAGGACGGCGAGTAAGCGTCTTGGACGGACCGGGGACGGGTGGCGAAACCACATCAGAGAGCACTCCTTTGGGGGCGGGGGTGAGGTGACCCGTGGAACCGCGGAGCAGACTGCCGGGGCGGGACAATCTCGAAACATTTCGGAGAATTCCCGGAAGCTTTGACGCCACAAGCTAGGAATGTGGTGTGCTCGGGTCAAGGCCTGTCGCCGATCTGTCCACAAACAGCGCCTCCCCTTTGGGCTCGGCAAGCTGCCGCGCCGACCGGAAACACGCCGTACGCGATACGTTCACCAGCTCAAGGCGTCGCGCGGAGGAGAGACGCCGAGCGAGCGGCGTCCGCGCACTCGTCCCGGCCCCGGCCCTGCGGCATCTGCCGACGGCGGCGCCGGGGTTCGCGGTCCGACTCGCCGGGATCCGGAAAGTTTCGGGCGAGGAACGGAAACTTTTTCTGCGGGGAGTATTGACGATCCACCGTCAATACCTCAATCATCCCTGCCTGGGAAACCGGCCATAGTTCGAGATTTCGAACCGTGTCGGCCCTGAGCAATCTGTGCTGCACGGCAGATCCACGCACAGCTGTACGACAGATCCGCGCATCCCCAAAAAACACCTGCGCCACCCCATTTCGTTCGGTGAGGTTCGCACCAGCGCATCCTGGCTCTTCGCGTAGTTGGAGAGGCGCGCGACGCCGCGTGGCGGACCCCCGGCTGAGCCGCGATGGAGTGCCCCCATGCCTGTGTCGAGACACCGCCGCCGGCCGCCGTACGTCCCCCGACGGCCGACCGGGTGCCGTCCGTGCCGGTGGAGATCGTCCCCGTCCCATGACCGCGGTGTCCGGTAATTCCGTGCTGCCCGGGCTCCGGCCCGCCCCGTCCGTCTGCCGAGTGGGAGCGGACGACGCATTCCCCCGCGCTTCAGTCCTTCCCTGATTTCTACCTTGGAGGCACAGTCATGGGCTCGTATGCCCTTCCCAGACGCGTAGTCCGCCGCAAGATCCGCGGCCTGCTGTTGGCGCTGGTCGTCGGCGTCCTCGGCGTGGTCGCCGCACTGGTCGCGCCGCCGACCGCACACGCCGCCGAGAACACGCTCGGCGCCGCGGCGGCGCAGAGCGGCCGCTACTTCGGCACGGCCATCGCCTCGGGCAGGCTGGGCGACTCGGCGTACACGACGATCGCGGGCCGTGAGTTCACCTCGGTGACGGCCGAAAACGAGATGAAGATCGACGCCACCGAACCGCAGCGGGGCCAGTTCAACTTCACCGCCGGTGACCGCGTCTACAACTGGGCGGTGCAGAACGGCAAGCAGGTGCGCGGCCACACCCTGGCCTGGCACTCCCAGCAGCCCGGCTGGATGCAGAGCCTCAGCGGCAGCACGCTGCGCCAGGCGATGATCGACCACATCAAGGGCGTGATGGCCCACTACAAGGGCAAGATCGTCCAGTGGGACGTCGTGAACGAGGCGTTCGCCGACGGCAGTTCCGGAGCCCGGCGCGACTCCAACCTGCAACGCACCGGCAACGACTGGATCGAGGTCGCCTTCCGCACCGCGCGCGCCGCCGACCCGGCCGCCAAGCTCTGCTACAACGACTACAACGTCGAGAACTGGACCTGGGCCAAAACCCAGGCCATGTACGCCATGGTCCGGGACTTCAAGCAGCGCGGCGTGCCGATCGACTGCGTCGGCTTCCAGTCGCACTTCAACAGCGGCAGCCCCTACAACAGCAACTTCCGCACCACCCTGCAGAACTTCGCCGCGCTCGGCGTCGACGTGGCCGTCACCGAACTCGACATCCAGGGCGCCCCGGCCACGACCTACGCCAACGTGACCAACGACTGCCTGGCCGTCCCGCGCTGCCTCGGCATCACCGTCTGGGGTGTGCGCGACACCGACTCCTGGCGACCGGGGGACACACCGCTGCTGTTCAACGGCGACGGCAGCAAGAAGCCCGCCTACACCGCCGTCCTCAACGCACTCAACGGCGGCTCTTCTACGCCCCCCTCGGATTCCGGACCGATCAAGGGCGTCGGTTCGGGCCGCTGCCTGGACGTGCCCGGCACCAGTACCACCGACGGCACCCAGCTCAACCTGTGGGACTGCAACAACGGCACCAACCAGCAGTGGACCTACACCGCCGCCGGCGAACTCAGGGTCTACGGCAACAAGTGCCTGGACGCCGCCGGCACCGGCAACGGCACCAAAGTCCAGATCTACGGCTGCTGGGGCGGTGACAACCAGAAATGGCGCCTCAACTCCGACGGATCCGTCGTCGGCGTCCAGTCCGGCCTCTGCCTCGACGCCGTCGCAGGCGGCACCGCCAACGGCACCCTGATCCAGCTCTACTCCTGCTCGAACGGCAGCAACCAACGCTGGACCCGCACCTGATGGGACCTGCCAGAAACGAAAGGGTGGATCGATGAAGACCCCCGGTGCGGCTTCCCCCGCCCCTCCACGAAGGAATCGCTGGTGGTCCCGGGTCGCCGCAGTGGTGGCGGCGACCCTAGCGAGCGGCATGCTCGCCGCGGTGAATCCGGCGCCCGCCGAGGCGGCGACGGTGGACACCCATGCCTGGTACGTCCTGGTCAATCGCAACAGCGGCAAGGCGCTGGACGTCTCCGGCACGTCCACCGCCGACGGCGCGCGGGTCAGCCAGTGGACGCGTAACGACGCAGGCAACCAGCAGTGGCAGTTCGTGGACTCCGGCGACGGCTTCTACCGCCTCAAGGCCCGGCATTCGGGCAAGGTTCTCGACGTGGCCGGCGCCTCGACCGCAGACGGTGCCGCGATCCAGCAGTGGGCCGACCACAACGGGGCCAACCAGCAGTTCCGCCTGGCCGACTCCGACGCGGGCCACGTCCGGCTGATCAACCGCACCAGCGGCAAGGCGGTGGAGGTGCAGGGCGCCTCCACCGCCGACGGCGCCAACGTCGTCCAGTACTCCGACTGGGGCGGCGCCAACCAGCAATGGCAGATGATCGAGCTGTCGTCCGGTGGCGGCGGCGGATGCGGCAGCGCCCCGACTCTGGCGAGCGGTACGCACACGATTCAGAGCGGCGGCAAGAGCCGCAGCTTCATCCTCAGGGTTCCCGCCAACTACGACAACAGCCACCGATACCGGCTGATCTTCGCGTTCCACTGGCGGGGCGGAACCGCCGGAGACGTCGCTTCGGGCGGCACGAGCGGGAACGCCTGGTCCTACTACGGCCAACAGGAACAGTCGAACAACGGCGCGATCCTCGTCGCCCCCCAGGGCCTCGGCAACGGCTGGGCCAATTCGGGCGGTGAGGACGTCACCTTCGTCGACGACATGATCCGGCGAATCGAGGGCGGTCTCTGTGTCAACCCGGCACAGCGCTTCGCCACGGGATTCAGCTGGGGCGGCGGTATGAGCTACGCACTCGCGTGCAGCCGGGCGAACGTCTTCAGGGCCGTCGCGGCCATCTCCGGCGCTCAGATCAGCGGGTGCAGCGGCGGCACCCAGCCCATCGCCTACTTCGGAATCCACGGCGTCGGCGACTCCGTCCTCGACATCGCGCAAGGACGGTCCCTGCGCGACAGATTCGTCAGCAACAACGGCTGCACCCCCCAGAGCCCGCGAGAGCCCGCGCCGGGCAGCCGAACGCACATCACCACCACCTATTCGGGCTGCCGTGCCGGATACCCGGTCCAATGGGCCGCGTTCGACGGAGGCCACATACCCGGTCCGGTCGACGGCTCCGCCGGCGAAAGCGGCGTCGCCACCTGGACCAAAGCAGAGATCTGGAGGTTCTTCGCACAGTTCCAGTGACATGGCATGTACGCACCATGGATGGAGCCGGGATACCTGGCCGGACCGCTGGGCCGTCGCCTTCGTGGTGCCGCCCTCGGCCGAGCCCGACCGGTACGGGGAGGCCGAGGCGCGGCTGGTGCGCGACGGGACCGCCTGGCTGGAACCGGTGTGGAGCGACGCCCTCTGGAGGGTCTACCGGATGCGGGACGCCGTACCGCTGGTGTAGGCCCCGGCCGCCGTTGGTCCGTACGACGGATGCCGAACTCGCGGTGCGTATACCGGAGCCCGGCTCGGTGACCGTACGGATCGCGTACGCGCCGTGGCCGCGGGCCGAGGGCGGCTGCCTGAGCCGGGAGGGTGAGTTCGCGCGGCTGACGGTCGTCGGCGCGGCCTGTACCGGATCGGGTCGTCGTACCAGCCCTCCTCGCCCTCGTCGTCCTCTTCCTCGTCGGGCGTGGACGGTTGCTGACCGTTCAGCGCGGCGCCGGCCCGCTGCTGCGGCGGACGACGAGGTCGACCGGGACGAGCGACTCGGGCTGCGCGGGCTCGGCGCGGCCGTCGATGCGGTCGAGCAGGAGCCGCAGGGAGCGGGTGCCGATCTCCGCGAAGTCGGTGCGCACGGTGGTCAGCGGCGGCAGCAGATGCGCGGCCTCCGGGATGTCGTCGTAGCCGACGACGCTGACCTCGCCCGGCACGGAGCGGCCGGCCTCGTGGAGGGCGTGCAGGACGCCGAGGGCCATCTGGTCGTTGGAGACGAACACCGCCGTGACGTCCGGGCGCGCGGCGAGGCGCAGGCCCAGCTCGTATCCGGAGTCGGCGCTCCAGTCGCCGACCAGCGGCTCGGGGATCTCGGCGCCGGCCGCCTTCAGGGTCGACCGCCAGCTGTCCAGCCGGTGGTCGGCGGAAGTCCAGCCGGTCGGCCCCGCGACGTGCCACACCGTCGCGTGGCCGAGCCCGAGGAGGTACTCGGTGGCCTTGCGGGCGCCGGTCCGCGAGTCGCCGGTGACCAGCTCGGTGGCGTCGTCCAGGCCGTTCTCCAGCACCACCAGCGGTGTGTCGAGGTGGGTGTCGGCCAGGGCGCGGCCCACCCACAGCTGCGGGGCGATGGCGATCACGCCGTCCGCGCCCTCGGCGGACAGCCGGTTCACGGCCTCGACGACCGTGTCGTGGTCGGCCGTGTCGAGGGCGATGGAGCTGACCAGGTATCCGGCCTTCTGGGCGGCGGTGTTGATCGCGGTGAGGATGGAGGCTGGCCCGTACCGGGCGGCGTCGAAGGAGATGACGCCGAGCATCCGGGTCCGGCCGCTCGCCAGCGACCTGGCACTGCGGCTGGGCCGGTAGCCGAGCGTGCGCATGGCCACCAGGACCCCTTCGCGGGTTTCCGGGCGGACGGAGGGGTGGTCGTTCAGCACACGGGAGACGGTCTGCTTGGAGACACCGGCCAGCCGGGCCACGTCGTCCATCACGGGACGCGAGCCCGCGAAGTTCCGTCTGCTGCGCCCCTTCGGAACGGCCCCGTCGGCGGCGCTTCGGGTCATGGTGGCAGTTTCCTCGACGTCGTGACGGCGGTCTGGTCCCGCCCGGCAGGACCACAGCATAGGCGGGACGGACCCCGAGGGTCCGGGCCCTTGGGGCCCTCGGGGTCCCGGGGCGTGCGGCGGTTCAGCCGGCCCGGACGGTCCAGGTGCGGGCGGTGACCCACTCGGCGCGTACGACGGCCGCGGTCTGCCCGGCACCGGCACCGCCCGCCTGCTCCGGCACGTACACCGGGGCGTCGGCGTGCAGGGGCAGCACCCTCAGCAGCAGGCCCGCCGCGCGCAGGGCGTCGGCGGGCAGTCGGTCGAGGCCGATGTCCCAGACCCGACCCGCGAAGAACTGGTCGGCGACCAGCGTGTCTCCCACGTACGCACGCCCCACGTCTCCGGTCCAGTGCAGGCGCAGCAGGGTCCCCGGCGGCAGGTCGTCCGGCACGTCGACGCGGTACTCGGCGGCGACGGTGTCGAAGTGCTTGTCCGAGGGCGCGCTCGCCCGGCCCTGCACACCGGTCGCGGTCTCGGGTGCCGGACCGGCGGGCCGGAGGAGGGTGACCCGGGGAGCGGCTTCTTTGCCTTCGCCGGACTGGCCGGACCGGGTCGAGTAACGGGTGAACACCCCGTCCGCCTCCGCGATCACCGTCACCCCGTCCACCACCGGCGCCCGCTCCGGCGCGGGCAGCACCGCGAACGAGGCGGCCCCCCGCGTCCCGTGCAGCCGTACCTCGTCATGGTCGAAGACGACCCCGTCCCCGCACAGCACCAGCCGCTCGGCACCCCACGCCTGACCCCGGTAGGCGGTACGGGCCGTCGCCGCGTCGAGCACCAGCAGGCCCACCCGGCCCCCGTCCGCCGTCTCCACCTCGACCAGGGCGTCGGTGCCGGGGCGCAGCCCGGTCACCAGCAGCCGGCCGCCGACGGAGGTGATGTCTCCGGTCGGCGAGGTGAGCGATGCCACCGTCGCCGCGTCCAGGGCGAGTTCGGGAGCGATCCCGTCGGTCGCGGCCAGCACCAGGACCAGGCGACCGGCCACGTCGACCGTGCACACCGGCTGGGCGGTCGCCCACTCCAGCCCGAGTCCCACCACGTCGAGCCGCAGCGGCCAGCAGAAGTAGGCGCCGCGCGGGACGGTGACCGGGACGCTCGGCAGGGTCAACTCGCCGGAACCGTCCGGGAACTCGACCGTGAAGGAGGTGTCCGGGTGGTCCGGCAGCGGCTCGTGCGGCTGGTGGTTGTTGACGAACAGGAACCCCGAGGCGCCGTCCTCGCGTACGGCCCAGCGCAGGGTGTCCCGGTCGCCCTGCCCGTCCGGCCGCCGCTCGGGCAGCGTGGACCGCATGGGTGCGATGCGGTCGCCGAAGTCCGCCAGCAGCAGGTGCTGCAGGCGCAGTTCGTGGTACGTCCGCCGGTACTGACCGTACTCGCCGAGCGGGGCCTGGAAGTCGTACGTCAGGACGGGCAGGTCGTTGGGGTAGCCGGTGGCGTGGGACTCCTGCAGGGTGGTCAGCTCGCCCGCCGGGTTGGTGCCGCCGTGGAACATGTAGAAGCCCTGCCAGACCGAACCGCAGCCGATCTTGGTGAGGCCGAGCGCGCCGATGTCGTCGGCGTCGACGCGTGGCCGGCGGTGGTACGACACCGCCATGCCGCCGCCCAACTCGCAGGTGGCCCAGGGGAACCGGTCCGCGAAGGCGTCGGGTTCGCCGCCGCGCACGGTGGTGGGCCTGAGGTCGGCGCCGATGCCCTCGTCGTCCCGCTGGTGGGTGAAGAAGAAGTGCTTGCGGCAGGTGTCGGGCCAGCCGCCGTCCGCCTCGGTCCAGAAGGTCTCGGTGTAGCCGCCGTACAGCGGAAGCAGCTCGTCGGGCGGGAGCCGGACCCCGCCCCAGGCGGTCGACGTCCACAGCGGGGCGCTCATTCCGGCCTCTTGGGCCATGCGCTTGAGGGTGAGGAGGTGGCCGGGCTGGTCGTAGAGCTCGTTCTCGATCTGGATCGCCACGATCGGGCCGCCGTGCGCCCGGTCCAGGCCGCGCAGCTGCTCGGCGATCGCCGTGAACCAGGCGCGTACCGGCTCCAGGTAGGCGGGGTCGTCGGTGCGCGGGGCGCAGTCGCGGGCCAGCAGCCAGTCGGGCAGGCCTCCGTTACGGACCTCCGCGTGCGACCAGGGGCCGATGCGCGGGATGAAGTCCAGGCCGTGGCGGGCGCACAGCTCGGCGAAACGGCGCAGGTCGCGGTCGCCGTCGAAGCGGAGGCGGCCCTCGATCTCCTCGTGGTGGATCCAGATGAGGTAACTGGCGACGGCGGTCACCCCGCCCGCCTTCATCTTCAGCAGCTCCTCCTCCCACTCCCCGGCGGGGTGGCGCGAGTAGTGGAACTCGCCGGAGACCGGGAACCAGGGGCGGCCGCCACGAGTGAGCCAGCGGCTGGTGACCGCGATCGGGTCGGGCACGCCCGGGGCGTCGGCGAAGGGCAGGTGTCCGACCAGCGGTGGGCCTGCGGGGGAGGGGACGCGCAGGCGGTGCGGGTGGGCCATCAGTCGTTCTCCGGTCCGAGGTCGGGAGCGTCGGTGAGCTGGGCGCGGGTGCCGGTGGTGGCGTGCAGCTCAAGGAGGACGAGCTCGTTCACGCCGGGCTGCAGCACCGGGCCGGGGACGTACAGGGTGTGCTGGGGGCCGCGGTTCCAGTAGCGGCCGAGGTGGAAGCCGTTGACCCAGGCCTGGCCCTTGGTCCAGCCGGGCAGGGCGAGGAAGGTGTCCGCCGGGGTGTCCACCTCGAACGTCCCCTGGTGGAAGGCGGGTACCGCGTCCGTGGCCGCGTCGGACGGCACGAACGGCACCGCACCCAGGTCGCTCAGCGGCACGGGCCGGCACTCCCAGCCGTGCAGGGCCACGCCCTGGAAGGACACCGGTCCGAGCAGGCCCTTCGGCGCGCCGATGCGCGGCCCGTAGTTGACCCCGCCCTGGTTCTCCACGAGCACCTCCAGGACCGCGCCGGGCTCCGGCACCCTGACGGGCAGCGTCTCGTCGTGACGCTCGCGTTCCAGCACGCCGACGGGGGCGCCGTCCAGGAAGACCTGGGCGCGGTCGCCGACCCCGCCCGAGAAGTGCAGCAGACCGTCGCCCGAACCCGGAACGGTGGCCCGGTACAGGACGTAACCCGTGTCCACCCCGAGGTCGTTCGCCGTCACCGGGTCCTCGCCGCGCACGACGCCGTCCAGTGTGCGCAGATACGGCAGCAGCGGGGCCCGGCGGTGCAACTCGACGGTCGTCGCCGGGAGTTTGGGGCCCGGTGCGGGGACCGGCTCGTCGGGGACGGCCGCGTGCCGGGCGATGACCTCGCGGAAGGCGTGGTACTTGGGGCCCGGGTCACCGCTCTCGGTGAGCGGGGCGTCGTAGTCGTACGACGTGACGGTGGGCTCGTAGGCGTGCTTGTGGTTGGCGCCGTTGGTGAAGCCGAAGTTGGTGCCGCCGTGGAACATGTAGATGTTGACGGAGGCGCCGGCGGACAGCAGCCGGTCCAGGTCCGCCGCCGCGTCGGCCGCCGGCCGGGTGTGGTGCGGCCCGCCCCAGTGGTCGAACCAGCCGATCCAGAACTCGGCGCACATCAGGGGGCCTTCGGGCTGGTGGGTGCGCAATGCGCCCAGATTCTCCTCGACCCGGCTGCCAAAGGTCGCCGTGGCGAGCAGGCCGGGCAGGCTCCCGGCGGCCAGGTGCTCGGCGCCCGCCTGGTCGCAGGTGAACAGCAGCTCGTCGACGCCCCGGGACCGCAGGGCCTGCTCGACGTGCTTGAGGTAGGCGGTGTCGTCGCCGTACGCCCCGTACTCGTTCTCCACCTGTACGGCGATCACCGGGCCGCCGTTCGCGGCGAGGTGCGGCAGCAGTGGGGGCAGCAGCTGGTCGAGGTAGCGGTCGAAGGCGGCCGTGAAGCGGGGGTCGCTGGTGCGCAGCCGGATGTCGGGGTCCGATATCAGCCAGGCGGGCAGCCCGCCGTCGTCCCACTCGGCGCAGATGTACGGCCCGGGGCGCAGCAGCACGTGCAGGCCCTCCGCCTGCGCGAGCCGCAGGAACCGGGGCAGGTCGAGCAGGCCGTCGAGGACGAGGGTGCCGGGTGCGGGCTCGTGGAGGTTCCACGGCAGGTACGTCTCGACGGTGTTGAGGCCCATCAGACGTGCCTTGCGCAGCCGGTCGGTCCACTGGTCGGGATGGACGCGGAAGTAGTGCAGCGCCCCGGAGATGATCCGGAACGGTTCGTCGTGCAGGAGGAAACCGTCGGTCGAGGTCGTCAGAGCAGGCATGCGGGAGCTTCCCTTCGGTTCGCTTCGGTCCGAACTCGGCAGCATCGGTGCCGGTGCCGGGTTCACTGGGCTCGGGTGCTGCGGACAAGCCAGAGCGTGGCGGCCAGGCACAGCGCCGAGACACCGCCGAGCAGGAGCGGCACCGCCCGGACGCTGGACGCCTCGATCGCCTTGCCGAGTGCCGGTCCCGCCGCGACCCCGCCGGCCATGGAGGCGGCGATGACCAGGGCGCCGGCCCGCCGGGCCCGGGGCGCGGCCCGGTGCAGCCAGGGCAGGCCGGTGGGGAAGATCGGGGCGATGAACAGGCCGACACCGGCGTAGGCGTACGGCGCGAGCGCCGGGACCGACGCCAGCAGCAGACAGGCCGTCATGCCCGCGCAGGAGACGGTGATGATGGTCTGGGCGGAGAAGCGCAGTGCGATCGGCGCGACCAGGAACCGGCCGACGGTCATCATCAGCCAGTACACCGAGGTCGCGGTCGCGGCGGCCCCGGCGCCGTATCCCACGGTCTCCAGGTGGGTCGGCTCCCAGCCGCCGACGCCCGCCTCGATGCCCACGTGCAGCACGTAGAGCGCGACGAACACGGCGAGTACCGAGCCGAGACTCCGGCCGAGGGCCCGTCCGTCGTCGGCCTCGGCGCTGTCGGCCGGCCCGGGCGCCTGGTCGCGTACGCCCTTCAGGCACAGCAGCAACGGCAGGTTGGCGAGCGCGAAACCGAGGAAGACCGCCGGGTAGTGCGCGGAGCCGATGACGCCGACGAGCGCCGGGCCGAGGATCGCGCCGATCCCGAAGTGCGCGTTGAGGATGTTCAGCATCGTGGTGGAACGGCGACCGAATCCGACCGCGAACAGCTGGTTGAGGCCGTAGTCGATGCCGCCGAAGCCGAGCCCCGCCAGCAGCGCCGCGGCCAGTGCGGTCGGCCAGTTCGGCGCCAGTGCGAAGCCCGCCGCGCCGACCGCCATGAGCAGGTACGAGGCGCCGAGGATGTGCCGGTTGCCGAGCCGTCCGTAGAGCCGGTCGAACAGCAGCACCCCGGCCACCCCGCCGACGAAATGGGCGCTCAGCCCCAGGCCCGCGGCGGAGGGGGACAGCCTGAACTCCTCGCGGAACGCCGGAATGGCCGGTCCGTACAGCGCCTGGAGCACGCCGATGAGGACGAAGCCCCCGCACGAGGCGACCACGGCGGCGGGGCTGAAGACCGGGGTGTCCGGTCGTCCGTGGGCGGGTGGCCGCGTGCTGCTGTCGACTGCTTGTTCTTCCCCCGGCACAGCGCACCTCTCGTTCGCTCCGACCGCAGTGATGTTACCGGTAACATCACGGCCGTCAAGATTCCGGACACAGATGGGTGCGGAGGGGCGGAGGGATGCATTGGACTGTTGGTCCAATCACTGGACGTGTAGTCTAGGAGTCCTGGTGGCGAAAGGACGTGTGCCGGTGGGCGGGGCCAGTGTGGAAGCGGAGCGGGACGCGGTCATCGGCGCGCTGGTCCCGGTGATCGAGGGGATCGCGGCGACGTTCGGTCCGGTGTGCGAGGTGGTGCTGCACGACTACCGGCGGCCGGAGGAGTCGGTGGTCGCCATCGCCGGCTCGGTGACGGGGCGCGCGGTGGGCGGCGCGATGAGCGAGATCGGCATGCGGATCGTCGCCCGGGGCGAGGAAGCGGCCGACGAGCTGAACTACGTCACCCGGACCAGCACCGGACAGACCGTCAAGTCGTCCACGATGCTGCTGCGGGACTCCACAGGCGCGGTGTTCGGCGCGGTGTGCGTGAACCTCGACGTCACCGCGCTCACCGACGCCCACACCCTGCTCGCAGCGCTGGCCGGCGACGGCCGGCCGGCCACCGCACTCCCGGTCACCACCTTCGGCAACGACATCGACTCCGTCGTCGAGGTCATCCTCGACGACCACCACCTCACACAGGACCGGGCATGGGCGGGTCTCGACCGGGCGGCACGCCTGGAGCTGTTCCGCAGCCTCGACGAGCGCGGCGTGTTCGCGGTGCGCCGCTCGGTCGAGCAGGTGGCCGCCCGGCTCGGCATCTCCCGCGCCTCCGCGTACAGCTACCTCTCCCAGGCCCGGGCCGCGACGCCCGACGCCGCCGATCCCACTGGAGGACACGCGTGACCACCACCACCCCGCCGGTCACCCTCGACGACGTCCGGGAAGCGGCCGCCCGGCTCAAGGGCGTCGCCCACCGCACGCCCGTGCTGCGCTCGCGCACCCTCGACGCGCTCGTCGGCGCCGAGGTCTTCCTCAAGTGCGAGAACCTCCAGCGCGTCGGCGCCTTCAAGTTCCGTGGCGCCTACAACGCGGCCTCGCGGCTGAGCCCGGAGCAGCTCGCCCGGGGCATCGCCACCTACTCCTCCGGGAACCACGCCCAGGCCGTCGCCCTCGCCGCCCGCGAACTCGACACCACCGCGGTGATCGTCATGCCGCACGACGCCCCGGCCTCGAAGCGGGCCGCCACCGCCGGTTACGGCGCCGAGATCGTGACGTACGACCGCTACACCGGCGACCGCGTCGCCATCGCCGAGGCCCTGGCAGTCGAGCGCGGCCTCACGGTCATCCCGCCCTACGAACACCCGCACGTCATCGCCGGGCAGGGCACGGCGGCGCTGGAACTCCTCGAAGAGGTCGGGGAGTTGGACGCGCTGATGACTCCGGTCGGCGGCGGCGGACTGATCGCCGGGAGTGCCACGGCGGCCAAGGGGCAGTACGCGGACCTGCGGATGATCGGCGTCGAGCCGGAGGCCGGGGACGACACCAAGCGGTCCCTGGAGGCGGGCCGGCGCATCGAGATCCCCGTGCCGCACACCATCGCCGACGGGCAGGCCCTGCACACCCCCGGCGAACTGACCTTCTCCATCAACCGGCTGCTCGTCGACGCGATCGCCCTGGTGTCCGACGAGGAGATCCGGGAGGCTATGCGCTTCGCGTTCGAGCGCCTGAAGATCGTCGTCGAGCCGAGCGGCGCGACCCCGCTGGCCGCCCTGCTCTCCGGCCGGGCGGGCCGGCTGCCGCACCGGGTCGGGGTGATCATCTCCGGGGGGAACGTCGACGCGCAGCGGTTCGCCGAGCTGTGCGGGGGCACCGCCTGACGGGTGGGCTCCGCTGCCGCACCAGGCGGGGTCAGGCCGGCGCCGCGCTCACCCGAATGGCGTTCCCGGGTGGACGGGCGGACGATGGGGTGGTGGGGCACGGCCCTCGCCGGTGCCGCTCGCGGTGGGCGGGAGACGGGGACCGGCCCCGGCCGTGCAGAGCCCGGCCGGAAGGGAGAGCCGTCATGATCGAGGTGAAGACGCTCGACAAGCCGGACGAGCGCCGAGATTTCCCCCGGGGCCACCTCGAAGCCGTCCACATGAGTGGACTCGACTTCGCCGTGGCCACCTTCGAACCGGGCTGGCGCTGGTCCGAGTCCGTGGCCCCGATCGCGGGCACGGAGAGCTGCCAGATCCACCACAACGGCTACGTCGTCCAGGGACGCATGCGCATCCGCATGGACGACGGCGCCGAGAGCGAAGTGGGCCCCCACGACACCTTCGTGTGCCCGCCCGGACACGACGCCTGGGTCGTGGGCGACGAACAGGTCGTGTTGTACGACTTCGCCGGCGGCATGGCCACGGACTACGCGAAGGCCGACTGACCCCGGTCGAGGGCGCGCGCCTCACACGGTGACGACCACCTTGGCGCGCGCGTGCTCGACCTCCAGATATCGCATCGCCTCGGGCACCTCGCCCAGCGGATACGTGCGGTCGATCACCGGGGTGATCTTCCCGGAGTCGACGAACTCCCGCAGGGTCGCGAGGTTCGCCCTGCTCGGTCTGGCGGGGAGTTCGAGCAGGCGCTGACGGACGAAGGGCGACACCAGGCGCCGCTTGACGAGGAGCCCCATCGGGCCGACCAGGCTGCCGCCCTCGAACACGCCCCCGCCGGACAGGACGAGCGTCCCGGTGGGGGTCAGCGCGCGCCGGAACGCGCCCAGGGAGTGGTTGCCCACCAGGTCGAGGACGACCTCGTACCGCTGTCCGCCGCGGGTGAAGTCCTGGCGCCTGTAGTCGATGACGTGGTCCGCGCCGAGCGACCGTACGAGGTCGACGTTGCGGGTGCTGCACACACCGGTCACCTCCGCGCCGTACGCCTTGGCGAGCTGTACCGCGAACGTGCCGACCCCGCCCGACGCCCCGTTCACCAGTACCGTGCGGCCGGCCCCGACCCCGGCCAGGTCGCGCAGCCCGATGAGGGCGGTGTTCGCGGCCAGGGGCATGGCTGCCGCCTGCTCGAAACCGAGGCCGGCCGGCTTCGGGCCCACCGCGTCGCCGGCGGCGCACACGAACTCCGCGAAGGCGCCGTCGGCCTCGCCGTACACCTCGTCGCCGGGGCGCAGTCCCTCGACCCCGGCACCCACGGCCTCCACCCGCCCGGCGAAGTCCCGGCCCCGGATCCTCGCCTTCGGCGCGCGCAGCCCGAACACCAGCCGGGCGATCTTCGGGTCGCCGCGCATGAGATGCCAGTCGTAGGCGTTCAGCGCGGCCGCGTGCACCCGCACCAGCACCTCGCCGGCGGCGGGCACGGGTGGGTCGACCTCCCTGACCTCCAGGGTGTCCGCCGAGCCGTACCTGTCCTGCACCACTGCCCTCATGGATTCCCCCTCCGTCGCTCCGTTGCTCCGGAGCGTAAGGGCGGCAAGGCAGTCCGGACATCGGGGACAAGCCCTACATCTGCGGGATGATCCTCTGGCGCACCAGGGCCGACCGCGGCCGGCCCCGCGCGTCAGACCGGCAGCAGACGCCCCACCAGGGCGCTGAGCTGGCGGGCGTTGCGGCACTCGTGCATCTCGACGACATCGGCGTAGTCGGGGGCGGCGGAGTCGCCCGTGCCCCACTGGGAGCGTGCCTCGGGGTTCAACCAGTAGACGCGGCGGGCCCGTTCGGTGATCTGCCGTACGGCGGGCAGGTTCGGGTCGCTCATGTTCGTACGGGCGTCACCGAGGACGAACACGGTGGTGCGCGGGCCGACCGCGTCGCCGTACCGTTCCGCGAACTCGCCCAGCGCCACGCCGTAGTCGCTGCTGCCGTGCCACCCCGTGAGGGTCGCCTCGGCGCGGATCCGGGCGCCCAGGCCCTCCGGGTCGGCGGCGCCGTGCACGAGCAGCCCGGTCACCTCGTCGATCCGGTTGACGAAGGCGAACACCCGCACCTTGCTGAACTGGTCGTGCAACGCCTGCACCAGCAGCATCGTGAAGTCCGAGAACCCGGACACCGAGCCCGACACATCGCACAGCAGCACCAGTTCCGGCCGGGCGGGACGCCGCCGGCGCAGCACGGGCCGCATCGGCACCCCGCCCGTCGACAGCGAGCCGCGCAGGGTGCGCCGCAGGTCGATGCTGCCGCGCGCGGCACGCCGCCGACGCGCGGCGAGCCGGGTGGCGAGCTTGCGGGCCAGCGGCTGCACCGTCCTGCGCAGCTCGGCCAGCCGGTCCTTCCCGGCGAACAGGAAGTCGACCCGGTCGGCGGTCGGCGCCACCGCCCGCCGCGCGATCTCGTCCCGGCCCCGCCGCTCGGCGACCCGCCGCCGCGCCTCCGCGCCCACCAGAGCGCGGAACGCCTCGATGCGCCGCCGGATCTCGTCCTCCAGCAGCCGGTCCGTGAACCCCGGACCGCCGCCGCCCCGCGCCCGTACGTCGTCCCGCACCCGGGCCAGCAGCGTCTGCGGGCGCAGCCGGTCCAGCGCCTGGTACGACGACCAGCCGTCCGACGCCGGCGAGGAACCGTAGCCGCCGAAGCCGTCGACCGCCTCGGCCGCCAGCCGCCCCATCAGCGCCCGGTCGTTCGCGGCCAGCGCGGCCGCGAGCCGGTCGCGCAGGTCGTCCCGGTCCGCGGCCTGCGTCTTGGGCGCCCCCAGACTCCGCGGAAAGTACAGATCGAACACCGGGTCGAACACCGGCCGTTGGGCCGTGCCGTGCAGCAGCGTCGCGGCCAGCCCCTCCCGCAGCAGCTCACGGTCCGCGAGCCCGAGGGCCGCCACCGCCTGCGCCGCGTCCACGGTCTCCCCGGTGCCGATGCGGATGCCGTGCGCGCGCAGCGCCCCGACCAGGGACGTCAGCCGGTCCGCGACTCCGGCCGGCGTGCTCACAGAGCTCCCAGATCCAGCTTGGCACCGGCCTTCAGGACGTCGTCCTGGTGCTTGAGCAGCACGCCCAGGGTGTCGCGTACGAGGGTCTCGTCGAGCGTGTCCGCGCCCAGCGCGAGGAGCGTGTGCGCCCAGTCGATGGTCTCGGCGACCGACGGCACCTTCCGCAGGTCCATGGCCCTGAGCGCGCCGACCACCCGGACCACCGACTCGGCCAGCGCCTCGTCGAGACCGGGCACCTTCAGCCGTACGATCCGCCGCTCCAGCTCCTCCTCGGGGAACCCGATGTGCAGGAACAGACAGCGGCGGCGCAGCGCCTCGGACAGCTCACGACTGGCGTTCGAGGTGAGGACGACGAACGGGCGGCGGGTCGCGGTGATCGTGCCCAGTTCGGGCACGGTGACCTGGAAGTCGCTGAGCACCTCCAGGAGCAGGCCCTCGACCTCGACGTCCGCCTTGTCGGTCTCGTCGATCAGCAGCACCTTCGGCTCGTCGCCGCGGATCGCGGTCAGCAGCGGACGGGCCAGCAGGAACTCCTCGCTGAAGATGTCCGTACGCGCCTCGTCCCACGTCTCGTCCCGGCCCGCGCTGATGCGCAGCAACTGCTTGGCGTGGTTCCACTCGTACAGCGCCCGGGACTCGTCGACGCCCTCGTAGCACTGCAGCCGCACCAGCCGCGCCTCGGCGACCTGGGCCACGGCCTTCGCCAGTTCGGTCTTGCCGACGCCCGCGGGGCCCTCCACGAGCAGCGGCTTGCCGAGGCGGTCGGCGAGGAAGACGGTCGTGGCGACGGCCGGCGAGGCGAGATAGCCGGTTTCGGCGAGACGTGCGGAGACGTCGTCGACGGAAGTGAACAACGGGGGCCTCCAGCTCGGCGGCGTTACCTGGACGGTTACCTATCTAAGCGCTTGTTCAGCGCCTGTGCCACCAGTAATCCGGTGATCAGAAAACAGCGGGCGGCCGTCGAAACGGCCGCCCGCTGACGAACCCCCGCTCACGCCGCGCCCGCCTCCCGCAGCCGCCGCGCAGTCCTCACGCGGCCACCGCGACCGCCCCCACGGCCGGAGTGCGCAGCACCCTGCGGGCCGTCGCCAGGATCGTCCCCAGCGTGGCCGCCGTCGCGACCGCGACGACCGCGAGCCAGATGCCGAGGCCCTGGTCCGGGAGCATCGAGTCGGTGCGGACGACGGTGAACGGAATGATCCCGGCGAGCGCGGCCACCGTGCCGAAGAACAGCCCCGTGACCGTCAGGATCAGCCCCTCCGTGCCCACCGTGCCCAGCACCTGCCCCGCAGTCGCTCCCGCCAGGCGCTGCTGCCCGAACTCCCGGCCGCGGTAAGTCGTCGCCGCGTACAGGGAGTTGACCAGCATCACGCAGACGAACACCACGATGATGCCGACGACGGTGAAGTTCAGCGTCTCCAGGTTCTTGGCGTCGACCGACTTGGTCAGGCCCGAGGCCTCGGCCGCGTCGCTCTCCACCGCCTGCAGGTACAGCGTGGCCGTGGCGACCGCCGTGAACAGGATCAGCGACATCAGGACGCCGGCCAGGTGGTCCGCCCGGCGGCGCAGGTTGCGCACCGCCAGCCAGCCGCTCGCGCCGGTCAGCGGCAGCCGGTCCAGGACGCCCTTCAGAAGCCGCGGCGACAGCAGGGCGAAGCCCACGGACAGCAGGATCGCCCCGTACGCGGGTGCCGCCATCAGCGCCGCGTCCGTCGCCGGGATCGCGAAGGTGGAGCACACCGCCGCGGCGCCGGCGAGGAGGGCGGCGTACCCGGACAACGTCCGCCCCCGCCCCCGCCGTTGGTGACCGCGCGTCGCCCGCCGTACGGCGAGGAACGCGGCGCCCGCCGCGGCGAGCAGGGTGACGCCGACCCCCGAGGTCAGCGCGAGGGGTCCGAAGGAGTGCTCGACGGACCGCGCGACCTGACCGCTGTCCTGGAACACCTCCAGCAGCGCCCGCCCGCCGAGCATCGCCGGACCGATCGCCAGCGCCGCGCCCACCAGGGCCACGGTTACCGCCTCACCCACCACCATCCGCCTGATCTGCGCCGGAGTCGCCCCCGAGCAACGCAGCAGCTCCAACTCGGACGCTCGCTGGCGGACGTTGACCGTGAGAGTCGAGGCGACGGCGAAGAACACCAGGAGGGTGCCGTAGCCGCCGACCACGCTCGCGGCGGTGGTCAGGGTCTGCGCACTCACCGAGTCGACACCGCTCCGCGCCGCCGTGTCGTGCATCGAGTTGAACGTCATGATGATCGCCGCGCCCAGGAAGGCGGACAGCAGCGTCGCGAGGAACCGCCCGGGCCGCTGCCTGATCGACCGCATCGCCAGCATGAACATCGCTCACACCCCCAGCGTCATGTCGTCGCCCAGGTGCGCCAGCCGCTCGGCGACCGCGTCCGCCGTGGGGGCGTCCATCCGCCCGGCCAGCCGGCCGTCGGCGAGGAACAGCACGGAGTCGGCGTAGGAGGCGGCGACCGGGTCGTGCGTCACCATCACCACGGTCCGCCCGTGCACCCGTACCGCCTGCTGGAGCAGCCGCAGCACGTCCCGCGCGCTGCGCGTGTCCAGGGCGCCCGTCGGCTCGTCCGCGAAGATCACCCGGGGCTCGGTGACCAGCGCGCGGGCGATCGCCACCCGCTGCCGCTGCCCTCCGGACAACTGGTCCGGGCGGTGGCCGAGGCGGTCGCCCATACCGACGGACGTCAGCACCTCGCGGGCCCGCTCGCGGTCCACGCGCCGCCCGGCGAGCTTCAGCGGCAGCACCGTGTTCTGGGCGACGGTCAGCGTGTCCAGCAGGTTGTACTGCTGGAACACGAACCCGATCCGGCCGCGCCGGAACCTCGTCAGCTCGGCCTCGCCGCCCCCGGTCAGCTCCGTGCCGTCCACCCGGACGATGCCGCTGTCCGGCACGTCGAGGCCGGCCGCGCACTGCAGCAGAGTCGACTTGCCGGAACCCGACGGACCCATCACCGCGGTGAAGGTTCCGCGGCCGAGGGTGAGGGTGACCCCGTCAAGGGCGGTCACGGCGCTGTCGTGTGTCCCGTAGGTCTTGCTGACCTTGACCAGCCGCAGTGCCTCGGCGGCGGGTCCCGTGTCCTGCGTACGTCGCGAGCCTGCGCGAAACATCGTCATCACACTCCGTCCGGCACGCCGTGTGCCTCGCTCAAGAAGCTACGGAGAGGGCGGGCGGAGCACATGGGGCGCAGAACCCGTATCCGAGGGTGTACTCAGTGACACCCAACGGCCCGATGCGCCAAGGTGATCTCCATGACTGACGGAATAGCCTGGCTCGCCGAGCCCCGGTCCATCGCGTGGGGCGGCTACGGCATCGTGATCGCCCGCGACCTCGCCTCGGAGACCCTCGCCTCGCGCGTCGCCGACACCGTGCACCGGCCCCGGGAGAAGCGGTCCATCGGGCAACTCACCGGCCGACAGGTGCAGGACGTGCTGGAAGGCCTCTTCGGCGACGCCTACAACGGCATCGCCCTGCGCCACGGAGAGATCGGCGAATGGGCGTACGTGGTCAAGTACGGCGGCTGGTGGGCCGAGTTCGGCGGCACGCCCCCGGTCTCGCGCGGTGGTGCGGAGGTCTTCCTGCTGGAGTTCGAGGAGGAGAACGGCAAGCCCGTACCGCCTACCTTCGCGTACCTCCACGACGAGCGCCTGATGTGCGAGTTCAACCTGCACCTGGACGGGTCCTGGGGATACGACGGCGTTCAGGGGGACCCCGAGGTGGCGTCCGCCGTGCAGGATCGCCTGACCGCCGCCGGACTGCCCGACGACGAGCTGGAGCGGCGCGTCGTCCACCGGACCTCGCTGGAGGTCATCGAGCGGCACTTCGGCCTCACCCTGCCCCGGCGGAGCATCCTGGACGAGACGCTCCCCACGATGCTCCTGCGGTAGTCGTGAGGCGGTAGCCGTGAGGAGCGGCAGCCGTGCAGACCACGCCGTGACGCCGTCGGCCGGGAAGCCGGCAGGCGGCTCAGGCCGTCACCAGTACCACCTCCAGAGTGCGCGGCCCGTGCACCCCCTCCACGCGGTCGAGTTCGATGTCGCTGGTGGCGGACGGCCCGGAGATCCACGTCAGCGGGCGGGTCGGGTCGAGCCGGTCGAGGGCCTGCGGCACCGACGACACGACCTGATCGGGAACCCGTACGACACAGACGTGGTGGTCGGGGACGAGCGTGATGCGGCGGCGGCCCTGGTCCGGGCTCCCGTCCAGGACGATCGTGCCGGTCTCGGCGACGGCCACCGCGCACGCGGTCACCACGCTGTCGACCCGGTCGAGTTCGTGCGGGGTGCTCTCCGCCCGGTCGGGGACCTGCTCGGCCCGGGCCGCGGACAGCCACTGGGGGTCCAGGCCCGCCGGTACCAGCACGGTCTTCGCGCCCCGCGCGGCCAGCATCCCGGCGAGTGTCGCCGCCAGGTCGGCGGCGGTGCAGCGGTGCACGATCGCCCGGTAGTCGGCCAGGTTCTCGGCCAGCAGCTCCACCGTCTGCTCGACGCTCCGGGCGCCGTGCTCGCGCACATAGTCCCGGGAGAACGCCTGCTCGTACGGCGCGTCGTCCTCAGGGACGTCCGTCAGTGCGCGTCGCACCCGACCCAGGATCCGCTCCCTGCTGCTCACTTCGCGGCCCCCTTGTCGCCGTTCCCGCCCTGCGTCCGCTGCCACCAGTCGCGGAACGGCTCCGCCGGCACCGGTGGCAGATCCCGTGTCCCGCTCCACGCGCTGCCGGGGCCCGGCAGGGTCCGCGGATGGAAGCGACGGGTCCGGGAGGCGAGCCGCTGGCCGGCGCGCAGTGCCCCCGGACGCCCGAACGCCCAGCGCGCCGCGCGCATCGCCGCCCGCTCCGCTGCATGCCCCTTCGCGGGTTTGAGGACCACCTTGTTGCCCTCCCGCGTCACCGGGCCGCCCTCGACGATCCGCTCCCGCAGATGCACCAGCACCTCGGGGATGTCGATGGCGACCGGGCACACCTCGTAGCAGGCACCGCACAGCGACGAGGCGTACGGCAGGGAGGCGTCGATCTCGCTCGCCGTGCCCCGGAGCTGCGGGCTGAGGATGGCGCCGATCGGCCCCGGGTAGACCGAGCCGTACGCGTGCCCGCCGGCCCGCTCGTACACCGGGCAGACGTTCAGGCACGCCGAGCAGCGGATGCAGCGCAGGGCCTGGCGGCCGACCTCGTCGGCGAGGGTGTCGGTGCGGCCGTTGTCGAGGAGGACCAGGTGGAAGTTCCGCGGCCCGTCCTCATCCGTCGTACCGGTCCACATCGACGTGTACGGGTTCATGCGCTCGGCCGTCGAGGAGCGCGGCAGGGTCTGGAGGAAGACCTCCAGGTCCCGCCAGGTCGGCACGATCTTCTCGATGCCGACGACCGAGATGAGGGTCTCGGGCAGGGTCAGGCACATCCGCCCGTTGCCCTCGGACTCCACGACCACCAGCGTGCCCGTCTCGGCGACCATGAAGTTGGCGCCGGAGATCCCGACCTTGGCGCGCAGGAACTTCTCCCGCAGGTGCAGCCGGGCCGCGTCGGCGAGTTCGGCGGGCGTGTCGGTGAGACCTTCGGGGGCCGGGCGGCCCCACTCGCCCATCTCGCGCGCGAAGATGTCCCGGATCTCGCCCCGGTTGCGGTGGATGGCGGGGACGAGGATGTGCGAGGGCCGGTCCTTGCCCAACTGCACGATCAGCTCGGCGAGGTCGGTCTCGTAGGCGTGGATGCCCTCGGCTTCGAGTGCCTCGTTGAGTCCGATCTCCTGCGTGGCCATCGACTTGACCTTGACGACCTCCGACTCGCCCGTCTCCTTGACCAGTTCGGCGACGATCCGGTTGGCCTCGTCGGCGTCGGCCGCCCAGTGGACGATGCCGCCCGCCGCCGTGACCGACTCCTCCACCTGGACGAGGTACCGGTCGAGGTGACGCAGGGTGTGGTCCTTGATCTGTTTGCCGGCCTCCCGCAGTTCGGCCCAGTCGGACACCTCCGCCACGGCGTTGGCCCGCTTGGTGCGGATGGTGTGTGTGGCGTGGCGCAGATTCCCCCGGAGGGTCGTGTTCCGCACCGCCTCGTGCGCGGCCTCGGGGAAGGCCGGCATCCCTACGAACGTCCCGCTCATACCGCCGGCTCCTCCTCCGTGCTCGCCAGGATCTCCGCGATGTGCACCGGACGCATGCCCGTGCGGAGCCGGGTCATGGTCCCGCCGATGTGCATCAGACAGGAGTTGTCCGCCGCGCACAGCACCTCGGCGCCCGTCGACTCGGCGTTGCGCACCTTGTCGGCGCCCATGGCCGCCGAGACGTCGGCGTTCTTCAGCGCGAAGGTGCCGCCGAAGCCGCAGCACTCGTCGGCGCCCGGCAGTTCGACCAGTTCCAGCCCCTTCACGGCCTGGAGCAGCCGCTGGGGCCGCTCGCCCAGTCCGAGGCTGCGCAGCCCGTGACAGGTCGGGTGATAGGTCACCGTGTGCGGGTAGTACGCCCCGACGTCCGTCACCCCCAGCACGTCCACCAGGAACTCGGTGAGCTCGTACGTCTTCGGGACGACCGGCGCCAGGGTGGCCGCGAGGGTGTCCCCCCGCCCCTCGGCCCGGGCCCGCTCACCCATCCGCGGATACAGCTCCCGCACCATCGCCCCGCAGGACCCGGAAGGCGTCACGATCGCCTCGTAGTCCCGGAAGACATCGGAGAAATGCCGGGCCAGCGGTTCCGCCTCATGCCGGTACCCGGTGTTGTAGTGCGCCTGCCCGCAGCAGGTCTGCGCCATCGGGAAGTCGACCTCGACGCCCAGCCTGGTCAGCAGTTTCACCACGGCGCGCCCGGTGTCCGGATAGAGCGTGTCGTTGACACAGGTCAGGAACAGGGCGACGCGCATCGCGGCTCCTTGTGGTGGTCGGTCATCGGATGGGTGAAGCGTAGTCCGGGCCCGCAGCCCGGGGGAGTCCCCGTCACCCCACGGTGAGCCGTGCCTGCGCCTCGCGCCACCGTGCGGTGTCGCCCCGTGGTTCGTACCGGGTCAGAGGCTGCGTACGGACGAGCAGCCCGCGCATTCCCGCCAGGTCGCCGACGAGCCCGTGGGCCCGCGCCTGCACCAGGACGTTCCCGAGGGCCGCCGCCTCTGTCGGGCCGGACACCACCGGCAGCCCGCAGGCGTCGGCGGTCAGCTGGCACAGCAGGGCGTTGCGGGTGCCGCCGCCGACGACGTACACGACGTCGACCGGATGGCCGGCCAGCCGCTGCGCGTCCTCGACGGCCCGGCGATGGGCCAGGGCGAGGGAGTCGAGGATGCAGCGCGTGATCTCGGCGGGGGAGGCGGGCACCGGCTGTCCGGAGAGCCGGCACGCCTCGGCGATCCGCTCCGGCATCCGGCCCGGCGCCAGGAACGCCGCGTCACCCGCGTCCACCACCGACCGCAGCGCCGGGACCTTGGCCGCGTCCAGGAGCAGCGCTCCGAGGTCGGGGTCGCCCCAGGCGCGTACGCACTCCTGGAGCAGCCACAGGCCCATGATGTTGCGCAGATAGCGGACCGTGCCGTCCAGCCCCAGCTCGTTGGTGAAGTTGGCGGCGCGGCTCTCCTCCGTCAGCACCGGCGCGTCCAGCTCCAGGCCCGCCAGGGACCAGGTGCCGGTGCAGATGTAGGCGAACCGCTCGCCCCCGGCCGGCACGGCCGCCACCGCGGACGCCGTGTCGTGCGACCCGACCGCCGTCACCGGCACCGGCCCGCTCAGCCCGGTCTCCTCCAGCACCTGTGGCCGCAGCGCACCCGCCGCGTCCCCGGGCTGCCGCAGCGGCGCGAACAGGGAGAGGTCGATGCCGAGCCGGGAGGCGATGTCGTACGACCACTCGCGGGTGCGGGGATCGATCAGCTGGGTCGTCGACGCGTTGGTCAGCTCGGTGCCCTGCTCGCCGGTCAGCCAGTAGGTGAGCAGATCGGGGACGAGCAACAGCCGTCTGGCGTGGGCAAGTTGGGCGGAGGATCGGGCCGCGGTCAACTGGTAGAGGGTGTTGAAGGGGGCGTACTGCAAGCCGGTCGCCGCGTACAGCTCCTCGGCGGGCACCGTCGCCCACACCTTCTCCGCGACGCCCTCGGTCCGCGGGTCCCGGTAGTGCACGGGGTTGCCGAGCAGTGCCCCGTCGGCGTCGAGGAGGCCGTAGTCCACGGCCCAGCTGTCGATGCCGACGGAGTCGACCTGTCCGGCTGCCCTCAGCCCGTCGAGGACACCCCCGTACAGGCCGAGGATGTCCCAGCGCAGTCCTTCGGGAACCCGGACCGGCCGGTTGGGGAAGCGGTGCGCCTCGGTCAGCTCCAGGCTGTCGGGCCCGACGCGGCCGACCATCACGCGTCCGCTGGACGCGCCGAGGTCGACCGCGGCGTACGCCTTCTCGTTCGCGCTCATCGCAGGAAGGCGGCCGCGACGCCGGCGTCGACCGGGATGTGCAGCCCGGTGGTGTGGGTCAGCTCCCCGCCGGTCAGCGCGAAGACCGCGTTCGCCACGTGGTCGGGCAGCACCTCGCGCTTGAGGATGGTCCGCTGGGCGTAGAACTCGCCGAGCTTCTCCTCCGGCACGCCGTACACGGCCGCCCGCTTCGCGCCCCAGCCGCCCGCGAAGATCCCGGAGCCGCGCACCACCCCGTCGGGGTTGATCCCGTTGACGCGGATGCCGTGCTCACCCAGCTCGGCGGCCAGCAGCCGCACCTGGTGGGCCTGGTCTGCCTTGGTCGCGGAGTAGGCGATGTTGTTGGGTCCGGCGAACACGGCGTTCTTCGAGGCGATGTAGACGATGTCGCCGCCCAGCTCCTGCGCGATCATCACCCGGGCCGCCTCGCGCGAGACGAGGAAGGAGCCGCGGGCCATGATGTCGTGCTGGAGGTCCCAGTCCTTCGCCGAGGTCTCCAGCAGCGGCTTGGAGATGGAGATCCCGGCGTTGTTGACCACCAGGTCGACCCCGCCGAAGGCCAGCGCCGCCGCCTTGAAGGCCGCGGCGATCTGCTCCTCGGACGTCACGTCCACCGTCACGGCGACGGCCTTGTCCGGACCGCCCAGCTCCTCGGCGACCTCGGAGGCGTTCTCGGCGTTGAGGTCCGCGATCACGACACAGGCGCCCTCGGCGACCAGCCGCTCGGCGATCGCCTTCCCGATCCCGCTGCCGGCCCCCGTGACGAGCGCGACGCGCGTCGCGAGCGGCTTGGGCTTCGGCATCCGCTGGAGCTTGGCCTCCTCAAGCGCCCAGTACTCGATGCGGAACTTCTCCGACTCCTCGATCGGCGCGTACGTCGAGACCGCCTCGGCCCCGCGCATCACGTTGATCGCGTTGACGTAGAACTCGCCGGCCACCCGCGCGGTCTGCTTGTCCTTGCCGAAGGAGAACATGCCCACGCCCGGGACCAGCACGATCGCCGGGTCGGCGCCGCGCATCGCGGGGGAGTCGGGCTCGGCGTGCCGCTGGTAGTAGGCGGCGTACTCCTCGCGGTACTCGGCGTGCAGTTCCTTCAGCCGGGCGATCGCCTCGTCGAGGGGAGCCGTCGGCGGCAGGTCCAGGACCAGCGGCCGGACCTTGGTCCGCAGGAAGTGGTCGGGGCAGGAGGTGCCGAGCGCGGCGAGCCGCGGGTGCTCGGCCGCGGCGAGGAAGTCGAGGACGACGTCGGCGTCGGCGAAGTGTCCGACCTGCGGCCTGTCCTGGGAGGCGACGGCACGGACGTACGGTGCCAGGGCCGCGGCCCGCTCCCGCCGCTCGTCCTCGGGCAGGGCCCCGTACCCGTCGAGCGCCGGACCGAACGGCTCGGGCCTGCCACGCTCGGCGAGGAACGCCTCCGCGGTCCGGATGATGTGCAGCGAGTTGCGCTCGCACTCCTCGGACGTGTCACCCCAGGCCGTGATCCCGTGCCCGCCGAGGACGCAGCCGATCGCCTGCGGGTTGGCCTCCTTCACCGCCGCGATGTCCAGCCCGAGCTGGAAACCGGGCCGCCGCCACGGCACCCACACCACGGTGTCGCCGAAACACTCGGCCGTCAGCTTCTCCCCGTCCGCCGCACAGGCCAGCGCGATCCCGGAGTCCGGGTGCAGATGGTCCACGTGCGCGGCCTCGACGAGCCCGTGCATGGCGGTGTCGATCGAGGGGGCGGCGCCCCCCTTGCCGTGCAGGCAGTAGTCGAACGCGGCGACCATCTCGTCCTCGCGCTCGACGCCCGGATAGACACCGGTGAGCGCGCGCAGCCGGTCCAGCCGCAGCACGGCCAGCCCGCCCTCGGTCAGCGTGCCGAGGTCACCACCGGACCCCTTCACCCACATCAGCTCGACATCGCCGCCGGTCACGGGATCGGTGTCGGTGCCCTTGGCGGACGTGTTGCCGCCGGCGTAGTTGGTGTTGCGGGGATCGGCGCCGAGTCGGTGCGAACGAGCGAGGAGAGCGGCAGCTTCGGAGTGCGGTGCCATGAACTTCCAGTCCTTACGTCAAAAGAGGGTGAGTACGTTTCCCCAGGGGCGCGGGGCTTTGCCGATATGCGGCTCCGCCGCGTGGGCGCGACCGGCCACATGCGGCCCGCAGCCTGCGACCGGTATTACCCGGCAGACGCAATGCAGCCGTTCACGCCCCCCAACCCGCCTGCTGCCCACCGACCCGCTCTTCAGCGATCTTCGCGGCCCACCCGGACCGCCGGTACGCGGCCATCGGGTCGGGGTCGAGCCCCATCTCCTCGCGCATCTCGCGAAGCAACGGCCGCACGTCCGTGTTGTACGCGTCCATGATCACCGCGTTCGCCTCCAGCACGTCCCCCGACCGCTGCGCCACGTCCAGCGCCTCCCGGTCCACGAGCAGCGCCTTCGCCGTGGCCTCCTGCACGTTCATCACCGACCGGATGATCGCGGGGATCTTGGCCTCGATGTTGTGGCACTGGTCGAGCATGAACGCGACCTCGGGAGTGAACCCGCCCCCGCGGATCACCTCGTACATGATCCGGAACAGCTGGAATGGGTCCGCGGACCCCACCATCAGGTCGTCGTCCGCGTAGAACCGCGAGTTGAAGTCGAACGCGCCGAGCTTGCCCTCCCGCAGCAGCGTGGCGACGATGAACTCGATGTTGGTCCCCGGGGCGTGGTGCCCGGTGTCGACGACGACCTGGGCCTTCTCACCGAGCTTGAGGCAGTGGGCGTAGGCCGTACCCCAGTCCGGTACGTCGGTGTGGTAGAAGGCCGGCTCGAAGAACTTGTACTCCAGCAGCATCCGCTGGTCGTCGCCCAGCCGCCGGTACACCTCCGCCAGACCTTCCGCGAGCCGGTCCTGCCGCTCCCGGATGTCGTCCTGACCGGGGTAGTTCGTGCCGTCCGCGAACCACAGCTTCAGGTCCCGGGAACCGGTGGCGTCCATGATGTCGACGCACTCCAGCAGGTGATCGAGCGCCTTGCGCCGCACCGTCGCGTCCGCGTGACAGATGCTGCCCAGCTTGTAGGCGTCGTCCTGGAAGGTGTTCGAGTTGATGGCGCCCAGCTTCACGCCGCGCTCCTCGGCGAACTTCGCCAGTTCCGCGTAGGTGCCGGAGCCCTCGACCTTGTCCCAGGGGATGTGCAGGGCGACCGTCGGTGCCACGCCCGTGAACTCGTGCACCTTCGCGGCGTCGGCGAGCTTCTCCCATGGATCACGGGGGACACCCGGTTGCGCGAACACCTTGAAACGCGTCCCCGAGTTCCCGTACGCCCACGACGGCGTCTCCACTGCCTGGGTCTTGAGAGCGGCCTTCACCGCAGCGAGGTCGGTCACTTGGGGCTCCTCAGTCAGCCGTGCGGTTATGAATCGATTCAAGCGGCGAAACTATGGGTCGTCCGTAGGGGTGTCAAGAGTTGCGGCAAACCCTGTCTACCGTGCCTTGACCGTGACCTTTGGCTATCGAAAGTTTTTCGACCGAGACCCATTGACGTGACGAGGCTGGCGCGCCTAACGTCCCGGCAACCAAGTTGAAACCTTTCACGACGCCGAGACGGAGTCCGCCGGCGTCGTCGAGGAGCCCTCATGACCCACCCGTCCAAAGCGGGTCCGGCCCCCGTGCTGTCGCTCAGGGACGTGTCAAAGTCCTTCGGAGCGGTGCGTGCCCTGCGGGACGTGTCCCTGGAGCTGTTTCCCGGCGAGGTGCACGCGCTCGCCGGTGAGAACGGCGCGGGCAAGTCGACCCTCATCAAGACCCTTGCAGGGGTGCACCGACCGGACGCCGGTCAGGTGCTCCTCGACGGTGAGCCCGTCCTCTTCCACGGACCCGGCGACGCCCGCGACGCCGGTATCGCCGTGATCTACCAGGAACCCACGCTCTTCCCCGACCTGTCGATCGCCGAGAACATCTTCATGGGCCGCCAGCCGCGGCGCGCTGTCGGCCGGATCGACCACAAGGCCACGCACGCGGCGACCCTGGCCCTGATGCAGCGGCTGGGCGTCGAGCTCGACCCCGACCGTCCCGCCCGCGGCCTGTCGATCGCCGACCAGCAGATCGTGGAGATCGCCAAGGCCCTCTCCTTCGACGCCCGCGTCCTGATCATGGACGAGCCGACGGCGGCCCTCACCGGCAGCGAGGTGGCCCGGCTCTTCGGCGTCGTCCGCACCCTGCGCGACCAGGGCGCCGCCGTTCTCTTCATCTCGCACCGCCTGGAGGAGATCTTCCGGATCTGCCAACGGGTGACCACCCTGCGCGACGGCGCCTGGATCTCCAGCGAGCCGATCGACGGCATGACCGAGGACGACCTCGTACGCCGCATGGTCGGACGCGACCTCGACGAGCTCTACCCCAAGCAGGACGTCCAGCCGGGTGAAGTCGCCCTGAGCGTCCGTCGGCTGACCCGGGAGGGCGTCTTCACCGACGTCTCCTTCGACGTACGGCACGGCGAGATCGTCGGTCTCGCCGGACTCGTCGGCGCCGGCCGCACGGAGGTGGCGCGGGCCGTCTTCGGTATCGACCGCTGGGACGCGGGCGAGGTCGAGGTCCAGGGACGCGGCCTCACCAACGGCGCACCCTCCACCGCCATGGCCGCCGGACTCGCCCTCGTGCCCGAGGACCGGCGCGCCCAGGGCCTTGTGATGGACATGTCTATCGAGCGCAACATCGGGCTCACCGGTCTGCGGACGAGCGTGAAGGCCGGCCTGGTGGACCGCGCCGCCGAACGCAGCCGCTCCCTCGACTGGGCCGTCAAGCTCCAGGTGAAGTACGCCCGGATCGCCGACACCGTCAACACCCTGTCCGGCGGCAACCAGCAGAAGGTCGTCCTGGCCAAGTGGCTCGCCACCGGGCCCCGGGTCCTGATCGTCGACGAGCCGACCCGTGGCATCGACGTCGGCACAAAGGCCGAGGTGCACCGGCTGCTCAGCGAGCTGGCCGCCGACGGCGTCGCCGTCCTCATGATCTCCTCCGACCTGCCCGAGATCCTCGGCATGGCCGACCGTGTGCTGGTGATGCATGAGGGCCGGCTCACGGCCGAGATCCCGCGCTCCGAGGCCACCGAGGAGTCCGTGATGGCCGCAGCCACCGGGAGGGCCGCCGCATGACAGGCCGTACGACCGCGAATCCCCTCCGGAGGGCCGCCGCATGACGGTGACCGCACCCAATCCCGCCCCCGCCACCGAGGTGCCCAAGTCCAGCGGTACCCGGCTGGTCGACCGCGTCTTCAAGATGCGCGAACTCGCCATCCTGGCCGTCTTCCTGGTGATGATCGCCATCACCCAGGCGGGCAACAGCCAGTTCCTGTCCGAGCAGGGCATCAAGGACCTGCTGCTGAACGCGACCATCCTGGTGCTGGTCGCCACCGGTCAGTCGATGGTCGTCATCACCCGCAACGTCGACCTGTCCGTCGGCTCCACCCTCGGCATCAGCGCCTTCGCCACCGGCCTCTATCTCCAGGGCGGCGGCAACCCGGTCGTCGCCGTGGCCTTGGCGGTCCTGCTCGGCATCGGCTTCGGCCTGCTGAACGGCCTCCTCGTCAGCCTCGGCCAGGTGCCCGCCCTCGTCGTCACCCTCGGCACCCTCTACATCATCCGGGGCATCGACTCCATCTGGGTCGGCTCCCGCCAGATCACCGCGGCCGACCTGCCCGGCGGCTTCGTCGACTTCGGCTCCGGCGGCCTGTCGGCCGTGCCGTGGCTGGCGATGATCGCCCTCGTCGTCCTGGTGGCGACCGCGTACTACCTCAAGCACTACGGCAGCGGTCGCGAGATGTACGCCCTCGGCTCCAACCCCGAGGCCGCCCGACTCGCCGGCATCCCCGTCCGCAAGAGGATTCTGGCCGCGTACACCTTCTGCGGAGGCCTCGCCGGCCTCGCCGGCGCCATGTACCTGGCCCGGTTCGGCAACGTCGACTCCGGCACCGGCAACGGCTATGAACTCACCGTCGTCAGCGCCGTCGTGGTCGGCGGCGTGGTCTTCACCGGCGGCTCCGGCAGCGTCTACGGCGCCGCACTCGGCGCCCTGCTCCTCACCTCCATCAACAGCGTGCTGCCCGCCCTCGGCGTCAGCTCCGTGTGGGTGCTCGCCATCAACGGCGTCCTGCTCATCCTCGCCATCGCGGTCGACCGGATCGTCGCCCTGCGGGTGGCCTCGGCCCTGAAGAAGAAGTCGGCCGCGGCCAGGACCACCGCTGCCCCCGTGAAGAAGGGAGACGCCGGCCATGCCTGAGTCCCTCACCCGCGCCATCCGCTGGGACACCGTGGTCGGCGCCTTGCTGATCGTCCTGCTCCTGCTGTCCTTCGCCACCGTGGACGGCTTCGGCAACGCCCTCAACCTGTCGTTCCTGATCGGCAACACCCTGCCCATCGCGCTGATCGCCCTGCCGATGACGCTCCTCGTGGTCTCCGGCGAGATCGACCTGTCGGTCGCCTCCACGGCCGGCCTGTCCGGCGCGGTGATGGGCGCCCTGTGGAACCAGGGCCTGACGATCGAGGTGATCATCCCGATCTGTCTGCTGCTCGGTGTCGTCTGCGGACTGATCAACGGCCTGCTCGTCACCCGGCTCGGACTGCCGTCCCTCGCCGTCACCATCGGCACCCTCGCCGCCTACCGGGGCATCGCGCAGATCGTCCTCGGCTCGGATGCCGTGACCGACTTCCCCACCCAGTACCTGGACTTCGCGGCCGGACGCGTCGGGGACACCTTCGTCCCGCAGGCCTTCCTGCCCTTCCTCGTCCTGCTCGCGATCGCCGTGGTCGCCCTGCACGCCACCCCGTTCGGACGGTCGCTGTTCGCGATCGGCGCCAACGAGGAGGCCGCGCGCTTCGCCGGCATCCGGGTCAGGCGGCAGAAGCTGATCCTGTTCACGGTGACCGGCCTGATGGCCTCCCTCACCGGCATCTTCTGGGCGCTGCACTACGCCAGCGCCCGCTACGACAACGCCACCGGCCTCGAACTCTCGGTCGTGGCGGCCGTGTTGCTCGGCGGAATCGACTTCGACGGCGGCAAAGGCACGCTCGGCGGCGCGATCGCGGGAGTCTTCCTGCTCGGCGCGCTGCAGAACGTGATGAGCCTCCAGGACGTCTCCGCCCAGTCGCAGATCGTCGTCACCGGCGTTCTGCTCGTCCTCTCCGTGCTCGGCCCCCGGGTCGCACGGCAGATAGCCGTGGCGAGGGCGGGCCGCAGAGCCGCCTCGACCCCGCCCTCGTCCCTCAGTTCACCCTCGTAAAGGAACCCTCGCCATGCGCAAGTCGACCCTCCGCCGTACCTGTGTGGCCTTGGCCGCCGTCACCTCCCTCGCCCTGGCCGCCACCGCCTGTGGCGGCACCACCAAGGAGGACGTGAAGAGCGAGAGCACCGGCTCCGCCGCCTCCGCCGGCAAGGCCGACCCGAACGCCGCCCTCAAGAAGGGCCTCACCGTCGGCTTCCTGCCCAAGCAGGTCAACAACCCGTACTTCACCTCCGCCGACAAGGGCGGCGAGAAGGCCGTCAAGGAGCTGGGCTCCACCTACAAGGAGGTCGGCCCCTCGAGCGCCACCGACACCTCCGGCCAGGTCTCCTACGTCAACACGCTCACCCAGCAGCAGGTCGACGCGATGGCCGTGTCCGCGCAGGACCCGGGCGCCCTGTGCACCGCGCTCAAGCAGGCCATGAGCAACGACATCAAGGTCGTCACCTACGACTCGGACACCAACCCCGAGTGCCGCAACGCGTTCGTCTCTCAGGCCAGCGCCGAGGACCTCGGCCGCACCGAGGTGCAACTGCTCGCCGAACAGATCGGCTACAAGGGCGAGATCGCGATCCTGTCGGCCGCGCAGACCGCGACCAACCAGAACACCTGGATCGAGTTCATGAAGGACGAACTCAAGGACCCGAAGTACAAGGACATCAAGCTCGTCAAGACCGCGTACGGCAACGACGACGCCCAGCAGTCCTTCCAGCAGACCCAGGGCCTGCTCCAGGAGTACCCGAACCTGAAGGGGATCATCTCCCCGACCACCGTCGGCATCAAGGCCGCCGCCCAGTACCTGTCGGGCTCCAAGTACAAGGGCAAGGTCAAGCTGACCGGCCTCGGCACCCCGAACGACATGCGCAAGTACGTCAAGAACGGCACCGTCGAGGGCTTCGAGCTGTGGGACCCGGCGAAGCTCGGCGAGCTGGCCGCCCGCACCGCCGTCGCCCTGGTCTCCGGCCAGATCACCGGCAAGGAGGGCGAGACCTTCAAGGCCGGCGCCATGGGTGAGTACACCATCGGCAAGGACGGCGTGATCAGCCTCGGCAAGCCGACCGTGTTCGACGCCAAGAACATCGACCAGTTCAACTTCTGATCCGGGAGCGGTACTTCATGCAGCGCGTCTGTTTCCTGCTCAAGGTCCGTCAGGACCGGCTCGCCGAGTACCGCGAACGCCACGCCGCCGTGTGGCCGGAGATGCTCCAGGCACTCTCGGCCACCGGCTGGCACAACTACTCGCTCTTCCTGCGCGACGACGGACTGCTCGTCGGCTACCTGGAGACCGAGGACTTCGAGGCCGCCAAGGCAGGCATGGAGGCCACCGAGGTCAACGCCCGCTGGCAGGCCGAGATGGGTGCCTTCTTCGAATCGCTCGACGGCACCCGGCCCGACGAGGCCATGAAACCGCTCACCGAAGTGTTCCACCTCGCCTGATCCTCCCCGCTCATCCCTGCCTTCCCCCTCGCTCACCTCGCCGACAATGGAGTCCCCCGAGATGAACAGACGTACGCTGTTGGGCGCCGCCCTCGCCGGAGCCGTGATGACCCCCGTATTCGCCGCCGGAACCGCACGGGCCGCAGACCCCGGCCCCTCGGTCACCCAGACCGGCAACACCACGCTCGACAGCCAGGCCCTCTTCTTCGTGTCGTACGACGGCCTGGTCAACAACAACTCCTTCCAGAAGAACGGGCTGCTGACCTACAAGGGCTACCAGTACGCCGTCTGGTACACCGCCGACCGCAACGCCGTCGTCGGCCGCCGCGTCCTCGGTGGCACCACCTGGTCCACCGTCAAGGTCGGCCACACCCTCAAGGCGGACGACTCCCACAACGTCATCTCCATGGGCGTCTCCAAGGTCGACGGCCGCCTCCACCTCAACATGGACTCCCACAGCAACGGCTTCACCTACGTCAAGTCGGTGGCCGGCCTCATGGACAACCCGGCGGGGCTGAGCTGGACCGCGAGCCGCTTCGGCGCACCCCAGTCCACACTGGACGGGCTGGCGCTCACCTCGCAGTTCACGTACCCCCAGTTCGTCTCCACCTCCGACGGCAAGCTCCAGCTCAGCTACCGGGTCGGCATCTCCGGCAACGGTCGCAACGCCCTCGCCGAGTACGACGGTTCGACGTGGACGAACCTCGGCGAGTGGTCCAGCTCCACCGGCACCTACACCAGCGAGCACGGCTCCAGCACGGCCCGCAACATGTACCTGCACGGCATCGACTACGACCGCAACGGGCGCCTGCACTCCTTCTTCACCTGGCGTGAGCAGAACGGCGCCGTGATGTGCAACAGCGGCGGCATCACCAACCACGACACCGGCTACGTCTACTCCGACGACCGCGGCCGCACCTGGCGCAACAACGCGGGCACCCTGGTCGGCACCACCGGCGGCTCCGACAAGGTGGCGGTCACCGACAGCGGCCTGGTCGTCGACCCGCTCAACCCGGACCACTCCCTGATGAACCAGGAGAGCCAGTTCACCGACTCGGCGGGCCGGCCGCACGCCGTCATCAGCTACGTGCCGGGCCGCTTCGGCCAGTGCACCACGAACTACGTCGCCAACCGCACCGCCAACGGCCGGGCCTTCCACGTCCGCAAGAACGCCTCCGGCACTTGGCAGAAGACCGAGATACCGGTGCCGCTGAACTCCAGCCAGCGCACCAAGCTGGTTCTCGACAAGTACGACAACGCGTACGCGATCTTCCCGTTCGGCCGGATCGCCGGAGCGTCGGCGGCCTCCGGGTACACCGACTGGGCGGTGCTCTTCGACGGCAGTGGTCTCAACGCCTTCGGCGAGGTCGTCATCGACGAGACGCGCATCGCGCAGGACAACGTCCTGTCGGTTCTGTACCAGGAGAAGTCGAGCGGTACGACCCCGTCGGCGCTGCATGTCGTCGACTTCCGACTGCCCGCCTGACCCGGTCTGAAGTGCGGCGGAATGACGTAATGTGAAGCCCTTCCCGCCGCCCCCGCTCCCTTTCGTTCCCCTGGAGGTCTCTGCCCGATGTCCCAGTCGGTGGGTATCAAGGACGTCGCCCGTGCCGCCGGAGTCTCCGTCGGCACCGTCTCGAACGTCATCAACCGTCCGGACACGGTGGCCACCGAGACCCGGGCGCGGGTGCTGTCCGCGATAGACCGGCTCGGCTACGTCCGCAGCGAGTCCGCGCGCCAGCTGCGCGCGGGCCGCAGCCGGATCATGGGCCTGCTCGTCCTCGACATGGGCAACCCTTTCTTCGTCGACGTCGCGCGCGGTGCCGAACGGGCCGCGCGCGAGGCCGGCCTCGGCGTGATGGTCTGCAACAGCGCCCAGAACCCGGGCGAGGAGGCGGACTATCTCTCGCTCTTCGCCGAGCAGCGGGTGCGGGGGGTCCTACTGACCCCGGCCGACGCGACCGGCCGCAACATCGAGTCGTTCCGGCGTCACGGCATCCCCTTCGTCCTCGTCGACCGGGTCGCCGAGGGCACCACCGAGTGCTCGGTGTCCGTCGACGACGTGGCGGGCGGCGCGCTCGCCGTACGTCACCTCGTCGACGCCGGACACCGCTCCCTCGCGTACGTCAGTGGTCCGCCCGGCCTCAACCAGGTCCGCGACCGCCGTACCGGCGCCCTGAACGCACTGGCCGAAGCCGGGCTCGGCCCGGAGGCCATGCGTGAACTGCCCACCGAGCGGCTCGACGTGGCCGCCGGCCGGGACGCCGGCGCCCGCCTGCTCGGCCTCGCCGACCGTCCGACCGCCGTGTTCTGCGCCAACGACCTGCTCGCCCTGGGGGTGCTGCAGGCCATGTACGCGGCCGGTGTCGGCGTCCCCGACGACCTGGCGATCGTCGGCTACGACGACATCGAGTTCGCCGCCGCCGCGGCCGTGCCGCTCACCTCCGTCCGCCAGCCCGCCGTCACCATGGGCGCCCTGGCCGCCGAGCTCCTGCTGGAGGAGACGGAGGAGGAGACCTCGCCGCGGGGCCACGAGCACCGGCGGGTCGTGCTCCAGCCGGAACTCGTGGTGCGCCGCTCCAGCCTCTCGGCGCGCTGACCACACGTTCAGTACGATTTCATGATCCCGGGGGCGGATCGCCGGACGAACATGTGCTGAACTGGGACGCGGCCCGCAATCCGTCCGTCCCGGGAGCCCCGTTGACCCTCACCTACCGTCAGCCCGGCGTTGTCCTCACCGACCGCCACTTCACCGTGCCCCTCGACCACGACGACCCGGCGGGGGAGAGCATCGAGCTCTACGCCCGCGAGGTCGTCGCGAGCGACAAGACGGACCAGGACCTGCCGTGGCTGGTCTACCTCCAGGGCGGCCCCGGTTTCGGGGCGAACCGCTTCGTCGGCAAGCCGGCCTGGCTCGGACGCGCCCTGAAGGAGTTCCGCGTCCTGCTCCTGGACCAGCGGGGCACCGGCCACTCCACCCCCGCCAACCGCCAGACGCTCCCGCTGCGCGGCGGCCCCGCCGAACAGGCCGACCACCTCGCCCGCTTCCGCGCCGACTCGATCGTCCGGGACTGCGAGGCGATCCGCCCCTCCGTCACCGGCGGTGCCCCCTGGACCGTCCTCGGCCAGAGCTTCGGCGGCTTCTGCGCGGTCACCTATCTCTCCACCGCCCCCGAAGGGCTGCGCGCCGCCGTCATCACCGGCGGCCTGCCCTCGCTCGACGCCCACGCCGACGACGTCTATCGGGCCGCCTATCCGCGCATCGAACGCAAGGTCGCCGCGCACTACGAGCGCTACCCGCAGGACGTCGAGCGCGCCCGTCGGATCGCCGAGTACGTCCTGCGGCACGAGCCGGTCCTGCCGGGCGGCTACCGGCTCACCGCGGAGGCCTTCCAGTCCCTCGGCATCCTCCTCGGCGGCGGCGAGGGCAGTCACCGTCTGCACTTCCTCCTGGAAGGCGCCTTCGTCCGCACCCCGCAGGGGCCCGCCCTGTCCGACGCGTTCCAGGAAGAGGTCCAGTCCCTCCTGTCGTATGCGAGCCACCCCCTGTACGCCCTCGTCCACGAGGCGATCTACGGCCAGGACCACCGCCCCACCGCCTGGTCGGCCGAACGCGTCCGCGCCGAGTTCCCGCAGTTCGACGCCGCCAAGACCCTCGCCGGCGACGGACCGCTGCTCTTCACCGGCGAGTCGATCCACCCGTGGATGTTCGACTGCGACCCGGCACTGCGTCCTCTGCGCGAGACCGCCGAACTCCTCGCCGCCCGCACCGACTGGACCCCGCTGTACGACCGGGCCCGCCTCGCCGCCAACGAGGTGCCGGTCGCGGCGGCCGTCTACCACGACGACATGTACGTCGACGCGACCCACTCCCTGGAGACGGCCCGCGCCATCCGCGGACTGCGCACCTGGGTCACCGACGAGTTCGAGCACGACGGCGTACGGGTGGGCGGCCCGCGCGTGCTGGACCGGCTGCTGGCACTCACCCGCGACGAGGTCTGAGGTCGCGCCGAGCCGACATGCCGGGCCGAAAATTCCGGCATAAGGTGCGTTTCGTCGGCTCGGCGGCTCAGGAGGCTCGGATGCCAGAACCCATCGTCCCTCTCGTCCGGTCCCGGTCGGCCGCTGTCGCGGTGGCGGTGGCCGCCGCGCTCGCCCTGGTGTCGTGCGGCACGGACGGCGACAGTGCCGACGAGCCGTCCACCGCACGGCCGACCGCCCCCGACACGGCCGCCTTCTCGGGCACACCGCCGACCCCGCTGAAATCGAGGGCCGCGTCGGCCGTGGAATCGGCGCGTGCCGCGGCCTCCGCGGCGGCGTCCTCCGCCTCGGCCGCCGCGTCCTCCTTCGAGGCCTCGGTGTCGGCCGAGGTGGAGCGCGCCAACCGGGCCGCCGAGACCGAGCTTGAGGACGTCGACGGGCAGGGCAACGCCATGTCCGACGTCTCCATGACCGGCAAACCGCGCTCGGAGACCGGCGGGCTGCTCGCGGTCGTCGTCACGATCACCAACAAGAGCGGCCAGAAGGCGTCGTACGCCGCCCAGGTCGACTTCCTCGACGACACGGGCAAGGTGGTCGAGACCCGGTACGTCGGAGCCGAGGACCTGGAGCCCGGCGAGAAGGCCCAGCCGCTCGCCGTCAGCCGCAAGCCGGCCCAACCGGTGCTGACGCCGAAGCTGGCGAAGGCGCAGCGGTACTGACGAAAAGACGTTCACGGCCCTGCGCGGGTGTGATGGGATCATTCACGCCTTCGCACGGCACCGGACGTCTTGGGGGGACGGCATGAACGACACGGAACTTCTCGCGGAGCGCTTCGAGGAACACCGCGGGCATCTGCGGGCGGTGGCCTACCGCATGCTCGGCTCGCTGGCCGAGGCGGAGGACGCCGTCCAGGAGACCTGGCTCAAGCTGGGCCGCACCGACGCGAGCGACATCCACAACCTCGGCGGCTGGCTGACCACCGTCGTCGGCCGCGTCTGCCTCGACCTGCTGCGCTCGCGCACCGTGCGCCGCGAGGACCCCCTCGACGACACCTTCGTTCCCGACCCGGTGATCCGGCCCCTGACGCGGACCGACCCGGAACAGGAGGTGCTCCAGGCCGACTCGGTCGGTCTCGCCCTCCTCGTGGTCCTGGAGACCCTGGAACCCGCGGAACGGCTCGCGTTCGTACTGCACGACATGTTCGCGGTGCCGTTCGACGACATCGCCTCGATCCTGGAGCGCAGTCCGGCCGCCACCCGCCAGCTGGCCAGCCGGGCCCGACGCCGGGTGCAGGGAGCCACGCCCTCCGCCGAACCCGACCTCGGCAGGCAACGCCAGGTCGTCGACGCCTTCCTGGCCGCCAGCCGGGCCGGGGACTTCGAGGCCCTGGTCGCCGTCCTCCACCCCGACATCGTGCTGCGGGTCGACTCCGGCGCGCTGGTCGGCGGAGCGGCCGCCTCGAAGCTGGTGCGCGGCGCGAAGGCGGTGGCCGAACAGGCCCTGATGTTCCGGCAGTTCGCCCCGTTCGCCCAACTGGCTCTCGTCAACGGCGAGATCGGCCTGGTCCACGCCCACGACGGACAGCTGCAGTCGGTCATGGGCGTCACCGTCGTGGACGGCCGCATCGTCGCGATGCGGATCCTGGCCGACCCCGAGCGCCTCGCCGGCCTCGACGTGCCGGACGCGACCGGCTGAGTCAGGCGGCCAGGGCCGGCGTGCCCGACGTGCGGTGCGGGCCCACCACCCGTCCGTCGGGCAGGAGTTCACCGGTGTCGTCGAAGACGATGGCGCCGTTGCACAGCAGGCTCCAGCCCTGTTCGGGGTGGGCCGACACGATCACGGCGGACTGGTGGTCGGGACTGTCGGCGGAAGGGCACGGGGGCTGGTGGCTGCACATGACGTCTCTCCTCGATCCGGGTACGGCTCCTGCCTGGTTCGGCTCGTATCTCTGTGGTAGCGGAGCTTGTTTTCCGTTGGATGAGGGGACCCCCACAAGGCCGGAATCCCCTCGGTGAGTTTTCCGGCCCCCGACCGCGTCCGCCGGCGCCGGACGGACGCGGACGGGGTATGACCTGCGGGGAAAGTAGGCTGGAGGTCATGTCAGACCATATGACCGACCGGGCCGGGCTGCGGGGCGACTGCGGGCAGTGCTTCGGCCTGTGCTGCGTCGCCCTGCCCTTCGCCGCCTCGGCCGACTTCGCCATCGACAAGGAGGCCGGGAAACCCTGCCCGAACCTCCGGGGCGACCACCGCTGCGGCATCCACGCCAGGCTGCGCACCGAGGGCTTCACCGGCTGCACGGTCTACGACTGCTTCGGCGCCGGGCAGAAGGTCTCGCAGGTCACCTTCGGCGGCCGGGACTGGCGTACCGGCCCGCGCGAGGACGCCCGGCACATGGCCGACGTCTTCCCGGTCGTCCGCCAGCTCCACGAACTGCTCTGGTACCTCACCGAGGCACTCGACCTGCCGGCCGCCCGCCCGATCCACGCCGACCTCGGCCGGGCGCTCGAGCAGACCGAGGCGCTCACCCGCCAAACCCCCGCGGAACTCCGCGCGTTGGACGTCGGCGCACACCGGCAGGAGGTCAATGTGCTCCTGCTCAGGACCAGCGAGCTGGTCCGGGCGGGTGTACCCGGCAAGAAGAAGAACCGCCGTGGCGCGGACCTGATGGGCGCCCGCCTCAAGGGCGCCGACCTGCGGGGCGCCAACCTGCGCGGCACCTACCTCATCGCAGCCGACCTCACCGGCGCCGACCTGCGCCGCGCGGACCTGATCGGCGCCGACCTGCGCGACGCCGACCTCACGGACGCGGACCTGACCGACGCCTTCTTCCTCACCCAGCCGCAGCTGAACGCGGCCAAGGGCAGCGCGGGCACCCGGCTGCCGCAGTCAGTCACCCGCCCCGCGCACTGGGCAGCGCGGCTCTGAGGAAGCCGCGTCGACGGCACCTGTGGCCGACGGGTCCGCGGTGGTGGCGGTCCGCCGCTCCAGGTGCAGCCGCAGCCCCCGCGGCATCAGCGTGAGCCGCTCGGTCACCCGCAGCCGGTAGTCCGGATCGGGCCGCAGCTCGTAGCGGCGCAGCAGCAGGCCGAGCACCAGCGTGGCCTCGTGCAGCGCGAACTGCCGCCCGATGCAGGCCCGCGCCCCCGTCCCGAACGGTTTGAAGGTGTGCGGGGGACGCGACCGTACGGCCTTCGCCTCGAAGCGGTCCGGGTCGAACTCCTCGGCGTCGGCTCCCCAGACCGCCCGGTCGCGGTGCAGCATCGGCGTGATCACCAGCGTCCACGCGCCGCGCCGCATCGGATGCGACCCGGCCAGCATCGTGTCCTGCCGGGCCTCCCGGGCGAAGGCGGGCGCCGTCGGCCACAGCCGCAGGGTCTCGTCCAGTACCCGGCGCACGTACCGCAGCTTCGCCACCTGGTCGTAGCCGGGCAGTGCCGTGTCGCCCCAGACCCGGTCGACCTCGGCGCGGGCCCGGGCGGCGACGTCCGGGTGCCGGGCGAGGTAGTGCAGGGCGAAGGAGAGCGCGCCCGAGGTGGTCTCGTGGCCCGCGACCAGGAACGTGATGACCTGACGCCGGACGTTCGTCGCCGACAGCCGCTCCCCGGTCTCCGGGTGGGCCGTGTCCAGCATCCGGTCCAGCAGGTCCGAGCCGCCGTCCCCGCCCGCCGTGCGCCGGGCGCGGACCAGGTCGTCGACCGTGCGGTTGAGGTAGGCGATGTCGGCCTCGTTGCGCCGCGCGGCCCGGTGCAGCAACTGCGGGAAGGGCACGCTGTTCAGCAGCTGCGCGTAGGTGAGCGTGCCGATCATCGCGGTCACGAAGGGATGTGGGCGGGCGCGTTCGAAGGAGCCGAAGTCGTGCCCGAAGCCGGTCCGCGCGATCGTCTCCAGGGTCAGCTTGGTCATGTCGCCGGGCACGTCCACCGCCCGGCCCGCCACCAGCTCGCGGTCCCAGTGGTCGGTGAGCCGGCCGGCCACCGCCAGCATCATCGCGTGGTAGCCCTCCATGGCGTCCCGGCTGAATCCCGGGGCCAGGACGTCGTGCGCCAACTGCCAGTTGGGCTCGTGGTTGTACGCCGTGAACAGTCCGTCCCCGGCGACCGGCCGCAGGTTGGCGACCCCGAGACCCACATGCTTGGCGAACCGGGACTCGTCCGCCAGGTCGGCCACGAGGTCGGCGCCCCAGGTGAACACGAACTCCCGCCCGAACGCCTTGCGCCGGAAGATCGGCCCCAACTGCCGGGCGTACCGGAGGGTGTCCTGGAGGGGGGTGCGCCTGTCGACGCCGATCACGTCACCGAGCAGCGGGATGCGGCGCGGCGGGTGAGGGATGCGGTGCAGCTCCGGCCAGCCCTGCTCCGCGCCACGGAATCCGGCGGGCAGCCCGGCCTCGGTCTCGGTGTCCGCCATGGCCCCATCTCCCTTGATGCAGCGGCAGGTTGCGCCTGTTGTACGTCGGTTCAACAACGCGTTCCAGTCTGGTCCCGCTGTTGAACCGACGTCAAGTAAAGTGCGGGCATGGCCGCGAACCAGGGCGCACGCGCACGCCGCCGGCTCAGCACCGAGGAGCGCCGGGAGCAGCTGCTGTCGGTGGGGGAGCGGTTGTTCTCGGAGAGCCCGTACGACGAGGTGCGGATCGAGCAGGTCGCCGAGATCGCCGGTGTCTCGCGCGGACTGCTCTACCACTACTTCCCGACCAAGCGGGACTTCTTCGCGGCTGTCGTGGAGCGCGAGAGCGGGCGGATGCTGCGGATGTCGGCGGCCGTGCCGGGGGTGCCGGTGCGTGAGCAGCTCACCGCCGGCCTCGACGCGTATCTGGAGTACGTCCGGGACCACGCGCACGGCTACCGCGCCTTCCATCGCGCCGACGCCTCGGGCGACCAGTCCGTGCGCAGGGTCTACCGGCGGGCGCTGGCCGCGCAGGAGCGGCAGATCCTCGCGACTCTGGCCGCCGATCCCGAGTTCGGCCCGCTCGCGCAGACGCGGCCCGAACTCCAGCTGGCCGTCCGGGGCTGGCTGGGGTTCATCACCGCCGTGAGTCTGGAGTGGCTGCGCGGCTCGGACCTCTCCCGGGAACAGGTGCGGGACCTGTGCGCCCGGGCGCTGCTGGGCGTCATCTGATCAGGACGGCCCGGCCGTTCGGCCCGTCCCGGGGGCATTCGTCGCCGCCCGTGGTTGGCTTCAGCCCCGATCTTCGATAGGTTAGGCAAGGCTTACCTAAGGAGGTTTTGGGATGGGTGACAGCCAAACCTGGACGGCCGCGCCTTCCGCGGCGGAACGGGCCCGGTCGGTGCTCGCCGCCGCGTGGTCCTGCGCGCTGACCGCGGAGGGCGGACGCGAGGAGTTCGTCGGCGCGCACACCGTGACCGAGGACGGGCGGGTGCTCCTGCACGTGCCCGAGGACAGCACCCTGCTCACGGCCGCGATCTGCGCGCCCCGCGGGGAGCCTTCCGCCGTCCTGGAGTTCGCCGACGTCGCGCCCGTCCCCGTGGGCAACCGGATCCGCGCCCGGCTGTGGATGGCGGGATGGTTCGCCCCCGACGACGGCCACCTGGCCTTCCAGGCCACCCGCGTGGTGCTGCGCCTCGCGTCCGGCGCGGTCGTCGTCGCCCTCGACGAGTTCGCCGCCGCCGCGCCCGACCCGCTGGCCACGGCCGAGGCACGGCTGCTCACGCACCTCGCCGACTGCCACGCCGACGCCGTCGAGCGGCTCACCCGCCTCGTCGACTCCGACAGCCTGCACGGCGCGGTCCGCGTCCAGCCCCTGGCGGTCGACCGGCACGGGCTGACGCTGCGCATCGAGCGCGCCCGGGCCCACGGCGACGTACGCCTGTCCTTCCACCGGCCCGCCGACGACGTCTCCCAGCTCACCGAGCGGATGCACGTCCTGCTCACCCAGGCCGGCACCGCCACCTGCCCGCGGGCGCTACAGCGGCAGCGCACAGACGGCGACGGGTGACGCGAACGGCTCGCCCGCGAGCCGCAGGTCACCGCTCTCCTCGTCCACGTGGAAGACGCTCACCGTGCCGGACTTCTGGTTCGCCGCGAACAGCAGCGTCCCGTCGGGCGAGAAGGCGATCTGCCGCGGGAAGTCACCGGAGACCGCAACCGTGTCGAGCAGCCGGAGCCGGGCGCCGTCCGCCTCCACCGCGTACCGCGTGAGGCTGTTGTGGCCCCGGTTGGCGAGATAGGCGTACGCGCCGTTCGACGTCACCAGGATCTGCGCCGGGTAGTTGGTGCCCGAGCCCGAGCCCGTCGACTGCGCCTCGCCGACGGTCAGCCGGCCGCTGTCCGGGTCGTACGCGCAGACCGCGACCGTGTTGTCGACCTCGTTGGCCAGGTACGCGTACCGCCCCCCGGGGTGGAAGGTGAGATGGCGCGGCCCGGCGCCCGGCCGGGTGTGCGCCTGCGCGACCTCACCGAGCCGGCCGGACTTCTCGTCCAGGCGGTAGGTGTACACGGTGTCCGTGCCCAGGTCGACGGCGAGCACATGGCCGCCGTCGGGACTGGTCACGACCTGGTGGGCATGCGGACCCTGCTGGCCCGGTCCGGGCGCCGGACTGGAGTGCGTGACCAGCTCGGCGCGTTCACCGAGCGCGCCCGAGCCGTCGATCGGATGGACGGCCACACTGCCGGACGTGTAGTTGGCGCTGAGCAGCCAGCGCCCGCCCGGATGCACGGACAGATGACAGGGCCCCCCGCCGCCGGTGCCGCGGCTCCCCAGCACCCTGCGGTCGGAGAGCCGCACAGCGGTCACCGCGCCCGCCTCGCGCTCGTTCACCGCGTACAGCGTGCGCCCGTTCGGATGCACCGCGAGGTACGACGGGTCGCCGACGCCGGTGACCGTGCCGGTTCCGCTGACACGGCCGCTCGTGGCGTCGTAGGTGGCGAGACCGATGCCGGTGCCGCCGCCCTCCACCGAGGTGTAGGTGCCGAGGTAGAGCGGGCGGGGGCCGGAGGGCGTGCGGCTCCGGGCCGGAGCGCTCGGACTCGCCTCGGCGGCTCCCGTCCCCGTCCCGGCGGCCGTCGGGTCGGTGGGCGGCGGCGCGTCGTCGCACCCGGGCAGTACGGCCGCGGCACCCGCCCCTGCCAGGGCGCCGACGAATCGGCGCCTGCTCCAGCCCTCACTGCCCATGCGCACACCTCAGGTCGTCGCTCGTCGAGTCGCGACAGCCACCTTGACGCGGATCACCGGTCAGGTGCAACAACGGCATCGTGCGTTGCGCAAGGCGCAACAGTGGCAGGCACACCAGTGGCAGGCACACCAGTGGCGGGAGGCCCGGCGGTCCCGCTGCCCCGGGTCACCCGCCCGGGGTCACCAGTCGCCGTCCTCGACCGGCTTCCCCGGCGCGTCCTTCAGCGGCTGCACCTGCTGCGGCGAAGGCTCCTGCCAGGGCTCGTGGTCGTCCCCCAGCCAGTCGCCGACCGGCTTGACGTCCTGGAGGGTGTCCGTGGCCGTGAGGTCCTCGGCGTCCTGGTCGTAGTAGTCGAACCAGGGCAGTCCGGCACGGGTGTACGCGGCACGGTCCACGGGCGAGGGCGGGGGAGCCTCGCCGGTGATGCGACGCCACTCGGGAGGCGTCACCAGGTGCACGAACACCCGCCCCGCGGGCCGCTCCGCCCAGTCCGTGAGCGGCCGCTCGTCCCGGTAGACCTCCTGGCGCATCGAACCGCCCACGCCGAGACCCATGGCGGCCGCGGCCCGCGGCGGGCCCGCGGTCGCGGCGGGAGCCGCCGGCGCCATCGCCATCGGCATGGCCGCCCCGTAGCTCATGCCGGGCGTCGGCATCGCCCGGGCCCGCTCGGCCCGCAGCCGTTCCTCCTCGCGCCACCGGGCCAGCGGCCCGTCGTTCAGCGGGAACGACTGCAGCTGGACGCCGCCCCAGACCTCCTCGCCGGTGACCTGGCCCTCGACGGTCGCCCCCAGACCCAGCGGCACCGCCACGAACTGGCGGACCGTGCCCTTCCCGGAGTTGATGCCGTCCAGCCACGGCTGACGCGGCAGCACGACGTAGTTCTGCGGATCACGCGCGAGCCGGTCACTCCAGGGCCTGCCCGAGACGGCGCACACCTTGCCCGCTCCGACCTGCAACGCGGCCGGCTCCCTCGTGCCCGAGAAGCTCAGCCACATCGCCTCGCGCAGGTACACCGGCAGCATCACCCCGCCGCGCGCCCGCCACTGCTGCGGGACGGTGTCCGGGTAGTCGGAAACCCGCCGGACGGGGAACTCGCCGAGCCCCGGCGGCAGCGGATGCGTGCCCGTCTCAGGCAGCCGCAGCGTGCGCACGAACCGCACCGCCGCACCGCCCGGCAGCCGCAGTGTGTTCCCGTCGATCCGCACGGTGGTGTCGGTCATCGATCCGCCCCCTTTGTCCCGGCCCCGGAGGCACGCCGCCTCAAGGTGACTTCTTCACCTTGAACGCCGCTCGGCGTCCGTGCGGTTCCGGCGCAGCTGCTCGGGCACGCGCAGGCCCTCCCGCAGCCGGGTGAGCCGCGGCATACGTTCGCGCTGCTCGCGGGAGACGCGGTCCAGTTCCTCCAGGAGGCGGCGCGAGCGGTGCTCGGTGTCGAGTTCGTCGAGGATCCGGTTCACCTCGGTGAGGACGGCACCGAGCAGTTGCCACTGGCGGGCGTCGCGCTGGACCTCTTCCAGCAGCAGCTGGGCCAGCTTGTCGCGGGTGGCCGCGGCCTGTCGCAACTCGGCGGTCAGCCGGGACTCCGCCGCATCGGCGTTCAGGCTCACCGGGGTGGTGACCAGGACCGAGAAGCTGACCACGGCGTTCGCGATCTCCGACAGCAGCCGCTCCACGGCGGCGCCCGTCTCCGGCGCGAAGGAGCGTGGACGGGGCTCGGAGTCGCGCTCCTTCGCGAGGTCGGTGAAGGTGCGCGCGAGCACCCGCAGCACGACCGTGCAGATCTCCAGCGTGTCCAGGCCGGTGCGCAGCACCACGCGGTGCAGCAGGCCCTCCTTCACGCGCGGATTGAGCCGCAGGCTGTCCTCGGCCTGCCTGAGGGCCGCGTCCACCTCGACGATGTCGTGGTCGAGCCGGCGCGCCTCGTGCAGTCGGGCCGTCGCATGCTCGACGGGCGTCCGGCCCGCCGCTTCCTCGCCCATGCTCAGCATCAACTGCCGCACCCGGCGGGCCAGCCCCTCGATCGACTCCCCGGCCTCGCCCACCCACACCGGAGGGGCGAACAGCAGATTGCAGCCGAGGCCGACGACCGCGCCGATCAGCGTCTCCAGCACCCGAGCCCACGCCGTGTCCCCGACGGTCGTGACCCCGAGCACCAGCATCGCGCTGATCGCCACCTCGGGCACGAACTCGTCGACCCGCACCAGATGCCCGACGGCCAGCGCGGCCATGATCAGCAGCCCGAGGCTCCACCAGGTCAGACCCACCAGCAGACTGAAGGCGATGGCGACGAGGACCCCCGCCACCACCGAGTTCACCCGGCGGATACCGGTGGTGAGCGTGGAGTAGAGGGTGACCTGGACGACCAGCAGCGCGGTCAGCGGTGCGGTGAGCGGAGCCGCCTCGGGGCTGAGGCGCAGCGCGATGACATACGCGATCGTCGCCGCGGCCGACGACCGCAGCGCCTGTACGACGACGGGGTCCCGGTGTCGCTTCACCAAGCGCACCAGGGACGTCGTCCACTCCCGTACGTCTCGCATCCTCGGGCTGTCCCCTTCCACGGATGTACCGAAGGTACTCATTGGGGACGGAAACTGTCCGCAAGGAAACGTAGTTTGTCATTCCGCTCCGGCGCCGGGTGCGTCAGGTGCGCGGGGCTGCCGTACGGCTGCCGAGTCAGGCGTGCAGTTTGTCCAGGAAGGCGATCAGATGGGCCCTCGTCCGCACGATCTGCTCCTCCATGGTCAGGCTCTCCTCGAAGCGGGACCCGGATTCCAGGGCCTTCTTGCCGCGCAGGTAGAGGGAGCACGCCAGGTCGGTGCACATGTACAGGCCCACCGAGTTGCCCTCGCGGCCCGCCGGGCCGGCCTTGCGGGCGGTCATCAAAGAGACGCCGCCGCCCGGGTGGGTGGTCAGGCACAGCGAGCACATGCTGCGGTGCAGGAAGCCGCGCTTGGAGGAGGGGAAACGCAGGGTGACGCCGACCGCTCGGCCCTCCCGCTCGGTGACCAGATAACTGCGGTCGGGCGCTCCGGGATCCCGCCAGCCCAGGAAGTCCAGATCGTCCCACGGGCGTTGGTCGAGGTCCCGGGGGAGGGGCAGGCGTTTGGCCTCTCCCTTCGAGCAGTTGACGAACGAGGTGCGGATGTCGTGCTCGGTGAGTGATCTCATGGGAGTGGCTCCTGGGTGCTCGTGACGGAAACCTAGGGGTATTAGGTTGACGGTCAGGGTAGGCACGCGTGAGGGGGAGGGGCCAGTGGATTTCCCGGAGGCCGAGGCGCCACGGGCGCGGGCCGCGCTGTCGCACGTGGCGGCGGGTTCACAGGGACCGCCTGTGGCCTCTGACCTGCGGATCACGTTGAACTTCCATCCGGACCGGGCCGTGGGCGGACTGACCGTCCTGCGGGCGCTGGCCCGGGACGGCACGTATCACTCGCAGTTCGTCACGGGCATCAGCAACGGCGGCCTCACCGCGCGTCCCGGCGGCGACCGGTGGCGCTGGGAGAGCCGGATCTTCGGTGGGGCCTACGACGACGCGGGCGCCCACGACCGGCCGGTGTACGGTGCGTTGGACTTCCGCCGTCAGATCGCCGGCGCGGCCCCGAGGTTCGGCTCGTCCCACTTCCGTCTCACCGGTGCCGCGCTCGCCCGCGCCACCTTCTGCTACCCCGACAGCGCGGCCGAGCCGGCCGACTTCGGCGTCGCGGCGGGCATGTCCCTGATCGCGCTGGCCGAGGCGGACGAGCGGGACGCCCTCAACGACTACATCGAGGCCCAGGTCCACGGGGGCGTCGTGCTCGCGCGGGACGTGGAGGCGCTCGTCCTCGACGCGAGCTATCGCGGCACGCCCGTCGAGACGGCGGCCCGCCTGCTGCCCTGCCCCGTCGAATGGCACCCCGGCTACCGGCTCACCGTGGCCGGACTGCGCCGCCACGCCGACTACCGGGGGCCGGAGTACGCCGAGCTGGGCGCGCACATCGCCCAGGACGGCCGGATCGACCCCCGGATCATCGGTGACGCGGCCCGCACGGGACGGTACGCGCCGCAGGACCTGAAGATGGTGTGGCACACGCTGGCCCGCTTCGGGGCGCCGGAAGGGGCGGGGACGGCCTGTTGCGGCGACGCGGCTCGTACCGGAGGGGCCGACGCGGCTCATTCCGCCGACGCGGCCTGTTCCCCTGACGCGTCGGCGGACGTCGGCGGCCACACGCCGGCGGCCAGCACGCCGAGCGCGTAGGCCCGGGCGACCAGTTCCGTACGGTTCGCCGCGCCCCAGCGCGCGGACAGGCGCCGCAGGTGATAGGTGACGCCGTCCGCGGTGAGGCCGGTCTCGCGGGCGGCCCGGGCCGTGGTCGCGCCGCTCGCGAGCATCGCCAGGACGCGGGCCTCGACCGGTGTGACCGGTGCCGGCGCCTCCTCGGGCGCGGGCGACTCGCGCTCCCCCCGTACGTGCAGCATCACCAGCAGGGCCGGTGTCAGCTCGATGCTGTCGCTCACCGGGTCCGCCGTCAGTTCTCCGTACCGCCGCACTCCGCCGGGCACCTCCCAGCGCACCGACACCTGGTAGCGCGACCGGTGCCGCAGCCGCAGCGCCTGCGCGATCCGCTCCACCTGCGTCGCCTCCTGCGGCCGGAACAGCTCCAGCATGTCCCGGCCGCGCAGCCGCCCCGGGGTCGTCCCGCACTCCGCCGCCATCGCGGGATTGGCGAGCAGGACGGCGCCGTACACATCGCACACCGCGACCGGCACCGACACCCGGTCGAAAAGCGTCAGGGCGCGGTTGCGCCACAGCACGGCCTCCCGCCGATCCTCCCCTGCCACCCGCACCTCCTGCCACGGTGGGCCGCCCGGCGCAAGGCCCACGCGTCTACATGTACTACACAATCATGTAGTCGGGCGGCGCGGACCCGCGGGGCCGGTGGATCAACCTGGAAGCAGTAGTTCCGTACAGCGAAAGGCAGTTGTCGCGCCATGCCGCCCACCGCGCAGGCCACCCCCTCCCTCCCCGCTCTCGCCGAAATCCCCCTCGTCGACATCTCCGCCACCGGCCCCGGCCGCACACCCCTCCAGCAGATCATGGGGCTGATGCGCGAGCACGGCCCGCTGCTGGTGCGGCGGCTGTACGGGCGGGACGTCACCTTCGTCGCCGATCTCGACCTGGTCACCGAACTCGCCGACGAGAGCCGGTTCGCCAAGGCCGTCGGACCCGCACTGGAGAACGTGCGGGAGTTCGCCGCCGACGGACTGTTCACCGCGTACAACGACGAGCCCAACTGGGCCAAGGCCCACGACATCCTGATGCCCGCCTTCGCGCTGGGCTCGATGCGCACCTACCACCCGGTGATGCTGGACGTCGCCCGACGGCTCCTCGGCTCCTGGGACCGCGCCGCCCGCGCCGGGCAGCCGGTGAACATCCCCGACGACATGACCCGGATGACGCTCGACACCATCGGCCTCACCGGGTTCGGCTACGACTTCGGCTCCTTCGACCGCGACGAGCCGCATCCCTTCGTCTAGTCGATGGTGCGCTGCCTGGAATGGGCGATGACCCGCCTGGCCCGCACCCCGGACGGCGACTACACGGCCGCGGACGAGGCCTTCCGCGCGGACGCCGGACATCTCGCGCAGGTCGTGGACGACGTGATCAGCGCCCGCGTGGCCGCCGGCGACACGGGCTCCGGCGGCGCAGGCTCCGACGACCTCCTCGGTCTCATGCTCTCCGCCAGGCACCCGGCCGACGGCACCCCCCTGGACACCACCAACATCCGCAACCAGGTGATCACCTTCCTGATCGCCGGGCACGAGACCACCTCCGGCGCGATGTCCTTCGCGATGTACCACCTGGCCAAGGACCCGGCCGTGCTGCAGCTCGTGCAGCGCGAGGTGGACGCCCTGTGGGGCGACACGGCCGACCCCGACCCGACCTTCGACGAGGTCGGACGGCTCACCTACACCCGCCAGGTCGTCAACGAGGCACTGCGGCTGTGGCCGACGGCCGCCGCCTTCAGCCGTCAGGCCCGCGAGGACACCCTGCTCGGCGGCCGGATCCCGCTGCGCGCCGGGCAGACCCTCACTGTGGTCTCCCCGATGCTGCACCGCCAGCCGGTCTGGGGCGACAATCCCGAGCTGTTCGACCCCTCCCGCTTCACACCCGAGGCGGAGGCCGCCCGCTCACCGCACGCCTTCAAGCCCTTCGGCACCGGTGAACGCGCCTGCATCGGACGGCAGTTCGCCCTCCACGAGGCGACCATGCTGCTCGCGCTGCTGGTCCACCGCTACCGCCTCCACGACCACGCCGACTACCGGCTCACCATCAAGGAGGCGCTCACCCTCAAGCCGGACGGCTTCACCCTCACCCTGACCCCGCGCACCACGGCGGACCGCGCCCACGCGCCCCTGCCGGGCGCGGCCCCCGTCCGCGGGGCCGCCACGGCCGCCGAGACCGCGCTCCCGGCCCGCGTCCGCCCCGCCACCCGTGCCCTCTTCCTGCACGGCAGCAACTACGGCACCTGCCGCGACTTCGCCGGCCAACTCGCCGACGAGGCCGCCGCCGTGGGCTGCGAGACGGAGGTCGCGCCGCTGGACGCGTACGCCGGCGATCTGCCCACCGACCGCGTGGTCGTGATCACCGCCGCCTCCTACAACGGCCAACCCACGGACGACGCCGGTCAGTTCACTGCCTGGCTGGACGGTGCCACGGACGCGACCGGCGTCACCTACGCCGTCCTCGGCGTCGGCGACCGCAACTGGGCCGACACCTACCAGCACGTCCCCACCCGCATCGACGAACGCCTCGCCGACCTCGGCGGCACCCGCCTCCTGGAACGCGCCGCCGGCGACGCCTCCGGCGACCTCACCGGCACGGTCCGCGCCTTCACCGCCACCCTGCGCGCCGCCCTCCTCCAGACCTACGGCGACCCGGACGCCGTCGCCGCCACCGAGGCGGAGCCGACCGCCGCGTACGAGGTCCGGACGCTGACCGGGGGGCCGCTGGACGTCCTGGCCGAGCGGCACGAGCTGCTCCCGATGACCGTGACCGAGTCCCACGACCTCACCGCCCCCGGCCACCCCCGTCTCAAGCGGTTCGTACGGCTCGCCCTGCCCGCCGGCACCACCTACCGCACCGGCGACCACGTCAGTGTCCTCCCGGCCAACGGCAAGGCCCTCGTGGAGCGGGCCGCCGCCGCGCTCGGCGTCGACCTGGACGCCGTACTGGACATTCGTTCCACCCGCCCGCGCCGCGACGGCCTCGCCCTGGACCATCCCGTGACGGTACGTCAACTGTTCGCGCACCACGTCGAGTTGCAACAGAGGCCGACCGCCGACCAGCTGTCCGCGCTGGCCGCCGCCAACCCCTGCCCGCCGGAACGCGCCCAGCTGGAGGCACTCACCGACGACCCGCGCACGCTCCTGGAGATCTTCGAGTCGTATCCCGCGCTGCGCGGCGCCCTCGACTGGCCCGCCCTGCTCGACCTCCTCCCGCCCCTGCGCCCGCGTCACTACTCGGTGTCCTCGTCCCCGGCGGCCGACCCGGACCACCTCGACCTGATGGTCTCCCTGCTGGAGGCGCCGGCGTACTCGGGCGACGGCATCCACCAGGGCGTGGGCTCCGCGTACCTCGCCGGCGTACAGCCCGGGGACACCGTCCTGGCCCGCGTCCAGCCCTGCCGGGAGGCGTTCCGCGTCGACCACTCCCGGCCGGTCGTCATGATCTCTGCGGGTACCGGTCTGGCCCCCTTCCGCGGAGCCGTCGCCGACCGCCTCGCCGCGCTGGCCCGCGGCGAACAACTCCCGCCCGCCCTCTGCTACTTCGGCTGCGAGGCCCCGGACGCCGACTTCCTGCACGCCGACGAACTGCGCGCCGCCGAGAGCGCCGGAGCCGTCCGGCTCCGCCCGGCCTTCAGCGCGGCCCCGGAGGACGGCGTGACCTTCGTGCAGCACCGGATCGCCGCCGAGGCCGACGAGGTGGCGCAACTGCTGGACGCGGGCGCCCGGGTCTACGTGTGCGGCGACGGTTCGCGGATGGCGCCGGGCGTGCGGGACGCGTTCCGTACCCTGTACCGGGAGCGCACGCCGGACGCCGACGAGGCGGCCGCCGAACGGTGGCTCAACGATCTGGTGCAGGCCGGGCGTTACGTCGAGGACGTGTACGCGGCGGGCTGACCGCGGGGAGGGGGCGGGTGCGGGTGGGGGACTCGATGCATGCCGGGGAACGGGCCCGACGCGTCCTGGAGGAGGCCGGTCTGCCCGCCGACCGCCTCACCCGCGTCCGACCGCTGACCGGGGGCACCTACAACACCGTCGAGGAACTCCTCCTCGCCGACGGCAGCCGTTACGTGCTGAAGGTCCCCCCCGCGCCGACCGTGCCGGGCCTGCGGCACGAGAGCCGTCTGCTGGTCTCCGAGGCGGAGTTCTACCGGGCGGCCGCCGAGGCCGGTGTGACGGCGCCGCACGTCGTGGCGGTCGGCGGCGACACCGCGGTACCGCATCTGCTGATGACGGCCTGCCCCGGCGAACCGTGGAACGGTTCCCTCGCGGAATCCGAACGCGCTTCGCTGCGAACCGAGTTGGGCCGCCAGGTCGCTCGGCTGCACACGGTGACCGGGCCGGGATTCGGCTATCCGTCGGGCGCCCTGGGGCCGCTCGCCCCCGACTGGCGGACGGCCTTCGGCGCCATGGTCGAGGCGGTGCTGGACGACGCCCGCCGCTACCGGGCCCGCCTGCCCCGGCCCGCCGACGAGGTGGCGCGGACGATGCAGGCCGCCCTCCCCGCGCTCGACGAGATCACCGTTCCCCGCCTGGTCCACTTCGACCTGTGGGAGGGGAACATCCTCCTGGACCGTCCGGCGGGGGAGGAGCCCCGCATCGGCGGGCTCATCGACGGCGAGCGCATGTTCTGGGGCGACCCCCTCGCGGACTTCGTCTCCCTGGCACTGCTCGGCGACATCAGGAAGGACGAGGCGTTCCTCGCCGGCTACCGGCAAGCAGGCGGGCGGGCCGAGTTCGACACCCCGGCCCGGGTCCGCCTCGCTCTCTACCGCGCCTACCTCGACCTGATCATGCTCACCGAGACGGTCCCGAGGGCGGTCGGCGCCGACCGGGAGCGCTGGGTGCAGGAGACGGTCGCCCCGGAACTCGTCGCGGCCCTGGAGGAGATCGAGGAGCTGGCTCCTCGCTAGGCGTCACGCTTAGTTCAGGTCGTGAATTAAGAAGCGATGGAAAGTCGCGTCCGGTGGTTCCGCGGGGTATGTTGCAGGTCGGGCAGGGTTCGGGAGGAGCCACATGGCGGGGCGCAACGGCCGTACGGTACGCGATCTCAGGAGGGCCAACCGCACGGCCGTGCTGCAACGGCTCTACTTCGACGGCCCCCTCAGCCGCTTCGAGCTCGGCCCGGCGACCGGGCTCAGCTCCGGCTCGGTGAGCAACGTGGTCGCCGACCTCGTCGCCGACGGCCTCGTCGAGGAGGCCGGCAGCGTCGACTCCGACGGCGGACGCCCCCGTACCCTGCTGCGCGCGGCGCCCGGCAGCGGCCACATGATCGGCGTCGACGTCGGCGAGACCCGGGTGCGGATCGAGCTGTTCGACCTCACCCTCACCGAACTCGCGCGCACCGAACGCCCGTTGACCGGGCAGCGCTACGACGTCGAGGTCATCGTCGGCCACATCCGCGACGGTGTCGCCGAGGTGCTGGCCGACGCCGGCATCGAGCCCGGGCGACTCCTCGGCATCGGCATCGGCGTCCCCGGCATCGTCGAACACACCCCGGAGCGCGGTGCGGTCGTCCACGGGCAGACCATCGGCTGGGACGCGGTGCCGCTCGAAGAACTGCTGCGCACCGGCATACAACTCCCGGACCCCGTCCGGTACTTCATCGACAACGGTGCCAAGACCCTCGGCCAGGCCGAGATGTGGTTCGGCGGCGGACGCGGGGCCCGCAACGCGATCGTGGTGCTCTTCGGCTCCGGCGTCGGCGCCTGCCTCGTCACACCCGAGGTGGAGCACGGGCGGGCGGTCGAGTGGGGGCACCTGACGGTACGGGTCAGGGGGCGCCGCTGCCGCTGCGGTGCGCTCGGCTGCCTGGAGGCGTACGCGGGCGCCGAGTCACTGCTGGAGCGCTGGCGCGAGGAGGGCGGGAGGCCGCCGCAGGGCACCGACGAGGAGACCGCGCTGACCGCGATGCTCGCCGCCGCCTTTCCGGCCGAGGGGGGTGACGCCGACCCGGTCGCCCTCGCCGTCCTGGAGGAGACCGCCGAGTACCTGGGCGCGGGCCTGTCCGACCTGATCAACCTCTTCCAGCCCGAGCGCATCCTCATCGGCGGCTGGGCCGGGCTCCAGCTGGGCGCGCGGTTCCTGCCCGCCGTACGCCGGCACGCGGTGTCGTACGCCCTGCGCCACCCGGCCGAGAAGGTCACCGTCGAGCTCGGTCGGCTCGGGCCCGACGCGGTCACCGTCGGCGCCGCGATCCTCCCGCTCGCCGACTTCTTCGCGCGCGGCGGCCGGCGCCCCGAGCCGGCCATCGAGGGGCCTGCCCCGGCCTGGCGCACGGCCCTGGAGGAGCGGACGCCGCACTGACGTTTCGCTGGTCATCGCGGAGGTACTCGCGTGGCGCCCGCACCACGCGAAGGGAGGACACCGTGGCCGAGCACCGCGACGAAGGTCCCGGCGAGAACGGGGTGCCCGTGCCCCGGGACCTGCCGGACCAGCAGGCGCACGACGGCGAGGACCCCTGGGAGGTCGGCGCCGGTAGCGCCCGGGGCGACACCCTCGACACCGACGAGGCCGCGGACGCCACGGAGTCCGACGAGCCCACCGCAGACGTTCCCGACGCCGACGTTCCCGACACGGACGAGTCCGGAACGGGCAGGCGGGGCGCCCCGCGGTCGGGCGCCGTCCACCCCGAACACCCGGTACCGGACGAGCCCTCCGCCTGAACGCCGCCCGACCCGCCTGAACGCCGCCCGACGGCTGAGCCCCTCGGCCGATTCGGCCGATTGGGTCGGGTCGATCAGACCATCCGGATCAGAGCATCCCGGATCAGAGCGTCAGAGCCGGTCAGCCCACCTTGTGACCCTGCATGGGCTCCGTCCTCGCGCCCGCCCCCTGTTGCATGCCCAGCAGGAACTCCTCCAGCACCTCCGGAGCCGTGTGGTCCGGGTGCCAGCCGAGTTCCGTGCGGGCGCGGGTGCAGTCCATCAGGGGAAGCCTGAGGACCGCGTCGAAGAGATGCGGGGAGGCGGGCAGCAGGTGCAGGCCCCACGCGGCGGCGATCGCCGAGCGGGCCGCGGGACGCGGCAGCCGTATCGGGCGGGCACCGAGCATCTCGCCCAGCAGCCCCGCGTCGACGGGGGGCTCGCCCGCCAGGTTGAAGGGCCCGTTGACATTGATGCGCAGGGCGAGCCGGTACGCCTTGGCCGCGTCGTCGGTGTGCAGGGCCTGGACGCGCAGACCCGGGATGTCGGGGAGGAAGGGCAGCAGATCCGGCCGGGCCAGCTGGCCGGGCAGGAAGCGCCCGCCGAAGATGCGGCGCTGCTCGCTCGCCGACTCGCGCTTGAAGAGGAAGGCGGGCCGCATCCGCACCACCCGGATGCCGGGGTGGTCGCGCTCGAAGGTGTCCAGGGCCCGCTCCAGATAGGCCTTCTCCCGGCAGTACGCGGCGTCCGGCCAGCCGTGCGTCGGCCAGCTCTCGTCCACCGCGTGATCCTTCGGCCCCGGCGAGTACGCGCCGACGGACGAGGCGTGCACCAGGGTGGGTACGGCGGCCGTCGCCACCGCGTCGAACACCCGGATGGAACCGAGGACGTTGGTGCGCCAGGTCGTCGCCGGGTCGTGCGTCGGCTGGAACGCCCACGCGAGGTGGACCACCGCGTCGGCGCCCTCGAACTCCCTGACCAGATCGGACTGGTCGGAGGCGAGGTCGACCGCCGACCACTGCGTCTTCGGGACCTCCCAGTCGGGGAGCCGGCGGGCCAGCCCCCGCACGGACTCGACCTTCGCGTCTTCGGAGAGGAGGCGCACCAGACTGGTGCCGACATTGCCGGTGGCGCCCGTGACCACGATCCTGCTGCCCGTTGTGCTGCTCACCTTCGGCTCCTCTCGGCCGCGGTTCTGACGGGACCGGCCGAGTACCCGGCCGCAGGCGATGCACGCGGCCCACGGCACCCCTTGTGACCAGGGAGATGATCACGACATGAGTGAGATCATCCTGATGTCCGACCCGCGGGTCGCCGCCGTACCCGTCGAGGAGTGCGGCGAGCGCCTCGTGGACGTGAGCGGGTCCCTTCTGGTCGACGACCGCAGACACGCGGACTCCCGTGGCGCCGAGGTCCACCTGCGAAGAAAGGGGGAAGCCCCGACCGGACGGGGGAATCACGGTCGGGGCTGGCTCAGGTGTGGGCGCGGATGGCGGTCGCCTCTCGGCGAAAGGCTCCACAGGGCTTCAGCCGAACGATCGTCCCTGTGGGCAAAAGGTGAGGCCCGGGGACACTGTCCCATCCACACCCACGGTTTGTTCAACGGGCAACCACCCGTCAGTGTTCCGCGGTCTGACGCCCCGTGGGGTGATCCGTGTCACGGTCACCGGAGTCGTCGGGCAGGGCCTCGTTCCACAGGTTCTCCGCCTGCAGCAGCAGCGTCCCCAGAACGGCCGTCCTGCCCGCGTCCCGAGCGGCGTGCTCCCGCAGCCCGCTCTGCAGTTCCTCGTGCAGCTCCAGCATCCTGGCCTCCGCCTCACCGTCCGGACGGGAGTCCTCGCCGGTACCGAGCAGCCGCCGGTTCTCCGCGTGGCACACGTCCCCGATCAGCTCCAGGAGACGGGCGTACGAGCGCAGCGCGGGGCCGTCGGGCGGGGCGGGCGTGCGGCCGCCGTCGGCCGCCACCGCCAGGGTCCGGGTCAGCGCTCCGACGTGCCCGGTGATACGGCTCCAGCGCTCGTCCTCCTCGACGGGCGGTGCGGTAGGCGGCACCCGGTGCAGGGCCCGCAGCGGGAAGGAGGTGAAACGCAGGCTCTCCCGGCTCCAGCCGCGGGCCGACCTCAGCGCCTCCAGCCGCCGCTCCAGCCGCGACGAGGCGCTCGACCAGCCGGCCGCGGACCGCGCGTCCCACTCGGTGTCCCGCAGATCACAGGCGAGGCCGTGCAGCAGGTCGCCCGTCTCCCCGGCGAGAGCCGCCAGGTTCTCCCGGACGTTCCGCAGATGGATCGGCGGCAGTACGAGCGCGTTGACGGCGACCCCGATGACCGCGCCCAGCGCGGCCTGCCCCACCCGGTGCCCCACCGCCGACACCGTGACCGTGCCGGTGGCGAGGGTGAACACCGCGGTGGTGGCGCCGTAGATGCCCTGGTCACCGAAGCGGTGCCAGTTCGAGAGCAGCATCAGCGCCGGCGCGCACAGCGCCAGCGCGCCCAGCGTGTCGCCGGTGAGCCACTGTGCTCCCGACGCCAGCAGCGCCCCGACGCAGATCGCCGCGAACTGCTGCGCGGCCTGCATGAGCGAGCTGTAGACCGTGGCCTGCACCAGCACCAGCGCCACCCAGGGCGCCATCAGGGCCATCGGGTCGCCCATCCAGTCGCTCGCCACGTACCAGGCGAGCAGCGCCGCCGCCGCGGCCTTCAGCGACTGGACGACCAGATCGCGTTCCCGCCCCGGGCCTCGCCAGACCGCCCGGACCGCCTGCCCCACGACGTGTGCCTCGCGCCGCAGGGCGTCGGCCGGGCGGGCGGGGCGCCTTCGTACCCCATCTGCCACTCGGATCATTCCGGGTGGGTATCCGCGTGGCGCGGCCCCTCACATCCGGGCAGCTCAGCCCGGAACTCAGCCCAGGGGACTCCCGGCCAACGACGCCAGCAGGTCGGCGGGGTCGGCGTAGATGGCGCTCGCGCCCGCCTCCTCCAGGTCCGCGCGGGGAATGCCGCCGCACAGGAGGCCCACGCAGCGCACCCCGGCCCGGGTGCCCGCGCGCATGTCCCAGACCGTGTCGCCGACGAACACGGCCCCTTCGGCGGGCACTTCGGCCAGTTCCAGGGCGTGTTCGACGGGCTCGGGCGCCGGCTTGCCCTCGGCCACGTCGTCGGCGCTCGCGGTGGCGGCGATCGCGTCGTCCGCGCCGATCGCGCGCCGCAGGGCGTCGAGTTCCACGCCGCTCGCGGACGTCGCCAGCACCACCCGCCAGCCCCGGTGGTCCAGCCGCCGCAGCAGCCGCCCGGCGTCCTGGAGCGCGGGCAGCCGGTCGAAGTACTGGCCGTACAGGGCCTTGTGGGCGGCGCTCAGTTCCGCGTCCCGGTCCTTGTCCCGGTCGTCGCCGAGCAGATGCGCGATGAGGTCGGTGGAGCCGAGTCCCACGGCCCGGTGGACGGCGTGCATCGGCACCCGGTGGCCCGCTTGGCGAAAGGCCTCCCACCAGGTCGTGACATGGAGGTGATTGGTGTCGACGAGGGTCCCGTCGACGTCGAACACGGCCGCCCGTTCCATTCGTCCGTCCCTTCCTGTGCTCTGTCGGCGCACGAGTACCACGTCAGCCGATCGCCACTCGGTCCGGCACCCGGCCCTCCCGGCTCCAGGCCAGCAGTTCCTCCATGGACCAGGTGGTGACCACGCGCTCGGCGGGCACCCCGCACTCCTCCGCCCGCGCACATCCGTGGATCTGCCAGTCCAGCTGGCCGGGCGCGTGCGCGTCGGTGTCGACGGAGAACAGCACGCCCGCGGCCACGGCCCGGCTGAGGAGCCGCCGCGGCGGATCGAGCCGCTCGGGCCGGCTGTTGATCTCCACGGCCGTACCGGACTCGGCGCACGCGGCGAACACCTCGTCCGCGTCGAACTGCGACTCGGGCCGCCCCCGTCCCGTCACCAGCCGTCCCGTGCAGTGCCCGAGGACGTCCGCGTGCGGATCGCGTACGGCGGCCACCATGCGGCGGGTCATCGAGCGGGCGTCCATCCGCAGCTTGGAGTGCACGGACACGACCACGACGTCCAGCCGTTCCAGCAGCTCCGGCTCCTGGTCGAGCGAGCCGTCGTCGAGGATGTCGCACTCGATGCCGGTGAGGAGACGGAACGGCGCCCACCTCTCGTTGAGTTCCGCCACCACCTCCAGCTGCCGGCGCAGGCGCTCGGGCGACAGCCCGCGTGCCACGGTCAGCCGCGGCGAGTGGTCGGTCAGCACCGCCCACTCGTGGCCCAGCTCCGCCGCCGCCCGGCCCATCTCCTCGATCGGGCTGCCGCCGTCCGACCAGTCGGAGTGCAGGTGGCAGTCCCCGCGCAGCAACGCCCGCAGCCGCTCCCCGCCCAGGGTCAGCGGGGCCGCGGCCTCGCCTTCCAGCTTCTCGAGGTAGCCGGGCACCCGGCCGTCCAGCGCCTCGCGCACCACCTGTGCCGTCTTGGGGCCGACGCCCTTGAGCGTCTCCAGCGTCCCGGCGTCCGCCCGCTCGCGCACCTCGCCCTCGGGCAGCGCGGCCAGCACCCGGGCCGCCGTCCGGAAGGCGCGCACACGGTAGGTCGGCTCGCGGGACCGCTCCAGCAGGAAGCCGATCCGCTCCAGGGCCTCCACGGGATCCATCGCCACCTCCTCCTCAAGGGTTCCCCAGGCCGGGGCGGGCCGCACGACGAGATCGGCGCCCGCCCGGCCCTCGGGCGGTTTGTCCGGTACCTGGCCGGGTACTGCGATGCCTCGTCACCCGCGCCCGCGTTCACGAGGAGGCCTGTCATGTCCGCCCCCACCGCACCCCGCAGCAAGGTGGCCGTGATCACCGGCGCCGACTCCGGCATCGGCAAGGCCACCGCCGTCCGCCTGGCCGAAGCGGGGATGGACGTCGGCATCACCTGGCACAGCGACCACAAGGGCGCCGAGGAGACCGCCGAGGAGGTCCGTGCCCACGGGCAGCGGGCCGCCGTCGCCCAGATGGACCTGACCCGGCTGCCCACCGCCGCCGACGCCGTCGACGAGCTCCGCGACCGGCTCGGCCGCGTCGACGTCCTGGTCAACAACGCCGGTACGGGCACCATGACGCCGTTCCTCGACCTGAAACTCGACGACGTCCGCGAGGTCATCGACGTCGACCTGATCGGCCCGTTCTTGTGCGGCCAGAAGGCCGCCCGGCACATGATCCAGCAGGGCGACGGCGGCCGGATCGTCAACGTGACGTCCGTCCACGAACACCAGCCGCGGGTCGGCGCCGCCCCCTACTGCGCGGCCAAGGGCGGCCTCGGCCTGCTCACCCAGGTCATGGCCCTGGAGCTCGCCGAGCACGGCATCACCGTCAACGCGGTGGCACCCGGGGAGATCGCCACCCCCATGACCGGCCAGGAGGACACCGACCCGCACACCGAGGACCGCCCCGGCGTCCCGCTCGGCCGCCCCGGCGACGCCCGCGAGGTCGCGGCCGTGATCGCCTTCCTCGCCGGCCCCGACGCCTCGTACGTCACCGGCGCCTCCTGGAGTGTGGACGGAGGCATGCTCCGGATGGGCCCGCAGGCCGGCTCGCACCTGGGCGGAGACGAGTGGCGGCGTCCGTGAAACGCCGCCACTCGTGAAAAGCCGTCGCCCGGGAAAAGCCGCCGTGGGCGGTGCGCGAGGTCGGCCACCACACGGCCACCACCTGGGCGGCTGTCTCGGACCCCGCTCTCACGCGGCTTGCGTTCTACGCTCTATACATGACCGAAAGCGAGAGCCCCTACATCGCTCACCCGCGGATCCTGGTGCTCGGGGTGCAGCCGACCACGCCGCCCTTCCGGATCGTGGAGATCGACGGCCAGATGGTGGGTGAGGCCAGGGCCGTCACCGACGTCCTGGAGGCCGCCGCCGCGTTCGGCATCACCGTCCACGACCTGGACGACCCGGACGTGGTCCGCTGGGTGGGCGGCGACAAGTTCACCTGGACCCGGCACTGACCGACCGGCTCAGCCGACCGTCCACTTCTGGTTGGCGCCGCCCGTGCAGGTCCAGAGCTGCAGCCGGGTGCCGTCGGCCGAACTGTTTCCGGTCACGTCGAGGCACTTGTCGGCCTGCGGACTGACGATGTCGCGGGCCGCGGAGACGGCCCACCGCTGGTTGGCGCCGCCGGTGCAGTCCCACAGCTGGACCGTCGAGCCGTCCGTGGTGCCGTTGCCCGTGACGTCCAGGCACTTGCCGAGCGCGCGGAGCGTGCCGTCCGAGCCGACGGTCCACTGCTGGGCGGCGCTGTCGTTGCAGGCGTAGAGCTGTACGGGGGTGCCGTTGGCGGAGTTGGCCCCGGCCACGTCGACGCACTTGCCGGCCAGCCCTCTGATCGCGCCGGAGGTGCCGCTGCCGCCGGTCGTCACCGACACGTGGTCCACCGCCAGTTGCTGGGGGAAGACGGTGGAGCCGTCGGGGTCGCCGGGCCAGTAGCCGCCGACCGCGAGGTTCAGGATCAGGAAGAAGGGCTTGTCGAAGACCCACTGCCGTCCGCCGAGGTCGGCGGGGGTGCGGCGCTGGTAGACCTGGCCGTCCACGGACCAGGTGATCGAGCCGGGTGCCCAGTCGACGGCGAAGGTGTGGAAGGCGTCGGCGAAGGTCTGGCCGCCCGGGAGGGTGTAGGCCGCTCCGATGCCGCCGGAGCCGGAGTAGCCGGGGCCGTGGATCGTGCCGTGGACGGTGGACGGCTCGTAGCCGACGTTCTCCATGACGTCGATCTCGCCCGAGCCGGGCCAGCCGACCTGCCCGAGGTCGTTGCCGAGCATCCAGAACGCGGGCCACATGCCCTGCCCGCGCGGGACCTTCAACCGGGCCTCGACGTGCCCGTACTGCGCGGTGAACCTTCCGGCGGTGTTCAGCCGGGCCGAGGTGTACTGGCACGCTCCGTACCAGCACTGGTAGTCGGCCGGGTTCTCTTTGCGGGCCGTGATCACCAGATGGCCCTGGCCGTCCAGCGCGGCGTTGCGGTTGCCCGGCGTGTAGTACTGCCGCTCGTGGTTGTTGACGTTGTCGCCGGTCTCGACCTGCCACTTCGAGGAGTCGACCGCGGCGCCGGCGGGCCCGTCGAAGGTGTCGGAGAACGTCACCGCGGCGGCGGTCAGGTCCGGTGGATCCGCCTGCGCCGCACCGGTCGCGGCGGACGCGACGAGCACGGCGGACAGGGCGGCGAGGAGACATCTGCGGAGCAGGCGTGGAGCGGTCACGGCTCTCCCTTCCGTACGGCGTCCCGGCGTACGGGTGCGCCGACCGAGGTGGGGGGTGAAGGTGTCGTCTCTTGATTTAAGGAGTGAAGTAAGTCAGCGTCAATACCTTGGTATGGACCAAGAGTTGGGGAGAGGGGCGAGGGGGAGGGGGAGCGTGGCGAGGCCGACCCGGGCCCCCTCCCCCTCCCCCTTCGGCCTCAGCTGTGCACGGCCCGGCTCAGGCGCCTGCCCAGCAGGAGGTAGCCCAGCAGAGCCCCGGTCGTGTTGAGGATGACGTCGTCGATGTCGAAGGCCCGGCCGGTGATCAACGCGCCCTGGGCGAACTCCACCAGGAGCATGACGGTCGCCGTCAGCAGGAGCACGCGCAGGATCCCGCGGGTTCGCGGGGCGACGACCGGCACCAGCACGCCGAAGGGGACGCCCAGCAGCAGGTTCCCGCCGATCTGCTTGACGGCGTCCCGCAGCGCGGGCTGGTCCAGGTAGGCCCGCAGAGAGCGCCCCGGCCGCACGTTGGTGTGCGTCAGCGCCTCCGAGGCGGGGGAGGGCTCCAGGGTGAGCCGGGCCAGGACGACGGCGAACGCCACCATCACCGCGAAAGCGCACAGCATCGCCAGCAGACGGAGAGGAAAGGGCACGGAATGCCGCTCACGCCGGGCCGAGCGCGATCTCCCCTCGGCCTTGCCGCTCTTGCCACCCCTCTCGGCCTTGCCGCCCTTGCCGCTCTTGCCGCCCTTGGCGGTCTTGGCGGTCTCCTCCGGCTTCGTGGCTTTGCCGGGCCTGAGGGAGCGCAGGCGAAAAGCGGTACGTGGACTTGAGGCTGTACGGGCCATGCGGTCCTCCGGTCTTCAACTTGCCTGCGTCACAGGGCGGTTACCCGCGAACAGACCGAAGATGCGGCCGGGCCGCCCCGGGTCGCCCCGCCCGCTCTTCGGCACGTCCGCCACGGAGGAGGCCGCGGGCGGACCGCTCACCGGGCTGTACCTCGGCCCCGGCCTATCGCATCCGAGGACCGATACGCGTACGAGGCGGCCCGCTCCGGCGAGCGGCCCGAGACCCGGCACCGGCTGTGCCGGATCCCGGACACCATGACGGCCGTGCCCGTCACCCGACCGGAGCTGCTCGCCGTGCCCGGCCGGGCCAAGCCGCTCAGCGGCTCAGGCGATCAGGTGCCGTAGCTGACCTCCACCTTCTTGAAGCCGAGGGAGCCCAGCAGGCCCTTCATCATGTTCGTGGTGTTCGTCTCGGCACGCTTGGTCAGCTCACTGTCCTTCGCCGCCTCGCTGATGTGCCGTACCGCGAGCTTCTGCACGGCCTGTTCGCTGTTGGGGTTGTCGGAGAAGAGGTCGCCGAGGCGGTCGAGGAGACCGCGCTGTTTGGAGACCGCGTAGGAACGGTCGGCGTCGAGGGACGCCTTGCCGAGTTGCGCGTGCGGCAGCCGCAGGGTGGCGGACGTACGGTCGCCGTTGACCGTCACGTCGTTCTTGCCGACCTTGCCGAGGTCGACGTAGGCGTCGACGGTGCCCGCCCCGACGTACAGGGTGCGGGAGCCGCGGATCGCGTCGGGCAGGTACTTGGTGTCCTTCTCCAGGTCGACGACGATCTGGAAGTTGCCGGAGGCGGCGTCGTAACGGCTGATGTCCTGGATGGACTGGAGCAGTGCGGGACCCGAACGGTCGTGCGTCTCCGTGCCGAACAGGTCCTTGAGACCCGGCAGCACGCTCAGCCGGATCCCGGCGAAGAACACGACGAGCACCAGTACCACGGCGCTCACCGCCTTCGCCCAGCCCGGCATACGTGTGGACACGCGCCTGATGGGAGTCGTCATGGCGACGGCCCTCCTTCCTACTGTTCGAATTCCCCTCAAAGGCCTTGGCAGACCGTCTCGTTGGCTGATTGACACCGCTGACGGAGGCAAGGAGGGCGCATTGTGTGCGGAACCCGTCCTATCGGCGCGTTCGGAGGCCCGGATGAGCGCGGACAGCACCTCCCGGACTCTTCGTCCCCCGCACCACATCAGCTTCCCCGAGCCCGGCCCGCCCCACCAGATCACCCTCGTCCGAGCTCACGGTCACCGGACGGCCGCGACCACCACACCCCCTCGCCGTGCGTCAGCCCGGGCAGCCGCAGCTCGACCTCGCGCACCCGCCGGGCCGGCAGCTCACCGGTGATCAGCCACGCCGTGGCGCCGCCCGTCGTCCCCGTGAACTCGGTGCCGGCGGCGGCCAGGTGGGCGGTGACCGGCGCCAGCGCGTCCAGCGGGATTTCCGCCTCGAAGGCGTGGTACGGCTCGTACAGCCTGGTCCCCGCCTGCTCCAGGGCTCCGCGCAGCACGATCGGCGTGAGTCCGCGGAAGTCGGCGGCGGTGCTGAGCGGCGCGCAGAAGCCGGACCGGGTCAGTGTGACCCGGTAGTCCGTGACGGAGGTGCCGTGCAGCCCGGTTTCCATGGTCGCGTGGACCGTCTCCTCGATGGCCTGGTGGAAGGCGCGGGGGAGTGCGCCGAGTTCCGTCTCGTAGGTGAACACCCCGCCGGAGCCGCGCGGTCCCGGCTCCACGCGCAGGCCGACCGTCGCCCAGTAGCGGGTGCGGTCGTGCCACGGCAGCTCGTCCCAGGCCTCGCCGACCCCGGCCGGGCGCTCCAGGAACCGGACCCGGCCCGGCTCGAAGTCGGCCTCGATCCCGAAGTCGTCGGCGAGCGTCGCCGCGAGGACCTCCATCTGGACCTCGCCGTACAGGAGCAGTGCCGTGGCGCCCGAGGCGGCCGGACGGGCGTGCGTCAGCGGGTCCTGGTCGGCGAGGGCGAGCAGGGCGGCGCGCAGGGGTGCCGCCTGTTCCGGGTGGCGGGCCCTGACCAGGGTCTCCAGTGTCGGCGGCGCGAACTGCGGGGCGCGGTCGTCTCGGCCGTCGCCGAGCCGGTCGCCCACGCGGATGCCCGCGACGCCGCTCAGGGCCGCGATGTTCCCGGCGGTGAGCTGCTCCGCCCCGCCGACGACGTCCAGGTGTGTCACCCGTCCGGTCACCTGCGTGGTCCGGCCGTCGGCCTCGCGCCGCAGGAACGTGAGGCGCCGCCGCCGGGTCACCTCACCGTCGTAGAGGCGCAGGTACGCCGTCCGCTCGCCACCGGGGCCGGGCCGTACCGCGAACACCGTGCCGCGTGGTGCTCGGCCCGTCGTCGTGGGGGCCGGCGGGATCAGCCGGGTCACGCTCTCGGCCAGTTCGGCGACGCCCTGGCCGCCGAGGGCCGAGCCGAAGAGGACGGGGTGGAAGGAGCCGTCGGCGGTGCGGGCGGCCAGCGCCTTGCGCAGGTCGTCCCCGGTCGGCTCGGGGCCGTCCACGACCGCCGCCAGGACGTCCGGGTCGACCTCGGCGAGCGCCTCGGCCAGCTCCCGGCCGGCCGGGAGCGGCACCGCGCGGGCCTCGGCCGTACCGATGCCGGTCACGTCCGTGAGCGGCGCGATGTGCGGGGTCAGCCTGCGCCGGATGTCGGCGAGCAGGGCGTCGGAGCGGGCGCCCGCCCGGTCGATCTTGTTGACGAAGACCAGGGTGGGCAGCCGCAGCCGCCGCAGGGTCCGCATCAGGACACGGGTCTGCGCCTGTACGCCCTCCACGGCGGACAGCAGCAGCACCGCGCCGTCGAGGACCTCCAGGGCGCGCTCGACCTCGGCGATGAAGTCCGAGTGGCCCGGGGTGTCGATGAGGTTCACCTGCGTGTCACCGACGGTGAAGGCGGCGACGGCGGAGCGGATGGTGATGCCGCGCTGCCGCTCGATCGTCCCGTCGTCCGTGCGGGTGTCACCGGCGTCGACACTGCCGAGCCGCTCGATGGCGCCGTGGTCGAACAGCAGCCGCTCGGTCAGACTGGTCTTACCGGCGTCGACGTGGGCCAGGATTCCGATGTTCAGGGTGTGCATGCGTGGTCGTGTCCTCGAGAACCGTCGTCCAGTAGGGGCGCTGGGGGTTGTCGAGGAGTCGGCGCATGCGAGGGGTCCTGACGTGAGGGAACCGGGACGTCCCCATCATGGCTCGTGCCCGTGGACGGTCCGCAACCGGTTTTCGCGCGGCCCGTAGCATGAGCCCCGGCAGCCGGAATGATCATGCGAGGAGCAGGTCGTGCGAGACATCGCGGTATTCAGCGGGAGCGCCCATCCCGAGCTGGCCCAGGAGGTCTGCGCGCATCTCGGTGTGCCGCTCAGTCCCACCCGGGTCAGCCGGTTCGCGAACGACTGTCTGGAGGTGCAGCTCCAGGCGAACTGCCGGGAACGGGACGTGTACCTCATCCAGCCGCTGGTCAGGCCGGTGCAGGAACACCTCGTGGAGCTCCTGCTGATGTGCGACGCGGCGCGCGGTGCGTCGGCCGGGCGGATCACCGTCGTCATGCCGCACTACTCCTACGCCCGCTCCGACAAGAAGGACGCTCCCCGTATCTCGCTGGGCGGGCGGCTGGTCGCCGACCTGATGGTGGCGGCCGGTGCGAGCCGGGTCCTGGCGATGACGCTGCACTCGCCGCAGGTGCACGGCTTCTTCTCGGTGCCGGTCGACCACCTGCACGCGCTGCGGGAGCTGGCCGTGCACTTCCGGCAGTACGACCTGTCCCGCACCACCGTCGTCTCGCCGGATCTCGGCAACGCCAAGGAGGCCGCCGCCTTCGCCCGGCTGATCGGCGCCCAGGTGGCGGCCGGCGCCAAGCAGCGGTTCGCGGACGACCGGGTCAGCATCAACTCGGTCATCGGCGAGGTCGCCGACCGGGACGTCATCGTGCTGGACGACGAGATCGCCAAGGGGAGCACGGTCCTCGAACTCCTGGAGCGGCTGCGGGAGCTGGGGCCGCGCTCCATCCGGGTCGCCTGCACGCACGGACTGTTCGCGGACGGGGCGCTCAAGCGGATCGGCGAGCAGCCGGACGTACTGGAGATCGTGTGCACCAACACCGTGCCGGTCCCCGAGCAGGAGCGCACGGACAAGCTGCGGATCCTGACCGTCGCCCCGGCGCTCGCCGAGGCGGTACGCCGCATTCACAACGGTGAGTCGGTCAGCGCCCTGTTCGACGCGCCGCGAACCGAATAGCCGCGGTCACACGGAGCCGGACGTGGACTCGGGCTGCCCCAGGGCCGCGTCCAGCGTCGGCATCGGCGGCAGCAGCCGGGCGAGGCCCGTGACGCGCAGGACCCGCAGGGTGAGCGGATGCGTGCAGACCAGGAGCAGTCGGCCGCCGTGGTCCAGCACCCGGCTGCGGGCCCGGTACAGCAGCCGCAGGCCGGAGCAGTCGAAGAACTCGACCCGGCTGAGGTCGATCACCATGCGGACGTCGGGCCGCCCCGTCACCCGGTCCAGGTACGGGATGATCTCCATGGCCGCGGCGATGTCGATCTCCCCGCGGAACTCCAGCACCGTGTGTCCCCGGTTCTGGTGGACGCGCAGATGCCGGGTGAGCGGTGCGGGTACCTGCTCCACGACGACCTCGCCTCCATCCGGCTCTTCACGGGGCGGGGGTGCGCGCAAATCCGTTCCCCGTCCTGCAAGTTACCCCCGATGGAATGAATTTGAGCATGTTCGATTGACATATGTCTTCGAATTGCGGCGGGGTCTTACGACAAGGCGTGCCATGCCTTGGTGAGTGCCTGGCGGAGCTGCTCGGACTGGTGTGCGGTCAGGTCCCGGACCATCCGCTCCTCCAGCTCCCGCACGGGCCCCTCGTGCAGCGCCAGCACCTCGCGGCCGGCGTCGGTCAGCAGGATGAGCAGCTCGCGGCGATTGCGGGGGTTGCGCTCCCGGCGCACGAGTCCACGGTTCTCCAGTGACCGTACGAGATCGGCGATGGACTGGGCGGTGACGAACGAGTCACGGGCCAGCTGGGCCGCCGAGAGCCCGTCGTGTCGCTCCAGCACGGTGAGCGCGGTGTACTGCAGTGCGGTGATCCCGGAGGGCTTGACCAGGTCATCGAGGTGGGAGCGCACGACCAGCTCCACCTGCTTCACCATGTAGAGGAGAGACGGCGGTGTCTTGACTGCCTGGGTGTCGAGCATGACTTCAGGTTAGAGCATTGACAGGAAACCTGTCTGTAATGAGACTGCGAACCAACAGGAATCCTGTTGGTTGAAATCTTGGCGATGAGGCTGAGGAGTGGCGATGACCACCATCGAGATCGAACCCGGACAGCTGTTCATCGGAGGGCAGTGGCGGGAGGCCGCCGACGGCGCGCGCACCGACGTGGTCGACCCGTCCCGAGGCGTGGTCGTCACCACCGTCGCCGAGGCGGGCGCCACCGACGTGGACGCGGCCGTACGCGCCGCACGTGAGGCCTTCGACAGCGGCACGTGGTCGGGAATGAGCGGCCGCGAGCGGGGCCGGATCCTGCACCGGGTCGCCCAGCTGATCCGCGAGAACGCCGACGAGCTCGCCGCGCTGGAGAGCCTGGACGTGGGCAAGCCGATCAGCCTGTGCCAGGCCGTCGACGTGACGAACGCGGCCAACGACTACGAACACTTCGCCGCCCTCGCGTACTCCCTGGACGGCGCGGTCCGCGACACCCCCATGAACGCCCTCGCGTACACCCGGCGCGAACCCCTCGGCGTGGTCGCGGCGATCACCCCCTTCAACTTCCCGCTCATCCTGGCCGGCTCCAAGATCGCCCCGGCGCTCGCGGCCGGGAACACGGTGGTCCACAAGCCGGCCGACGAGACCCCGCTCAGCGCCCTGTACATGGCCGGGCTGCTGCGCGAAGCCGGCGTCCCGGACGGCGTGGTCAACGTCGTCACCGGCGCCGGCCCGGTGGCCGGCGAGGCACTGCTCAGGCACAAGGGCGTCGACAAGATCGCCTTCACCGGCTCCACCGCCGTCGGCCGGCACGCCGCGAGCATCGCCGGCGAGAACCTCAAGCCCGTCACCATGGAGCTCGGCGGCAACGCGGCCCACATCGTCTTCGAGGACGCCGACCTGGAGAAAGCGGTCGGCTCCGTCATCAAGGGCTTCGTCTTCAACACCGGACAGTTCTGCATGGGCGGCCCACGGCTGCTCGTGTCCCGCCCGGTGTACAGCACCCTGCTCGGCATCCTCGCCGAGGCCGTCCCCGGCGTACCGGTCGGCGACCCCCGGCAGCCCGAGACCGTCGTGGGACCGATGGCGGGGGAGAGGCACCTCAAGAAGGTCGAGGAGTACGTCGAGCTCGCCCGCAAGGAGGGCGGCCGCATCGTCTGCGGCGGCGAACGCCTCGACCTCGACGGCGGCTACTACTACCTGCCCACCGTGATCGCCGACCTGCCCAACGACTCCCGGGTCGTCCAGGAGGAGATCTTCGGACCCGTCCTGACCGTGCAGCCCTTCGACTCCGAGGCGGAGGCCGTCCAGCTCGCCAACTCCACACCGTACGGCCTGGCTTCGGGCGTCCAGACGACAAACCTCGCCCGCGCCCACCGCGTCGCCGAACGGCTCCAGGCGGGCATCGTCTGGATCAACGACTGGGCGATGCTCGACCCGGCCGTCCCGTTCGGCGGGGTCAAGGACTCCGGCTACGGCCGCGAGTACGGGACCGAGGCGCTCGCCGCCTACACCAGGGTCAAGTCCGTCGTCGTCTCGCTCGACTGAGCGCGTCCTTCAGGGAGTTCCCACGATGTCCATCACCACCCGCGCCGCCGTCGTCGAGTCCGGCGGGGCACCCTTCACGCTCAGCGACGTCCAGCTCGACGAGCCCGGCCCGCACGAGGCGGTCGTCCGCATGGTGGCGACCGGCCTGTGCCACACCGACCTCGGCGTGGCGAGCGGCGGTCTGCCCTTCCCGCTGCCCGGCGTACTGGGCCATGAGGGCGCCGGTGTCGTCGAGGCAGTCGGCTCGGCCGTCACCGGCGTCGCGCCCGGCGACCACGTCGTGCTGTCCTTCACCTCCTGCGGCGAGTGCCGCAACTGCCGGGGCGGCCACCCCGCGTACTGCGCCACCTGGCTGCCGCTGAACCTCATCGGCGGCTGCCGCGCCGACGGCAGCAGCACCATCAGCCGGGACGGCCAGGCCCTCGGCGGGCACTTCTTCGGCCAGTCCTCGTTCGCCGAGCGGGCCCTGGTGGACGAGCGCAGCCTGGTCAAGGTCGACGCGGACGTGCCGCTGGAGTCGATCGCCCCGCTGGGCTGCGGTGTCCAGACCGGCGTCGGCGCCGTGTGGAACGTACTGAAGCCGGTCACCGGATCCACCGTCGTCGTCCTCGGCGCCGGAGCCGTCGGCCTGTCGGCCGTGATGGCCGCCGCCCTCAGCCCCGCCACCACCATCGTCGCCGTCGACCGGGTCGGCGAACGCCTGTCCCTGGCAAGGGAGCTGGGGGCCACCCACACCATCGACGCGAGCGAGGCCGACCTCGCCGAGGCCCTCGCCGAGATCACCGGCGGTCAGGGTGCGGACGGCATCGTCGAGACCACGGGCAACGTCGCCGTGCTGCGCCAGGGCGTCGACGCGCTCGCCGCCCGCGGCACCCTGGTCATCGTCGGTGCCCCGGCGTTCGGCACCGAGGTCGCCCTGGACGTCAACGGGATGCTCGGCGGCAAGCAGGTCGTGGGCCTCACCCTCGGCGACGCCGAGACGCAGACCTTCATCCCCGCCCTGGTCCGGCTGGTGAAGGAGGGGCGGCTCCCGCTGCACCGCCTGATCAGCACCTATCCGTTCGCGGACATCGACCAGGCGGTGACGGACATGCGCGCGGGCAAGGCGATCAAGCCCGTGCTCACCTTCTGACCCGCCGGATCAGTCGACCGTGAGGACCAGCTTCCCCGTGGTCCGGCCGGTGTCGCCCAGCGCATGCGCCTCGGCGGCATCGGCCAACGGGAAGGTGCCCGCGATCGTGGCCCTCAACTTCCCCTGCTCCACGAGGTCCACGATCGCCCGCATCCCGGCCCGGTCGGCGTCCACGAGCATCCTGAGAGCCCGGACGCCGAGCCGCTCGGCCTCCTCGTGGAAGTCGTCCGACCCGACCGGCAGGATCGACACCACGATCCCGCCCCGCCGCAGCACGCGCAGCGACTTCACGGAGGTCTCACCACCGAGCGTGTCCAGGACGACGTCGACGTCCTTCACGGCCTCGGCGAAGTCCGTCTCCCGGTAGTCGATCGCCTCGTCCACGCCGATCTCGCGCAGGAAGTCGTGCTTGCCCGCGCTCGCCGTGCCGATCACGTAGCCGCCCCGCGCCTTGGCGATCTGCACGGCCACGTGCCCGACCCCGCCCGCCGCCGCGTGGATCAGGACCCGCTGACCCGGCCGCAGGTCCGCGTTCTCGACCAGGGCCTGCCACGCGGTCAGGGACACCAGAGGCAGCGCGCCCGCCTGGGTGTGGTCGATGACGGACGGCTTGTGCGTGAGGGCGCGGACCGGCGCGATGACGTACTCGGCGTGCGAGCCGCTGCCGAAGGGGTACGGCAGCATGCCGAACACCTCGTCGCCGGGCCGGAACGTGGCGACACCGATGCCGACCGCCTCGACCACGCCGGACACGTCCCAGCCGAGCACGAAGGGCGGCTCGCCCAGGAAGCCACCAGTCGCCCGGTGCTTCCAGTCGGTGGGGTTGAGGCCGGCGGCGCGGACCCGGACCAGCACCTGGTTCGGGCGCGGACGTGGGACCTCCAGCTCCACTTCCTTCAAGACCTCGGGACCGCCGAGGACGTCCTGGCTGATGGCTCGCATCGTCTTCGCAGTGCTCACAGTGCTCATGGTGAACCAGCCTGCCGGGAGCCGCCCACCCGGGAAATGGCATGATTGCCAACCTTCGATAGAATCTTGCCATGACGCATGGGGAGCGGGTCAAGGCAGGCGAGCGGGTCGTGGTGCTGGCCCTCGATGGTGTGTACCCCTTCGAACTGGGCATCCCCAGCCGGATCCTCGGCGCGGCCGACGGCCGGTACGAGGTGCTGACCTGCACCGTCGACGGCCGCCCGGTGCGCAGCGACGCGGACTTCACCATCGGCGTCGAACACGGCCCCGAGATCATCGCCACGGCCGACACCGTGGTGATCGCGCCCGTCTCGCCCTCCCGGGTGACCGCCGACCTCCCCGAAGAGGTCGCCGCCGCCCTCGCGTGCATCCGCCCCGACGCGCGGATCGTCTCCATCTGCACGGGCGCGTTCGTCCTGGCCGCGGCCGGGTTGCTCGACGGCCGCAGGGCCACGACCCACTGGCAGCTCGCCGACCGTTTCCAGCGCATGTACCCGCACATCGCCCTCGACCCCGACGTCCTCTTCGTCGACGACGGCCGCATCTTCACCTCGGCCGGAGCGGCCTCCGGCGTGGACGTCTGCCTGCACCTGATCCGTCAGGACCACGGCAGCGAACTGGCCAACAAGGTCGCCCGCCGCTGCGTGGTCCCGCCCTTCCGGGACGGCGGCCAGGCCCAGTACATCGAGCAGCCGGTCCCGGAACAGGGTGCCGCGAGCACCGTCGCGACCCGGGCCTGGGCCCTGGAGCGCCTCGGCGAACCCCTGACCCTGGCCGACCTCGCCGGCCACGCCCGGATGAGCCCGCGCACCTTCGCCCGCCGCTTCAACGAGGAGGTCGGCCTCAGCCCCGGCCGCTGGCTGATCCAGCAGCGGGTGGCCCGGGCCCGGCACCTGCTGGAGGCCAGCGACCTGTCCGTCGACCAGATCGCCGGACAGGTCGGCTTCGCCACGGGCGCCTCCCTGCGCCAGCACCTGCACGCCTCCATCGGGGTCTCGCCGCAGGCGTACCGGCGGACGTTCCAGACGGCGGCCCGCTGAACGTTTCGTGCCGCTGCCACGTCGGAGGTCCGGACGGTGATCAGGGGACCGTGACTCAGGTGACGGGGAACAGGGGCGGGGATGCGCAGAGGGCTCGCGACGGTGGCGGTACTGGCGGCGACGGCGGCCATAGGCGGGTGCGGGGCCGGGGACGGAGCCGACGTGGTCGTCGAGGGGACGGCCCCGGCCACGCCCTACGGCGGACCGCTGTACCTGCCCACGAAGGACCTGGACGACCTGGACGAGAACACCGAGCGGGCCGCGCTCATCGAGTCGGGCGCCGCGGGCCGGGCGCTGGAGTGCGACGGGGAGGTCTACTCGGGTGGCCACGGCGAGACATGGAGCAAGGGGGACGGCGGATCGACCCCCGAGGAGGGACTGAAGCTGTACTTCGACATCGAGCAGCCGGAGGTCCCCCGGTCCGGTTACCGCCAGGAGCGCGAGGAGAACGGCCGCGTCCTCTACTCCTACGACGTGGCGGGCCGGACCAAGGTGGCCGTCGTCGTCGCCAAGGACCACGAGAACCGGCCGGGCTGGGGCCCGGAGACCAACGCCTCCTGCGATCCGGCCGAACTCCCGGCGAGTTTCACCGACTCCAAGGAGTACGAGATCTGGACCGACCGGAGCGGGAAGCGGATCCCCACCACCACCGTGAGCAGCAACGCCGGTCCGCAACACTGTGACTGGCAGAGCGCGCACTTCCTGCAGCTGGGCCGGGGCGAGGACAGCCGGCAGTACGTGCGCGATCCCGACGGCGTGTTCGAGAGCGGCCTGCTCGCCGCCCCGTACGACGGGGACGTCCGCCTGCCCGAGGACGCCCGGGACACCGGATACCGCCTGGACGAGCGGGAGTTGTGGCTGACGGACGATCCCTCCAGGGCGTACGTCCGCACCCCTGACGGCGTGGAGGCCTGGCCCCTGGCCGAACGGGGAGTGGCCTGCAAGTGACGCCTCAGCGGCTCGCGTGCAGGGCGACCAGCAACTGCCAGACCTGGTCGGCGATCTCGCGGGCGTCGGCCTCGAGAAGGCCGTGCAGCCAGTCGGCCAGGACCCCGGCGAAGGTGGCGGCGACGGCCGAGGCGACCAGCGGGGCGTCAGCCGCGCCCGCGAGTTCGCGCTCGCGCAGGCTGTAGGCGCGCAGATCCCGGTGCAGCACGCGGCCCAGCGGGCCGCCGCCGCCCGGGGTCAGCAGCACCCGGTACAGCGCGGCCCGTGGGGCGAGCGAGTCGAAGAACTCCGCCAGCGCGGGCGGCGCGTGCACCGGGTCGGGCCGCCCGCGCCAGGCGTGCAGCGCGTCCACGGCCTCGCGCACGACGTCCGCGCAGGCGTCGACCGCCAGCGCCTCCAGGCCGTCGTAGTGGACGTAGAACGTGGCCCGTCCGACCCCGGCGCGGCGCACCAGCGCGGCCACGCCGACCTCCGCGAGGGGCCGCTCGGCGCACTCGTCGAGCAGGGCCTGCCGCAGTCGCGCCCGGGTGCGCGCGGCCCGCGGGTCCTGCGGGGTGTCCCGGCTCACCGGGCCAGCAGGACGGCACCCAGGGCGAGCGCGCCCGGCAGGGCCTGCGCGAACAGGATGCGGCGGTTGGCGGTGACGGAGCCGAAGACGCCGGCGACCACGACACAGACCAGGAAGAACACCTGTGCCCGGAAGCCGGTGGGATCCGGGGCGACCAGCCCCCACACCAGCCCCGCTGCGAGGAACCCGTTGTAGAGCCCCTGGTTGGCGGCCATCGGCGCGGTCGCCGCGGCCATCTCCCGGTCGAACCCGTGCAGCGCCCTGCCGGGCTTCTTCTGCCACAGGAACATTTCCATCACCAGGATGTAGACGTGCAGGGCGGCCACCAGACCGACCAGCACACTCGCCAGGATCTCCATGAGTCGCTTCCTCTGTTTCTTGGACGGGTGTCCACTATAGCTGGACAGCTGTCCAGAAAGTCCACTGCGACGGATGGTGCGGGGCGACCCCGTAGGTACGTAAAGGGATTTGTCGATGTGTGGGTTCTTGTCTGACAGTGATGGAACCCTCACCTCCGCCAGGCGGATGCGTTTGATCCTTTCCGCATCAAACCCGATAAGCTCCGGGTCGGCGCTGCGAGTTGACGCGATTTCGATCGGTCGTCGCGTGGTGCGTACTCATGAGTGCGGTCCCCCCTTGAACACCCCCCTTGTTGGATCGTGTTGCTTCGAAGGATGCAGATGGAACTCGCCACTCCGCCCCCGGCGGCGCGGGCCCCTGTCGCCTGGTACAGCTGGTGGCTGATGCCGCTGGCCTTAGGAGGCGGGACGGTTGCCGCCACGTTCATGAGCTCGGAGCGAATAACCGCCGCCGTCGCCGGCGTTGCCGCGACGGCAGCCAGCGCCGTGTGCGTTCGTCTCCTGCTCCGCGCCCGGACCGAACTGCGCCGGACGGAGGGCTCCTTCCGTACCTCGCAGGCCGAGCACTCCCAGCAGTGGCAGCAGCATGTCGCCGGTCTGGAGCGCAAGTTCTCGGCCGAGCGCGCCGCCCAGGAGGCGCAGTTCGCCGACCAGGCGGGCGCCTACGAGGTGCAACTGGCCGAGCAGTCACGGGCGTTCGATGCACGGCTGGCCGAGCAGACCTCCGCGTACGAGGCACGGCTCGCCGAGCAGGCCACGTCCTACGAGTCGCAGCTCGCCGACCAGGCCGAGGTCTGGAAGGAGCAGCTGACGCACCAGCAGGACGCGGTCGCGCGCCTCGCCGGCGAGCAGTTGCCGGACGCGCTCAAGCGCCTGCGCGACGGCGACGCCATCGACGACCTGCTGCCCAGCACCAACCAGTGCGCGAAGGTCAGTGCCGACCTCCAGGCAGAACTCCGCAAGATCCTGCGGACCGCGCTGATCGGTGTGGAGGAGGAGTTCAACCGCTCGACCTCCGCCGAGCAGGCCGTGATCAGCATCGGCAACCGCATCCACGTGCTGACCAGCAAGCTCCGCGGTCGTCTGCACGAGATGCAGGGCGAGCACGGCCGGCTGCCGGCCGTCGCCCGCGGCCTGATGGAGCTCGACCAGGAGATCGGCCCCGCCGACTGTCTCGCCGCCAGCATCGGCGTGCTCGGCGGCTCGGACCGGCCCGGCCGGCAGTGGCAGGAGCCGCAGCGTCTGCTGAGCGTGGTGCGCGGCGGCATCGGCCGCATCAAGGACTTCCACCGTGTCCAGGTGCGCCACCTGCCCGAACTCGGCGTGGACGGCGGTCTGGTCGACCACCTCACGCTGATCTTCGCCCACCTGCTGGACAACGCGGCCCGCTACTCGCCGCCCACCGAGCCGGTGGTCGTCTCCGGCAAGGAGGTCCCCAACGGCGTCGGCATCGAGATCCAGGACTCCGGCAAGGGTCTGAGTGAGGAGAAGAAGCGCGAGGCCGAGAACGCCCTCGCGGGCACCGGGGCCGGACCGGGCCTCGGCGGTGTCTCGGAGGACGCCAACCTCGGCCTGCGGGTCGTCGGCGCCCTCGCCCGCCGCTACGGCATCCGCGTCACCTTCGCGGACTCCCCCTGGCTCGGCACCTCGGTGGTGGTCGTGGTCCCGCACAAGTACTTCAGCCAGCTGCCCGCGGTCACCCCCGCGGCGACGGCACCGGTGGTCCAGGCCGCCGCGGCGACTGCGGCCCAGGTCCCGGCCGGCGTGGAAGCCGCGGCGCAGGAGACCGACGCCGCGGACACCACCCCCGGCGGACTGCCCAAACGAAGGAGCAAGCGCAACGAGTCGGAGCGGCACCAGCCGGCCGAGCGCGCCGAGCGGACCGAGGAGACCGGCGTCATGGCCGTTCCGCCCGACGCTTCCTTCACCGGCCTGGCCGCCTTCGCCACCGCCGGACGCGAGTCCGTCGAGGCGACCGGCACGCCCGACGGCCGCGAGTCCGCAGAGCACCGCACTGAAGAGAGCGACTAGTCCCATGACGCAACAGGGAACCGACGTGAGCTGGGCGCTGCGCGATCTGGTGGAATCCATCCCGGAGATCCGCTTCGCCCTCGTGGCCTCCAGCGACGGCAAGGCAATCACCTCCTTTGGCGCCGAAGACCCCGACGACGTGGACCGATTCGCGGCCGTGGTGGCCGGCCTGCAGGCGCTGGCCCAGCCGGTCGCCGAGCAGTTCCCCAAGTACGCGGGGCAGCTCAGGCTGGCGATGATCGAGGTCGACGGCGGCCACCTCTTCGTCGTACGCGCCGGCGTGGAGACGTATCTCGGTGTCCTTGCCAGGGAAGGCCTCGACCAGGGGCTGCTCGGACACCAGATGAGGGATATGGCCCGCCGGATGGGTGAGCTCCTCGGCACCACTCCGCGCCTGGAGGAGCACTCTGGATGAGTGCTCCCCGTCGGCCCACGGACCCGTCCGGTCTCGAGCGCTACTACGTCCTGACCGGAGGGCGTAGCGGACCGGGCGGTCCGGCGTCGAGTCTCGACGTGGCGACCCTCATCGTCTCCCGCACCGCCCCCGTCCCGGGTATGCAGCACGAGCACGAGGAGATCCTTCGACGCTGCCGCGATCCGCTGTCGGTGGCCGAACTCGGCGCCCATCTCGGATTGCCCTTCAACATTCTCGCGGTGCTGTTGGCGGATCTGCTCGAGGCAGGCCGCGTCGAAGCCCGTGACCCCATCCCGGCGCACGACGCCGGTCGCGGGCCAGACCTCGCGCTCCTTGAGGAGGTACTCAGTGGACTTCAAAGGCTTTGACCATCCCGGCGGTCCGGCTGCCGGGGGCACTCGCTCGGTGAAGGTGATGATCGCCGGCGGCTTCGGGACCGGGAAGACCACGATGGTCCGCTCGGTCAGCGACATCAAGCCGCTGACCACCGAGGAGACCCTCACCCAGGCCAGCGCCGACGACGACCACCTCATCGGCGTCGCCGACAAGACCGAGACCACGGTCAGTCTGGACTTCGGCAAGATCGGCATCAACGAGAAGCTGGTGCTCTACCTGTTCGGCACGCCCGGCCAGGAGCGCTTCTGGTTCCTGTGGAACGGCCTGTTCAAGGGCGCGCTCGGCGCGGTCGTCCTGGTGGACACCCGTCGGCTCGCCTCCAGCTTCCGGGCGATCGAGGAGATGGAGCGGCAGAACGTCCCCTTCGTGATCGCCCTGAACGTCTTCCCCGACTCCAGGAACCACCCGGTCGAAGAGATCCGGGACGCCCTGGACATCTCCCCGCACACCCCGATCGTGGCCTGCGACGCCCGCGACCGGGCCTCCAGCCGTGACGTACTCGTGGCCCTGATACGTCACTTGAAGGAACGCTCCGCCGTCGCACTGGAGCCCCGATGAACGATCAGACCTTAGACGGCACCGACGCCCCGCGCGGCTGCCCCGTCGCCCACGGCGGAGCCGATCTCGCCCGGCTGTACGGTCCGGAGGCGGCGACCGACCCGCACGGCATCTACGAGCGGCTGCGCAAGGAACACGGTTCCGTGGCCCCCGTCCTGCTCGAGGGTGACGTCGCCGCCTGGCTGGTCCTCGGCTACCGCGACAACCGGCGGGTGCTGGACAACCCCCGCCAGTTCAGCCGGGACGCCCGGATCTGGCGGGACTGGCAGGACGGCCGGATCGAGGAGACCTCGCCGCTGGTCCCGATGCTCGCCTGGCGCCCCGACTGCGTCTCCCAGGACGGCGAACCGCACCGCAGGCTGCGCGGCGCCGTCACCGACGGGCTGCAGGCCGCGGCCGGCCGCGGAATCCGGCGGCACGTCACGCACTTCGCGAACAAGCAGATCGACGCGTTCGCCGACACCGGGCGGGCCGACCTGGTGGCGGAGTACGCCGAGCACCTGCCGATGCTGGTCCTCACCCGCATCCTCGGCCTCCCCGCGGCGGAGGGCCGCAGCCTGGTCGAGTCCTGCGCCCAGGTCCTCAAGGGCGGCGAGGGGGCACTGGCCCACAACGACCGCATCGTCGGCATCCTCGGCGAACTCGCCGCCCGCAAGCAGGCCGAGCCGGGCTCGGACTTCGCCACCGCCCTGCTCGAACACCACGCGGGTCTCGACATGGAGGAGGTCGTCAGCCATCTGCGCCTGGTGCTGATCGCCGCGCACACCACGACCAGCAACCTGCTGGCCCGGGTGCTGCAACTGGTCCTCACCGACGCCTCCCGCCTCGCCGGTCTGGTCAGCGGTCAGCTGAACATCTCCGCGGTGGTGGAGGAGGTCATGTGGAACACGCCGCCGCTGGCGGTCATGCCGGGGCGCTTCGCCGCCACCGACCTCGAACTCGGCGGGCACCACATCCAGGAGGGCGACCTGCTCGTCCTCGGGCTCGCACCGGGCAACCTCGACCCCGAGGTCCGGCCCGATCCGGGGGTCTCCGTCCAGGGCAACCAGTCGCATCTCGCGTTCAGCGCGGGCCCGCACGAGTGCCCCGGGCAGAGCATCGGCCAGTCCATCATCGAGATCGGCGTGGACGTCCTGCTGCACCGGCTGCCGGGCCTGCGTCTGGCCGTACCGGCGGACGAGCTCGGCTCGACGGCCTCCACGTGGGAGTCCCGGCTGGACAGCCTGCCGGTCGAGTTCCCCGTGTAGCGCCCGCGGCGCGCGCACTCCCGCTGCCCGGTCGGACCACCGACCGGGCAGCGCTGTCCCGTCACACGGCCAGCAGGTCGTCCACCGAGCCTCGTCCGGCCAGTTCGGCGGCGGCCGCGGGTCCGTCCTTGGCCGCCGCGTAGCGGCCCGAGACCAGGGCCCACTCGTAGTTGCCGTTGATCCAGTGCTGGATGGCCTCCACGCCCATCAGCACCCGGGCGCGCTGTTCCTCGTCGAAGCCGAGCTCGTCGCACATTCGCGGGACGCGGGCCTCGAGTTCCAGGTACTCGTCGAGGCAGGCGGTCGTCATGCGGTAAGCCTCGGCGGCCGCCTCCTTCCACGAGAAGGACCGCTCCCTGTGCAGCACGGCGATCAGGTTGTGACCGTCGCCCCGGCGTTTCTCGCGCTCGAAGGAGTGGATGTCGTTCATGAACCCGATCGTGTCGGCGGCCAGGTCGCGCATCCGCTCCATCACCGGATGCGCCATCGCCTGCGGCGGCACCTCGAAGCCGCGGCTGCGCTCTCCCGCGTCGATGCTGTGGTGGATGCCGACCGTGCGACGCCGGAACTCGGCGTACTCGTCGAGCCCCAGGGTCCCCGCCAGCCCACGGGCCGCCAGGTCGACCTCCTCGCAGTGGGCCACGAGGAAACGTCCCCAGGAGGCGGCGAACCGGGTCCGCCAGGTCAGGGACATGCCATCGGAGAGATGGTTCCAGACCTCCGCCCAGGCCAGCGTGATGGGGCAGACCACCCGGGGGCGGATTCCCGCCGGCCGCAGCGGTGTGACGATGAGCTCGCGCGCGACCTCCGCTATGCGGTCCGCGCGGTCCGGCTGATTCGCGTCGAACTGGTCGTCGAAGAGGAAGGCCAGGGAGAACCAGTTCATCAGGACGACCATGTCGTCCGCCGAGGCGTGCGGGTAGGTGCGGGCGGCGGCCTGCGGCAGGTCCCAGGACTTGTACTCCTCGAACCCGGCCAGACTGCGGACCAGGCCCATGTCCCAGATCCAGCGCAGATGGCGCGCCCGGGCGTACTCCAGGTGTTCGCTGACGGGGGTGTCGAAGGGGAGGTCGAACCGGACGTCCTGAGGCATGTGCTTCCTTTCGGGAGACGTGACGCAGAGCCCCCCGCCCCTGCGAGCGGGCAGTCACGACGACCGCCCCGTGCACTCGAACTGGGCTTCTATGGCCGAAAGTTGAACCGAGAAGCGCTACGAGGCTGCCCAGAGCGTAAATGATCTACACCGTGACCTGGCCGTGATGTCCGTTACTGCACAGCCCAGTTGAGCTGCGTATACTCCCTCCCCTCCCACACGTGTCAACGCGCCCTCACCTGTGGGCGATTGACCCGGGAGGCCGACTGAATCGGCCAGGTCGGGATATCCGCTAGGTACAGGGTGGCGGGACACCACCGTTCCGCGCCCCGGACCTTCGGAGGAGACATGGCACTGGTCAAAGCGGGCGTGGTCGTGCTCGACTGCGCCGAGCCCGAGAAGCTCGCCGTGTTCTACAAGGAGCTGCTGGGCGCCGAGCAGACGCACGAGAGTGCCAACCGGGTCGAGATCAGGGGCGCCGGCGGGATGTGCATGGCCTTCCGCCGCGACGTGAACGCCACGCCGCCGAGCTGGCCCCGGCCCGAGAACGCCCTCCAGGCCCACATCGACTTCGTGGTGGACGACCTGGACGAGGCCGAGCGCAAGGTGATCGGGCTCGGCGGGCGGCCCCTGGAGACCAAGGACGCGGCCGGACCGTACGAGGAACGCGGTTACGCCGATCCGGCCGGCCACTCCTTCACGCTGCGCCTGATCCCGTCGACGGCGCCCAAGCAGGGCTGAGCCGCGACCGGGCGTCGCTGGGCCCCGTAGGAAGAGGGCTGAGGCTCGTACGAACAGGGCTGAGGCTCGTACGAACGGGGCTGGGCCCCGTACGAACAGGGTGAAGCGCCCGGGCGGGGATGACCCCCGTCCGGGCGTGACCACTGGCCGCCGTCAGTCCCGGCCGCCCTTGTCGTCGGCCGGCCACACGCCCGTCGAGCGTTCGATGGCCTTGGCACCGGTGCGGTCCACCGCGCTGCGCACCACGGCGAAGATGGCGCCCTGGATCGCGGCGGCCAGCAGGATCTCTCCCCAGCCGCGGTCCCGGTCCAGGGCGTCGGGCGCGTCGTCCTCGTGTCGGATCGCCTTCCAGGTCTTCTGGAAGGCGAGTCCCGCCAGGGTTCCGCTCGTCCAGCCCAGCACGAAGCCGACGGGCTTGTAGACGAGGGGCAGCTTCTTCTTCTTGGCCACGTGAATCTCCTTGTCAGCGGATGGGTCGGTGGTCTTCCGGGACCTTCTCGCCCTCGGGTACCGGACCCGGCGGCGTCCCGTCGCCGAACGGCCGGCCGCCCAGTTTCTCCCGGTGATGGGGTGTCAGCCAGCCCGACAGGTCCGGTCCGAGGGGCACGATGCCGGTCGGGTTGATGCCGGTGTGCACCTGGTGGTAGTGCCGTTTGATGTGGTCGAAGTCGACGGTGTCGCCGAAGCCCGGAGTCTGGTAGAGGTCGCGGACGTAGGCCCACAGGACCTCGTTCTCGGTCAGCTTCCAGCGGTTGCACTTGAAGTGGCCGTGGTAGACGGCGTCGAAGCGGACCAGGGTGGTGAACAGCCGGATGTCCGCCTCGGTGATGGTGTCGCCGACCAGGTACCGCTGCCGGGCGAGCCGGGGTGTCAGCAGGTCCAGCCGGCGGAAGACTCCCGCGCAGGCGGCCTCGTACTCCTCCTGGCCGGTGGCGAAGCCCGCCCGGTACACGCCGTTGTTGACGTCCTGGTAGACGTCCGCCATCACCGCGTCGATCTCGTCGCGCAGCGCCTGCGGATACAGGTCGGGCGCGCCTTCCCGGTGCAGGGCCGTCCACTCGGTGGCGAGGTCCAGGGTGATGCGCTGGTAGTCGTTGGTGACCAGCTTCCCGCTCGGCACGTCCACGATCGCGGGCACGCTCACGCCGCCCGGGTAGTCGCTCTGCCGCCGGTCATAGGCCTCGCTGAGGTAGCGGATGCCGAGAACCGGGTCGCGGCCGTCGGGATCGAGGGTGAAGCGCCAGCTGCGGTCGTCCTGGATCGGGTCGGCGACGGCGAGGGACAGCGCGTCCTCCAGGCCGAGGAGGCGCCGGGAGATCAGCGAGCGGCTCGCCCACGGGCAGGCGCGGCTCACCACCAGCCGGTAACGGCCCGCCTCAACCGGCCAGCCGTCCCGGCCGTCCGCGGTGATCCGGTCCGCGAAGTGGCTCTTGGACCGGGTGAAGCTCTTCTTGCCGTACTCGCTGTTGCCGTCGTCCCCGGCACCCATGCTTCCTCCCTGCTCCGTGGCTGCCCGCTGTCGGACCGCCCTGGTGAACGCGTTCCCCGTTTTCCGCAGACGGCACGGTGTGAGCCGGACCGACCGGGGCAGTCGGCGGAGGTGACAGGTACATCTTCAGAACAGACGGCGGATCGGAAGACTCGCGTCACCGTGCTCGTGGCGCTCGCGGCCAACCTCGTGATCGCGGTCGCCAAAGCCGTCGGCGGGCTCCTCGCGGCCTCACCGGCACTGCTGTCGGAGGCCGCGCACTCGGTGGCCGACAGCATGAACGAGGTCTTCCTGCTCGCCGCACTGCGCCGCAGCCGCCGTCCCGCCGACCGGCGTCACCCCTTCGGCTACGGCAAGGAGCGGTTCTTCTGGTCGCTCCTCGCGGCCGTCGGAATCTTCGTGATGGGCGGCTGCTTCTCCTTCTTCCAAGGGATCGAGGCCCTCAGGAACGGCGCCGAGGAGACGCGCGGCGGATATGTGGCGGGCCTGGTCGTGCTGGGCGTCGCCCTCATCGCAGAAGGACTCTCGCTGGTCAGGGCCCTGTACCAGGTACGCCGACAGGGCGGGGGCATGGACGGCCTGCGCGACCCGGCGCTGCGCACGGTCGTCGCCGAGGACGGCACGGCGGTGCTCGGCGTCACCCTCGCGATGGCCGGCATGGCGCTGCACATGGTCACCGGGCAGGTCGTGTGGGAGGCGTCCGCGTCGCTGGCGATCGGCGCCCTGCTGGTCTACGTGGCCTACCGCCTCGGCCGCGAGGCACGGGACCAGCTGATCGGGGAGGCCGCCGACCCGGAGTCCAGCGGCAGGATCCGGATGCTGCTGAAGGCGCAGCCCGAGATCGACAGCGTGGAGGCGCTGTTCACGATGAAGATGGGGCTGGACTCGCTTCTGGTGGCCGCCCGCATCGACCTGGTGCCCGGACTGGACAGCGAGCGGGTCGAGGAGGTCGCGGTACGGATCAAGCGGTCCATCGCCAGTACCGTCCCGGAGGCCGGCCAGATCTTCCTCGACGTGACCGACCGGCCCGCCGCCGAGACAGGGGAAAGCCCCGCCGCGACGGGGGAACGCGGCGGGGCCTGACGCTCGGGTGCCCGGCGGACGCGGGTCCATGCGTCCTGGGCCGAGAATTTTTTCCGGGAGGTTCAGTTCCCGTCCGAGGGCTCCAGCACGAAGAGCGGTATCTCCCGGTCTGTCTTCTTCTGGTAGTCGGCGTAGGGCGGATAGGCGGCCACCGCGCGCTCCCACCACTCGGCCTTCTCGTCGCCGGTGACCTCACGGGCCGTCATGTCCTGTTTCACCGGACCGTCCTGGAGTTCCACCCGAGGATCGGCCTTGACGTTGTGGTACCAGACCGGGTGCTTGGGCGCCCCGCCCAGGGAGGCGACCGCGGCGTAACGCCCCTCGTGCTCGACGCGCATCAGCGGCGTCTTGCGCAGCTTGCCGCTCTTCGCGCCACGGGTCGTGAGCAGGATGACGGGCATCCCCATCATGGTGGTGCCCTTCGTGCCGCCGGAGCTCTCGTACTCCTCGACCTGCTTGCGCACCCATTCCGTCGGGCTGGGTTCGTACTCGCCCTCGAGAGGCATGGCATCCGTCCCATCGTCGTCGGCTACGTTCGTCCGTGTCCCGGTTGAACATCGGTACGAACGGTTTTCATCCGTACAGCGTTCCCCGACGGCCCCAAAGAGTGCCGCCCGGCCCTTACTTCCTCCGGTACCCGCCCGCACCGAGCCTGTACGGCACAGCCCCCACCGCACCGCACGACAGGTCGGCCCACTCATGACGGAGCCACCAGCATCCGCACGGCCAACGCCGTCATCACCCCGCTCGACAGCACTGCCGTCGCCAGCCGCCCCCGGTGTCCGGTCAGGGCCCGGCCCAGCAGGGCGCCGCCCCCGGCGAGCAGCAGCTGCCAGCTCGCGGACGCGACGAAGGCCGCCAGCACGAACACCCCTTGTTCCAGGGGGCGTACGGCCGTCTCGGCACGGGTGCCGAGCACCAGGGCGGCGAAGTAGACCACGGTGGTGGGGTTGAGCAGGGTGATCCCGAGCAGCGCCAGGAAGGCCCGCCCGGGGCTCGGCGGAGGCGGGTCGACCCGGGTGGTGAGCCGGTGGCCGCGGTACTGCCGTACGGCCGTGACCGCGCCCAGGACCGCGAGCGCCACCAGGACCAGGGCGGAGGCCCAGCGCAGCGGCCCGAGCACCGGCCGCAGCGCGCCGGCGAGGGCGGAGCCGCCGAGGGTGGCCACGAGGGCGTAGAGCCCGTCGGCGGCCGCCACGCCGAGCGCGGCGCAGACGCCGGTTCGCAGGGACGTCCGGGCGGTGAGGGAGACCAGATAGGCGCCGACCGCGCCGACGGGGACGGCGATGCCGTACCCCGCGAGCAGTCCCGCGACGAGCGCGGCGGTCATGAGCGCGCGGGCGTCGGCCTCCATGGACGGCCGGACTGCCGCTGGACGCGCACCGGAGGAACGGCGGTGGCGGTCGGCGGCAGCGGGGCATCGGTTTTCAGCATGGCCAGATCCTGGGGGTGGCGGCCGTGCGGGGACAACCGGATTTCCGAGGTGCGACGACGGTCCGCCGGCCGACCGTGGATCCGGCCGTGCGATGCGCGCCCGGGGAGCGGTGATCCCCGGCCATATCGCCCGTGCCACCGATCTGGCCGAACTTCTCGTCGCCCCTTAGATGCCCGGGGCATCTAATGATGCTGCATGCCGCACCCTTCGTCTGCGAGGTCTGCCATGACGGAAACGGAACCGGTCGCCTTCCCCCAGAGCCGGACCTGTCCCTACCACCCGCCGGCCGCCTACGATCCGCTGCGCACCGCCCGGCCGCTCACCCGGATCACCCTCTTCGACGGCAGCCCGGCCTGGCTGGTCAGCGGTCATGCCGCCGCCCGCGCCCTGCTGGCCGACCCGCGCCTGTCCACCGATCGGACCCGGCCCGATTTCCCCGCGCCCTCGGCGCGCTTCGCGGCCGTCCGGGACCGGAAGACCGCACTGCTCGGCGTCGACGACCCCGAGCACCGCGCCCAGCGGCGGATGATGGTCCCCGGTTTCACCCTCAAACGCGCCACCGAACTGCGCCCGCGCATCCAGCAGGTCGTGGACGAGCGGATCGACGCGATGATCGCCCAGGGACCGCCCGCCGAGCTGGTGAGCGCCTTCGCACTGCCCGTGCCGTCGACGGTCATCTGCGCCCTGCTCGGCATCCCGTACGCCGACCACGACTTCTTCGAAGGGCAGTCCCGGCGCCTGCTGCGCGGCCCGACGGCCGCCGACACCATGGACGCACGCGATCAACTCGAGTCGTATGTCGGTGAGTTGATCGACCGCAAAGAAAAGCAGCGCGAGCCCGGTGACGGCGTGCTGGACGGACTCGTCCACCAGCAGCTGCGCGACGGGGAGATCGACCGCCCAGAAGCGATCTCCCTGGCGATCATCCTGCTGGTCGCGGGCCACGAGACGACCGCCAACATGATCTCCCTCGGCACCTTCACGCTCCTCCAGCACCCGCGGCGGCTGGCCGAGTTGCGCGACGATCCCGCACTGCTGCCCGCCGCCGTCGAGGAACTCATGCGGATGCTGTCGATCGCCGACGGCCTGCTGCGGTCGGCGACCGCGGACATCGAGGTGGCGGGCACGACGATCAGGGCGGGCGACGGCGTGGTCTTCGCGACCTCGGTCATCAACCGCGACGAGGAGGTGTACGCCGACCCCGACACCCTGGACTGGCACCGGTCCGCCCGCCACCACGTCGCGTTCGGCTTCGGCATCCACCAGTGCCTCGGCCAGAACCTGGCCCGCGCCGAGATGGAGATCGCCCTGCACACGCTCTTCGCCCGGCTGCCCGGCCTCCGCCTCGCCGCCCCCGCGGACGAGATCCCCTTCAAACCCGGCGACACCATCCAGGGGATGCTGGAACTCCCCGTGACCTGGTAGGGGGCTCAGGTCATGCGCATCGACATCGACAAGGACGTCTGCATCGGCGCCGGCCAGTGCGCCCTGGCCGCCCCGGGCGTCTTCACCCAGGACGACGACGGCTTCAGCGCCCTCCTGCCCGACCGGGAGGACGGCGGCGGCGACCCGAAGGTCCGGGAGGCCGCCCGGGCCTGCCCCGTCAGCGCCATCACGGTGTCCGAGACGGTGGGCTGACGCTCCCCGCGTCCGGCCTGGGCGATGCTCCGGCAGGCGGCTTCAGTAGGGTGCCGGGATGACCGGACCGGACGGGAAACCCTTCCTCTACGTCGTCGTCTGCGCCGCCGGGATCGCGACGGACGTCAGCAAGCTGATCACCGCCGCCCAGGAACGCGACTGGGAGGTCGGGGTGATCGCGACGCCCGTCGCGATGAACGGCTTCTTCGACACCGCCGCCGTCCAGGCGCAGACCGGACGGCCGATCCGTTCGGCCTGGCGCAGCCCCGGCGACCCGCGCCCCTTCCCGCCGCCGGACGCCGTCGTGGTGGCTCCCGCCACCTTCAACACCGTCAACAAGTGGGCGGCCGGGCTCGCCGACACCCTCGCCGTGGCGACCCTGTGCGAGACGTACGGCCTGGGCGTGCCGGTCGCCGTCCTGCCGTGCGTGGCCGACGCGCTCGCCGCCCACCCCGCCTACCGGGACAGTCTGATACGGCTGCGCGCCATGGGCGTGAGGTTCGGCGAGCCGTATTCCGGCGAGCCGGGGGAGGACGGCGCGCGCCCGGAGTTCGGCTGGGAGCGGGCGCTGCACCTTCTGGGGTGAACTCCGCGGGACCCGCCGTACGACTTCGAGCGCGGGCGAAGTCGTACGCTCGCTTTCGTACCCATCCCGAAGGCAGGAGCGGCAACGATGCAGTACGTGAAGCTCGGTTCGACGGGCCTGGACGTCTCGCGGATCTGTCTGGGCTGCATGACCTACGGCCTGCCCGACCGCGGCGCGCACGAGTGGACCCTCGACGAGGAAACATCACGCCCCTTGATCCGGCAGGCGCTGGAGGCCGGGATCAACTTCTTCGACACCGCCAACGTCTACTCCGACGGCACCAGCGAGGAGATCGTCGGCAGGGCCCTGGCCGACTTCGCCCGCCGCGACGACGTCGTGCTCGCGACCAAGGTGCACGGCCGGATGCGGCCCGGACCCAACGGCGCCGGGCTCTCCCGCAAGGCGATCATGACGGAGATCGACCACAGCCTCGGCCGCCTCGGCACCGACTACGTCGACCTCTACCAGATCCACCGCTACGACCCGCACACCCCGGTCGAGGAGACCATGGAGGCCCTGCACGACCTGGTGAAGGCCGGCAAGGTGCGCTACATCGGGGCGAGTTCGATGTTCGCCTGGCAGTTCTCCAAGATGCAGTACACGGCCGAGAGCAACGGCTGGACCACGTTCGTCTCCATGCAGAACCACTACAACCTCCTCTACCGCGAGGAGGAGCGCGAGATGCTGCCGCTCTGCGCGGACCAGGGCGTCGGCGTCCTGCCGTGGAGCCCGCTGGCCCGCGGCCGGCTGACCCGGGACTGGGGCACCGTCACCGAGCGCAGCGCCAACGACGACTTCGGCAGCCGCCTCTACTCGGAGGGCGACCGCGCCATCGTCGAGGCCGTCACCCGCATCGCGGACGACCGGGGTGCACCGCGCGCCCAGGTGGCCCTCGCCTGGCTGCTGCACCAGGAGACGGTGGCCGCGCCCATCATCGGCGCGGCCAGGCCGCAGCACATCGAGGACGCCGTGGCCGCCGTCGAACTCGAACTCAGCGACAAGGAGATCGAGGAACTGGAGCAGCCCTACGGCCCGCACCCGATCGTCGGTCACTCCTGAGGAATTCGTTCAGTGCGGTCCGTGCGGTGCGAACTCCGTGCCGCACGGACCCGCGCCCTCGCTCCGAGGCAGCGGCACCCGGTCGCCGCTCATCGACAGCGTGCGGTAGTAGTGCCCGATGCGCTCGGTGGAACGGCCGACGTAGTGGCCGATGAACGAGCGGCGGAAGCGGTCGCCGGTGCGGTTGGGCTGCGAGCCGTGCACCAGGCTGCCGTTGAAGAACAGGACGTCCCCCGGCTCCATGTCGACGGCCACGGGCGACAGGCCCGGCGGTGGGGGCACGTACTCCCGCGCGAAGGACAACTCGGCGTCCGCCTCCTCCGGGCAGAACAGTTCCATCCGATGCGTGCCGGGGACGACCTCCAGGCCGCCGTTGTCCCGGTCGATGACGTCACAGGCGATCCAGGCCGCCACACACGTGCCCGGCTCCGCCCGCAGATAGAAGTTGTCCTGGTGCAAGGCCTGGCCCCGCGCCCCGGGCGGCTTGAAGTAGAACATGCTCTGCGCGGCCAGTACCTCCTCGCCGAGCAGTGTCTCCAGCACCTCGCGCAACCGCCCGTCCAGGAGCACCTCCCGCGACAGCTCGTCGATCTCGTGCGGGTGCATCACCCTCGGGTACTGCCGCAGCGGATCCGCCGACGCGCGCGGCTCGAAGTGCCCGGGCACCGGCCCGGCCGCGTGCAGCGCCGCGAACGCGCCACACAGCCGGTCGATCTCGTCGTGGTGGAACAGCCCCCGCACGACGGTGAAGCCGTCCTGTGCGAACTGCCGCGGCCCGTCCTCGGGCAGGATGGGAGCGCCGGTGGCGCCGAAGTCCGTGGCTGTCATGGATCCGCTCCTCGGTTCGGTGTCTTCGGTGCGACACGCTAGGCCGCCGCGTTTCCGAGGAGGATGCCCGTGACCGCTGACGGATTGCCCGAGCCTGCCGCGTCCGGCGATCCGGGACCGCCGCCGGGCCTGGTCGTGGTCGGACACTTCGACCAGGTGCCGGGCTACGGCGTGCACCGGCCCCGCGGGGCCGACAGCTGGCTGTTCACCTGGACGACCGGCGGACAGGGCCGGCTTCGCCAAGGGGCGGCGCAGGCGCGGGCCGGTGCCGGGGACCTGGTCGTGCTCGCCCCGGGTGTCCGGCACGACTACGGCGTCGAACCGGGCGCCCCGCACTGGCGGTTCTGGTGGGCGCACTGCCAGGCCCGACCGTCCTGGTCCGCCTGGCTGCGTCCGTACGACGCCGGCGACGGCATGTACGTCGTCACCCCGACCCCTGCCGGAGTGTCCGCCCGGATCGAGGCGGCCTTCCACCGCATGCTCACCGACGCCCGCTGGACGGGCACCGGAGCGCCGCCCGCCTCCGACGCCGACCGGGAGCAGGTCGCCGTGGCGCACGGCACCGCGGCCCGCGAACTGGCTCTGTGCGCGCTGGAGGAGGTCGTCCTGCTCACCGCCGGCGCCGCGCGCACCACTGCGCCGCCGGCCGGTGTCGACCCGCGGGTGCGCCGGGCCCAGGAGATCCTCGCGGCCGACCCGGGGGCGCCGCACACGGTCGAATCGCTCGCCGAAAGCGTCCGGTTGTCCCCCTCCCGGTTCGCCCATGTGTTCACCGAGCAGCTCGGCCGGTCCCCGATGCGGGCGCTGCGCGAGGCGCGGCTGCACCACGCCGCCCGACTGCTGGAAAGCACCGACCTTTCGGTGGAACGCGTGGCCGCGGCTTCCGGCTTCGCCAGCCCCTTCCACTTCAACCGGGTCTTCCGTGAGCGCTACGGCCTGCCGCCCGGCGCCTACCGGGCCGGCGGTCCAATGGTTGGCGGGTGAGCCGGAAGTCCGGCCCGATGCGCGGTGGAGTGGCCGTTCAATGGTTGGCGCGAAGTCGACGCGGAACCAGGTGAATACCGTTCCCATTTACCGGGGCGATAGCGCGGCAACTCTAAAGGTGACGCAAAGGGGACGCTATTGACCCGTCGTCAAATACCTCCGACCCGAGCGCAATGCACAAAACCGCGGCATCACTTGTTACGTCTCGCTGACCTGTGCAAAGGTGTGCGTTGTCGGCGCACGGACAATAACGTCTCTCCTGTGCGCACGAGGCCGCTCCCGTACGCTCCCCACGCTTCAAAAGAGCTGCCCCTGGTGGGCGTTCGAGATGCCGAACCCTGTGCGGATGAACCTCGGCGTCGTGTCGGCGGCACCGCATACCCATTGGTATGGACTTAGTACAGAACGCCCTCGGAGGAATGCCGCTGTGAAAGACGCAGGCCTGTCGAATTCCCCGACTCCCGCTCGCCCCTCAGACGCCACGGACGAGCAACTGAGCGCCGAGCTCAAGAAGTGGAGCGGGGCGACACCCGCCCTCCAGCCGGTCGGTGAACTCCTCGACCGGCACTGGGAAGCGGCCTTCGCCTACGCACGGCTGTGCACCGACGGCGCCCGCCCCGCGGGAATGCTCACCACCGCCGCATTCACCCGGCTCTTCGGAGAAACACTGCGCCAGAACGGGCCGACCTCCGCCTGGCGCCCCCAACTGCTCGTCACCGTGCGCCGCATCGCGGCGGAGTGGGACGGCGACCACAGACGCGAGATGCTGCACCCGGAGCTGAGAACCGCCGGTGGTGGCGGGGACCGAGCCGCCGCCCGCCTGCTGCCGCCGGCCCACCGACGGCTGCTGTCCGGAGCGTTCCAGCGGTTGCCCCAGTCCGCCCGCTGCCTGCTGTGGCACACCGAGGTCGAGGCCGAACCGCTCGCCACCCCCGCCGCACTGCTGGGCCTGGACGAGGAGGACGCCCGCGTCGAAGTGGGGCGCGCCCGCGAGCGGTTGCGGGAGGAGTGCCTCCAGGTCCACCGCGAACTCGCCCCCGAGCAGGAGTGCCGCCACTACCTCCGGCTGCTGGACGTGACCTATCGGCGCGGCGGTGCCGACATCGACACCGACCTGCGCGGACACCTGGACGGCTGCAAGCACTGCCGGCACACCGCCGACCAGTTGCACCAGTTCAACGTGGGCCTCGGCGGCGCACTCGCCGAGGCGGTGCTCGGCTGGGGCGCGTACGCCTACGTGGAGGCCCGCGCCCACGTGCACGACCTCGCCCGCGAGGCGGAGGCGCAGGCCCAGCGCCCCGCCGTGGTGGGCGAGTCCTTCATGGCGACGACGCCGCCTCAGCCCTTGGCAGCCCCGGGAGCGCCCTTCGTCCCGGCGGCGGACGCCGGGCACCCGGTCGCCGTCGCGCAGGAAGCCTTCGAGGCGTCCGCCCGGGCGGCATCGGCATCCCCGGTCGGCCCTCGCACGGCCTCCCGGCGCTCCGCGCACAAGGCCGCCCGTCGCTCGTCCCGCCGCAACCTCACCGCGGCCGTCCTGACCGTGAGCGGGCTGATCGTCCTTCCGCTGGTCCTGTGGTCCTCGCTCGGCTCCTCCGACGACACCACCCAAGCCGACGACGACCGTACCTCCGGTGCCCCCGACGGCGACCCGGGCACCGCGACCGCCGACCCGTCCTGGGTCGGCGACGGTGACGCCGAGCAGGGCACCATGCGCGGCCGGCTGCACAACGTGGCGTCCGGACTCTGCGTCGGCGTCGCGGGGGAGAAGGCCGTCGAGAACGCGGAGACCGAGCTCACCGACTGCTCGTCGGCCGCCGCCCAGCAGTGGTCGTACGCGCCCGACGGGCTGCTGCGCAACGCGGACGACCCCGACCTCTGCCTGGACTCCCACCTCGGCTACTCGGTGCGGCTGGCCCCGTGCACCGGTGCGGTCACGGCGGCCGCCAAGAGCGTCCGCTACGACTTCACCCTCCAGGGCATCCTGGTGCCGCGCTGGGACCAGGATCTGGCCCTGACCCCCGCCGCCACCGACGGAGCGGGCTCGCTGGTCGTGAAGACCCGCGACGACAGCCCCGCGCAGCGCTGGGTGATCGACACCTCGAAGACCGACCTCCAGATGGAGGTGGTCAACTGGGGCGCGGACAGCACCCTGGCGAAGGTGCCCGCACCCACGCCCACGCCCGAGCCGTCGAAGACGCCGGCCTCGAAGCCCACCCCCACGCCGTCCACGACGCCGTCGACCCCCAATGCCTCGCCCACCCCGACTCCGGCGCCCACGTACCCGTACCCCACCAGCGGGCCCTGCTCCTACAACCCGTACTACTGCTCGGGGGGCGGCCAGTACGGAGGCGGGTACGGCGGCGGGTACGGCGGATACGGCGGATACGGCGGTTACGGGTACGGCTCCGGCGACGGCCGCAACCAGTACTGACGGGGCCCGCACTCCTGCCGGCCCGGCGCTTCAGACCCCGACGACCTGAAGCGACGCCCACAGCGCCACCACGGCCGCCACCAGCGCGGCCGGTGTGGCGAGCAGACCGAGCCGGGTGAACTCCCCGAGTTCGACCTCGTGCCCGTGCTCGTGCGCGATACGCCGCCACAGCAGCGTGGCCAGCGACCCGGCGTAGGTCAGGTTCGGACCGATGTTCACGCCGAGCAGCACCGCGAGGAGCGCGCCGGGTCCGGCGGAGGCCGTCAGCGGCAGCAGCACCAGGACCGCGGGCAGGTTGTTGATCAGGTTCGCCAGTACGGCGGCCAGTGCGGCGATGCCGAGCAGCGCGACCAGTCCGCTCCCGTCGGGCAGCACGTGCCGCAAGGCGTCGGCGAGGCCGTTGTCGACCACCGCGCGCACCACGACGCCGAGCGCGAGCACGAACGCCAGGAAGGCCGGCCCCGCCGCCCGCACCACGGTCAGCGGGGTGGCCTGCCGCCGGACGAGAGCACGCCCGGCCAGTACGAGCGCCCCCGCCAGCGCGGCCCAGGCAGGTTCGACGCCCAGGGCGGAGGTCACGACGAACCCGGCCAGCGTGCAGGCGACGGTGACGAGCGCGAACAGCGGCAGTTCCGGCGCCGCGGCGGCGTCGGGGGAGTGGGTGACCTCTGCCAGGTCGCGCTCGAAGAAGCGCCGGAAGACCGCGTACTCGGCGGCGATCGCGACCAGCCAGGGCAGTGCCATCAGCGCGGCGAACCGTGTGAAGCTCAGCCCGCTCGCCGCGAACGCCAGCAGGTTGGTGAGATTGGAGACCGGCAGCAGCAGCGAGGCCGTGTTCGACAGGTGCGCGCAGGCGTGCACGTGCGGCCCGGGCCGGACCCGCATCCGGGCGGCGGTGGCGAACACCACCGGCGTGAGCAGCACCACGGTGGCGTCCAGACTGAGAACGGCCGTGATCGTCGACGCCAGGACGAAGACCCCGGTCAGCAGCCGCCCCGGGGACCCCGCCGCTCGCCGGGCCAGCCACGCCCCGCACGCCTGGAAGAGCCCTTCGACGTCGCAGAAGTGGGCGAGTACCAGCACTGCGGCGAGAAAGCCGACCACCGGCCCGAGCCGCTCGGCCTCGGCCCGCGCGTGCTCCAGCGAGATCGCCCCGGTCGCGATCACCACTCCCGCCGCCGGGACCGCCAGCACCGCCTCCGGCCGGCCGAACGGGCGCAGTACGGCCCAGCCGAGGACGGCGACGAGCAGGGTGACGGACAGGGTCTCGGCGAGCGGGGCGTTCAGTGCTGGATCCTTCGGAACGAATCAGGTGGTGCCCCGCCATCGAAGCAGACGCCGGTAAGAGACCGGTGAGCACCCCGGCCGGCCCTCCCGTCGGCGGCTCAGGGGCCGGTGCCGGCGGCGAAGACCGTCAGGTGCACCGAGGACGCGTTGCCGGACACGGGCACCGGCCCGGCCGTCCACGTCACCTTCAGCGGGTCCCGTTCGTCCGGCGGGGTCACCAGCAGCGACTCGGGAGTGGCCGCCCGCGCCCCGCTGACCTCGGGGTTGGAGAAGGTCAGTCCGGCCCAGGCGCTCTTCCCCGGCGCCAGCTTCACCGTCACCATCGCGTCGGCGGAACGCTTCGGGTCCGGTCCCAGCTGCTTTCCGGACGCGTCGAGGAAGGCGACGCCCGGGTAGCCGCGCACGGTGCAGGTCCGAGCGGACGCGTTGGTCAGGACGACCGGGAAGTTCTCCTGCCCGGCCCCCGGATCGTTGCGCCCGACGGAGGCGCGCAGCTCGGCGGTGTGACACCGGGTGCTCATGGACGTGGAGGAGTCCTTGGCCGCGGTCGACGAGGCGGCGGCGCTGCGGATCGGACTCGGCGTGGGTGTCGGGCTGGGGCTGGGGCTGGAGGTGACGGCCGAGGCGGTCGCAGGGCCCTCGGTCGCGGGGGCGGCCGTGCCGGACATCTTCGGCGGCGCACTCGCCGTGCCGTCACCGCCGCCGCAGGCGGTCAGCAGGCCGAGCACCGCGACCGCGCTCGCCAGCCGGACCGCCCGGGACAGGCCCTGGGACGTCTTCGCCATGTCGTCCACACTCCCGGAAACTCTTCGCGCCCGCGGCACCCGTGCGTACGGCGCCGGGTGCCCCGTCACCGAGATGCGATGCGGCCGGGACCGTTCATGTAGCCCGTCACTCCAGGGAACCACGTCGGTCGTCGAGCCGTACGCGATCCAGGACGCGGCCGGTCGCCGACCCACCGCCGAACCGCAGGAGCCGCCCGGTGAGCAGGGCCCCGCCGACCGCCGCCAGGACGCCCCGGGACGAAGGCGAGAGCGCCGATGGCGACCGAACCCGCGAGGACGGCGTATGCCGCGACCTGCCCGTGCGCGGCCGGCGTCCGCGCACGGAGGGCGCCCCGCAGGGCGCTCATTCCTCGTCGGCCAGGCTGATCTCCGACCAGATCGTCTTGCCGTCGGTGTGGTGCCGGCTGCCCCAGCGCTCGGTGAGCTGGGCCACCAGCAGCAGACCGCGGCCGCCCTCGTCCCAGGTCTTGGCCCGGCGCAGGTGCGGGGCGGTGTGGTTGGTGTCGGAGACCTCGCAGATCAGTGTGCTCGCGTCGTGGATGAGCCGTAGCCGGATGGGGCGGGCGCCGTACCGGATGGCGTTGGTGACGAGCTCGCTGACCACCAGCTCGGCCGTGAAGGCCGCCGCGCTCAGGTCCCATCGGTCGAGCTGGGCGACGACCTGCTTGCGGATCGGGGCGACGAGCGCCGGGTCGGCCGGGATGTCCCAGGTGGCGACCTGGGACGCGGGCAGCCCCCGGGTGCGCGCCAGGAGCAGCGCCACGTCGTCCAGCGCGCTGCCCGAGGGCAGCAGGCCGTGCAGGACCCGGTCGCAGGTCTCCTCCAGCGAGGCGGAGGGCACCGCCAGGGCGTCGCAGAGCAGGGCGTGGCTGGCGTCCACGTCCCGCTCCCGGGTCTCGATCAGCCCGTCGGTGTAGAGGGAGAGCACGGTGCCCTCGGTCAGTTCCAGTTCCGTGGACTCGAACGGCAGCCCGCCCAGGCCCAGTGGCGGTCCCGGGGGCATGTCGACCTCCCGGGGTACGCCGCCCGGCGGGAGCATCACGGGTGCCGGATGGCCCGCCCGGGCCAGCGTGCAGCGCCGCGACACCGGGTCGTACACGGCGTACAGACAGGTGGCGCCGACCTCACCGGGGCGGCCCTCGCTGCCGGCCTCCGCGGACAGCCGTACGACGAGGTCGTCGAGGTGCGTCAGCAGCTCGTCCGGGGCCAGGTCGATGTCGGCGAGGGTGCGGACGGCGGTGCGCAGCCGGCCCATCGTCGCCGAGGCCTGGATGCCGTGGCCGACGACGTCTCCGACGACCATCGCGACCCGCATCCCGGACAGCGGGATCACGTCGAACCAGTCGCCGCCCACTCCCGCGCGGGCGGCCGGGAGGTAGCGCGAGGCCGCTTCCACGGCGGCGGTGCGCGGCAGCGACCGGGGCAGCAGGCTGCGCTGCAGGGCGAGGGCGGTCTCGCGCTCGCGGGAGTAGCGGCGGGCGTTGTCGATGCAGACGGCCGCCCGGGCCGTGACCTCCTCCGCCAGCAGCACGTCGTCCGGCGTGAACGGGTCCGGCCGCCGGAACCGGGTCAGCACGGCCACGCCGAGGGTCTGGCCACGGGCCTGGATCGGCACGGACATCGTGGAGTGGATGCCGTACTCCTTGACGCGGTCCCTGCGCGCGGGGTCCCAGGCGAGCCACTCGGCCAGGTCGCGGGTCTCCGTGGTCGCCACGATGGTGTGGCCCGCCATGAGGGGGTCGGCCTGGGGCGAGGGGACGGGATAGAAGTCGACCTGGCCCGGCTTGGCCACGGCCTCGGGGGTGCCGTGGTTCACCGACCGGTGGGCCGCCCGGCGCATCCTGACCGGGGCGGTCAGCCTCGCCGTGGAAGGCTCGCCCCCTGCCTCCGGAGGGTCCAGCAGATCGACGCTGACGAAGTCGGCGACGGCGGGGACCAGCACGTCCGCCAGCTCCTGAGCCGTTCGGGTGACGTCGAGGGTGGTGCCGATGCGGACGCTGGCCTCGTTCACCAGCTGGAGCCGCTCCCGGGCCAGGTACTGGTCGGTGAAGTCGTGGGCGGCGACGCACACCCCCCGCACCCGGCCCTTGGCGTCGGTGATCGGGGCCATGCGGGCCAGCCAGGCGTTCATCCGGCCGTCGCCGCCGATCGGCACGTACGTGCGCACGTCGTGCCCCCGGCCGGTGACGAGCACCCGGTGCAGATGCCGCTCGATGTCCTCGCTCTGCGGTCTGCCGCTCATCTCGGGCGCCCGCAGGCCCCGCACCCGCTCCTCGGGCAGCCCGAGCACCTCGGCCATGGCGGCGTTCATCCGGCGCAGCCGCAGCCGCTCGTCGTAGATCGCGACGGCGCAGGGGGACTGGACCAGCTCGGCCTTGTCCAGCGGGTCGTCGGGCGCGTGCGGGCCGTCCCCGCTCAGCGGGGTGACCAGGAGCCAGTGGCTCGGGCCGTCCTGCGACGGTCTGCGGTGGGCGAGCAGCCATACGGACACGGTCGAGCCGTCGCGGTGGCGCAGGGCGAGGACGCCCTCCCAGCGGTGCTTGCCCGGAGTGGGAACCTCGGCCGGGTCGGCCAGCAGCTCGAGGGCGGGGCGGCCCACGACGTCGGCGGTGGGCCAGCCCAGGAGCAGACGTGCGCCCTCGTTCCACTCGACCACCGTGCCCGCGTCGTCGATGACGGCCCGCGCTGTCGCGGCATCGTCGAACGGGTACTCCGGGCTCATCGTCGCCACTCCATCGCGGACACTCACAGTGAACAGGCGCGCCACATCGGTCCCAGCCTAGTGCGTCCCGGCCCCTCACGAACGGGGAACCCCGGTGCCGGCCGGGGCCGCCATCAAGCCGCGGTCAAGGGGGAAATCCGGCCGTTGTGACGCCTGGGACAGAAGCACTCGACCGCACCCTTGACGGGCGCGCGTGGCACACCGTCAGAATCTGTTTGTTCACGATCAGTTGTGAGTACTTCTGGGCCCTGATGAGGGAGAGCCGCCATGACGGTCACTCGCAGATCGCTTCTCCTCGCCTCCGCGGCAGCGCCCGCGGCCGGGGCGCTCCTGGGCACCCCGGCGGCGTGGGCCGCCGAGGCCGCCGGGGGTGCCGCGGGCCGCCGTACGGTCGCGTTGCGCGACGGCTGGCGCTTCGCGCTGGTCAATCCGGGCGGGATCACCGACCCGACCGGTGAGTACGCCGACGCCGCCGCTCCGGGGTACGACGACTCCGGGTGGCGCGAGGTCGCGGTGCCGCACGACTGGAGCATCGAGCTGGCACCGACCACGCAGAACGGCACCACCAGCGGCACCGGGTTCTTCCCCGGCGGCCTCGGCTGGTACCGCCTCGCCTTCACGCTGCCGCCCAGCCTGGCGGGCAAGCGGATCTCGGTGGAGTTCGACGGTGTCTACATGGACTCGTACGTCTACTGCAACGGCACGGAGGCCGGCCGGCACCCCTACGGATACACCGGTTTCGCCCTGGACGTCACCGACCTGGTGCACACCGACGGCACCACCGAGAACGTGATCGCGGTCAAGGTGCAGAACCGGCTGCCCAGCAGCCGCTGGTACTCGGGCAGCGGCATCTACCGCGAGGCCCGCCTGGTGGTCACCGACCCGGTGCGCGTGGCGCGTTGGGGCACGTACGTCACCACGCCGGACGTCACCGAGGAGCGGGCGCTCGTCCGGGTACGGACCTCCGTGGTGAACGGCACCGGCACCGCGAGCGAGGTCGAGATCCGCTCCCGGATCAAGGACGCCGCCGGCCGCACGGTGGCCCGCACGGCCACCACGGTCACCGTCGACGCCGAGGCGACCGAGGCGACCGAGGCGCATGAGCTGACCGTCACCAGACCCAGGCTCTGGGACTTCGCCTCGCCCCACCGCTACACCCTGGAGACCGAACTCCGCGTCGGCGGCAGGACGGTCGACACCTACCGCACGCCCTTCGGCATCCGCACCTTCCGCCTCGACCCCGACGAGGGCTTCCACCTCAACGGCCGCTACGCCAAGATCAAGGGCGTCGACCTGCACCACGACCTGGGCGCGCTCGGCGCCGCGGTCAGCATCGACGCGATCCGCAGACAGATGACCATCATGAAGTCGATGGGCGTCAACGCCTTCCGCACCTCCCACAACCCGCCCTCCCCTCAGATGATCGAGGTCTGCGAGGAGCTGGGCATCGTGATGATGGTGGAGGCGTTCGACTGCTGGAAGAGCCCCAAGACGCGCTACGACTACGGCCGGTTCTTCGACGAGTGGGCCGACCGGGACATCACCGAGATGGTGCTGGCCGCCCGCAACTCGCCCGCCGTCATCATGTGGTCGATCGGAAACGAGATATCCGAGTTCACCTCCACCTCGGGCCTGGCCATGGCGGACCGGCTGATCGCCGCGATCAAGGCCTCCGACGACACCCGCCCGGTCGTGATCGGCTCCCACCGGCACCGCAGCGTGCCCGCCGTGGGCTCCCCGGGCGACCTGATCCTCGCCAAGCTCGACGGACTCGGGCTCAACTACAACACTGCCAAGTCGGTGGACGCCCTGCACGCCCGCTACCCGCACCTGTTCCTCTTCGAGTCGGAGTCCTCCTCGGAGACCTCCACCCGCGGCGTCTACCAGGAGCCCGAACGCCTCAACACCGGCGAGAACCACACGCCGGGCAAGCGGGCGACCTCGTCGTACGACAACAACCTGGCCTCCTGGACGATGAGCGGGGAGTACGGGCACAAGAAGGACCGGGACCGGAAGTGGTTCGCCGGGGAGTTCCTGTGGTCGGGAATCGACTACATCGGGGAGCCCACGCCCTATGACGTCTTCCCGGTGAAGGCGTCCTTCTTCGGTGCGGTCGACACGGCCGGGTTCCCGAAGGACATGTACTACCTCTTCCAGAGCCAGTGGACCGGCGAGCCCATGGTCCATCTGCTGCCCATGACCTGGAACCACGAGAAGGGCGACACGGTCGAGGTGTGGGCGTACTCCAACGTCGACACGGTCGAGCTGTTCCTCAACGGCAGGTCACTCGGCACCCGGAGATTCGACACGAAGAAGACCACCGACGGCCGGGAGTACCTGGAGACCACCGAGGCGACCGGCGACGACAAGACCTTCACCGACGGCCCCTACCCCGGCAGTTACACCAGCCCGAACGGCAGCGCGGGCAAGCTCCACCTCACCTGGAAGGTGCCCTACCAGCCGGGCGAGCTGAAGGCGGTGGCCCGCCGCGGGGGCAGGGTGGTCGCCACCGACGTCCTGCGCACCGCGGGGAGGCCGCACGCCGTACGCCTCACCGCCGACCGCACGTCCGTCGCCGCCGACGGCCGTTCGCTCGCCTTCGTCACCGCGGACATCGTGGACGCCCGCGGGGTCGTCGTGCCCGGCGCCGAGCACCTGATCTCCTTCGACGTCAGGGGCGGCTCCCTCGCCGGGCTCGACAACGGCCGCGAGGAGAGCGCCGAGCGCTACCAGGCGAGCACCCGCACCGCCTTCCACGGCAAGGCACTCGCGATCGTGCGGTCCGGCACCGAGCCGGGGGCCCTGAAGGTGACCGCGCGGGTGGAAGGGCTGCGGTCGGGCACCGTGACCGTGCGCACCACCCCCGCCCGGTCCGCCGCCGTCACCCCGGCGGCCGTCTTCGAGCCCGACCACCCGGCGCCCTCGGACTTTCCCTACGCGGACGCCAGTTACTCCGGCCGCCCCGACACCCTCCCCGCCGCGATGCTCGACGGTGACCCGGCCACCGGCTGGTCCAACGCCTTCAGCAAGGCGGCCACCGCCCTGCTGCCCGCGTTCAGCGGCGCCAGGGCCGAGGACTGGGTCCTGGTGGACTTCGGCCGGACGCGGACCTTCGACCGCGTGGAGGTCTCCTTCTCCCTGAGTGCGACCCACAGCCTGCCCGCCTCCGTCGAGGCGGAGGTGTGGGACGGCGGCCGGTACGTGCCCGTCGAAGGAACGGCCGTCGACTGGGGCACCGCCTCGGACGAGCCGACGGTCATCACCTTCGGCGCCGTCCGCGGCTCCCGGCTGCGACTCACGCTGACCAGCGCCTACCCCGGCGAGGCCCGGGGCGCGGTGCGCATCAGCAGGCTGGAGGTTCCGGCCGGCTGAGCCATGGTCGTGCGGTCCGGTCGGGAAACCAGTCCCGTCCGGACCGTTGACTCGGTGTCATGCCTCCAACAAGCATGGCCTGCGTCCGCATCTGGGAGCGCTCCCACGCCGAGCGTCGCCCGCACCTCCCCCAGGAGCCCAGACGTGAAACGACGCAGAACCGCCTTGCTCTCTCTGACGGCCCTGTTAGGGGCGGCACTGGTGGGCCTCCCCGCCCCCGGGGCCGTCGCCGACGAGGTCGAGCAGCTCAAGAACGGCACCTTCGACACCACCACCGCCCCCTGGTGGACCACCAACAACGTCACCGCGGGCCTGTCCGACGGACAGCTCTGCGCGGACGTGCCGGGCGGCACCGCCAACCGCTGGGACGCCGCCGTCGGCCAGAACGACCTCACCCTGGTCAAGGGCGAGTCGTACAAGTTCTCCTTCACCGCGAACGGCACACCCGACGGACACGTCCTGCGCGCGATCGTGGGACTGTCGGCCGCCCCGTACGACACCTACTTCGAGGTCAGCCCGCAGCTGAGCGTGTCGGGCAACTCCTACTCCTACACGTTCACCTCGCCCGTCGACACCGCCCAGGGCCAGGTCGGCTTCCAACTCGGCGGCAGCGCCGAGCCGTTCCGCTTCTGCATGGACGACGTGTCGCTGCTCGGCGGGGTGCCGCCCGAGGTCTACGAGCCCGACACCGGACCCCGGGTGCGCGTGAACCAGGTCGCTTACCTGCCCTCCGGGCCGAAGAACGCCACCCTGGTCACCGACGCGACCGCGAAACTGCCCTGGCGGCTCAAGAACTCCGGCGGCGCGGTCGTCGCCCAGGGCTGGACCGTGCCGCGCGCCACCGACGCCTCCTCCGGACAGAACGTCCACTCGGTCGACTTCGGCGCCTACAAGAAGCAGGGCACCGGCCTCACCCTGGTCGCCGACGGCGAGACCAGCCGTCCCTTCGACATCGGCACGGCCGCCTACGAGAAGCTGCGCCTGGACGCCGCGAAGTACTACTACACACAGCGCAGCGGCATCGCGATCCGCGACGACCTGCGTCCCGGCTACGCCCGCCCCGCCGGCCACGTCGACGTCGCCCCCAACCAGGGCGACTCCGACGTGCCCTGTCAGCCGGGCGTCTGCGACTACACCCTTGACGTCACCGGCGGCTGGTACGACGCCGGCGACCACGGCAAGTACGTCGTCAACGGCGGCATCTCCACCTGGGAGCTGCTCAGCACGTACGAACGCTCGCTGCACGCCCGCACCGGACAGCCGGCCAAGCTCGGCGACGGCTCGCTCGCCATCCCGGAGAGCGGCAACAAGGTGCCGGACATCCTCGACGAGGTCCGCTGGGAGCTGGACTTCCTGCTGAAGATGCAGGTGCCGGACGGACAGCCGCTGGCCGGCATGGCCCACCACAAGATCCATGACGAACAGTGGACCGGCCTGCCGCTGCTGCCCAGCGACGACCCGCAAAAGCGGGAACTGCACCCGCCGAGCACCCAGGCCACGCTGAACCTGGCGGCCACCGCCGCGCAGGCCGCCCGCCTGTACCGGCCCTACGACAAGGCCTTCGCGGCGAAGGTCCTCGCCGCCGCCCGCAAGGCATGGACGGCCGCCCTCGCCCATCCCGAGAGGTACGCCGACCCGGACGACGGCATCGGTGGCGGCGCCTACGCCGACTCCGACGCCACCGACGAGTTCTACTGGGCGGCGGCCGAGCTGTACCTGACCACGGGGGAGAAGACCTTCGCCGACCACGTCCTCGCCTCGCCGGTCCACACGGCCGACATCTTCGGCCCCCTCGGCTACGACTGGGCCAGGACGGCCGCAGCGGCCCGCCTGGACCTCGCGACCGTACCGAGCGAGCTGCCCGGCCGGGACAAGGTGCGCCAGTCCGTGATCAAGGGCGCCGACCGCTATCTGGCCACCCTCAAGGCCCATCCGTACGGCATGCCGTACGCCCCCGCCGACAACCTCTACGACTGGGGCTCCAACCACCAGATCCTGCACAACGCGGTCGTCATCGCCACCGCGTACGACATCGGTGGCGCCTCGAAGTACCGTGACGGCGCCGTCCAGAGCATGGACTACATCCTCGGCCGCAACGCGCTGAACATGTCGTACGTGACCGGCTACGGCGAGGCCAACGCCCACAACCAGCACAGCCGTTGGTACGCCCGCCAGCTCGACCCGAGCCAGCCGGCCCCGCCCGACGGGACCCTCGCGGGCGGACCGAACTCGGCCATCCAGGATCCGTACGCACAGAGCAAACTCCAGGGCTGCGTCGGGCAGTTCTGCTACATCGACGACATCCAGTCCTGGTCGACGAACGAGCACACCATCAACTGGAACTCGGCCCTGACCCGGATGGCGTCCTTCGTGGCGGACCAGACGTAGGCCGAAATCGGTTGGCGGGGGCTCCATGCGTGCGGTGATACTCCGGCATGAGCAGAATGGCGGAGGTCATCGTGCTGGCGCTGGGCAACTCCTGGCAGGTCATGGAGCCCCTCCTCGAGTACGACGACGAGCGCAGCTGGAAGGGCAGGTTCGTGCCGGTTCCGAGTTCCCTGGGCGGCGGCACCATGTACAGCTGGGCGTCGGAGTTCGTCCGGGTGGGTTCCCGGACCGGACTGCTGAGGCATCTGGAGTCTTTGCCGTGGGACCGGCCGGAGTCCGTGCAGGTCCTCATCCATGACGAGGAGGACGACTGCTTCGGGCTGTGGATGATCCACGACGGCAGGCTGGTGGAGATCCCGCTTCCGGGCACCGAGCGCTTCCATGACCCGGCGCCCGAGACGTTCGAGTTCGCGCCGAGCCCGGGATACCTGATCAGGACGGATCAGGGGGAGGAGCACCGGCAGCCGGAGCGGACCCCGGAGCATCTGAGGGATCCGCGAACGGCCTGGTGACTACGGTTCGCGCTCCACGAGTTCCCCGGGCCGCTCGTGCGCGGTCAGGGTGTGCAACCGGGCCTGATCGAGCGGCTGGTGCACCTCGACGTACTCGCCGTGCGGCAGACGCTTGATCACACCGGTCTCACGGCCGTGCAACACCAGCTCCCTGTCCCGGAGTTGAAGACCGAGACAGATGCGCCTGGTGACGACGAAGACGGCCACCGGGACGACGAACACCGCGACGCGGACCGCCCACGTCACCGTGTTGATCGACAGATGGAGCCGGGTCGCCACGATGTCGTTGCCCCCGCCCGCCAGCAGGATCAGGTAGGCGCTGATCCAGGCCGCGCCGATCGCCGTACGGACGGGCCGGTTGCGCGGGCGGTCGAGGAGGTGGTGTTCCCGCCTGTCACCCGTGATCCGGGCCTCCAGGAACGGGTACACGCCGATGAACAGCAGGAGCAGCGGGAAGACGACGATCGGGATCAGCACACCCAGCACGAGTGTGTGGCCCCACAGGGTGATCTCCCATCCCGGCATGATCCGCACCAGGCCCTCGGCGAACCCCAGGTACCAGTCGGGCTGGGCGCCCGTGGAGACCTGGTCGGCGCGGAAGGGGCCGTACGCCCAGACCGGGTTGATCGTCGCCACGGCCGCGATCAGCGCGAGCGTCCCGAAGACCAGGAAGAAGAAACCGCCCGCCTTCGCGAGGTACACCGGGAAGAACGGGGCGCCGACGACGTTGCGTTCGCTCCGTCCGGGACCCGCGAACTGGGTGTGCTTGTGGTACACGACCAACAGGACGTGGGCCACCACCAGCGCCGCCATGATGCCCGGGATCACCAGGACGTGCAGCGAGTAGAAGCGGGCCACGATGTCGTCGCCGGGGAACTCGCCGCCGAACAGGAACATCGACAGATACGTCCCCACGACCGGGACCGCCAGCAGAGCTCCGTCGACGAACCTGAGCCCGGTGCCCGACAGCAGGTCGTCCGGCAGCGAGTAGCCGAACAGGCCCTCGAACAGACCCAGGAACAGCAGCGACCAGCCGAACAGCCAGTTGACCTCCCGCGGCTTGCGGAACGACCCCGTGAAGAAGTGCCGCATCATGTGCGTGAACATCCCGGCCACGAAGACCAGTGCCGCCCAGTGGTGCAGCTGCCGGATCAGCAGCCCGCCGCGTACGTCGAAGCTGATGTCCAGCGTGGAGGCGTACGCCTCGGACATGCGCACGCCGTTGAGCGGGGTGTAGCTGCCGTGGTACGTCACCTCGTTCATCGACGGATGGAAGAAGAGGGTGAGCCACACGCCGGTGAGGATCAGGACGACGAAGCTGTACAGACAGATCTCGCCGAGCAGGAAGGACCAGTGGTCCGGGAAGACCTTGCGCAGGTACCGCCTGCCGAGGGTGTGGATGCCGAGACGGCCGTCGAACCAGTCGGCCACCCGCTCGCCCTTGCTCGTCACGTCTCCTCCCGGTGCACGTGCGTGAGTTTCTCGGGGTTGGTCACGATGTAGACGCCGGACACCTGGTCGCCCTGAGGGGTGAGGTCCATGACCATCACCGCGTACGGGGAGTCGCCCTCGAACAGCACGGCGGCGTCGTCGCCGTTGACGCGCCGGTAGCGCAGGTCCAGGTGCTGCGGGCCGTGCCGGCCCGCGTAGCCGGTGATGAGGCGGACGGCCTTGTCCCGGCCGTGCACCGGACGCAGTCCCGCCGGTCTGCGCAGTCCCCCGCCGTCCGTCCACACGGTGACGTCCGGTGCCAGGATCTCCATCAGCTCGGCGATGTCACCGCCGAGCGCGGCCCGCACGAACCGCTCGGTCGCCTCCCGCCGCACCCGTGGATGGGCCCGGTACCGCGGGCGCCGCGCGTGCACATGGCCCCGCGCGCGATGCGCCAGTTGCCGCACGGCCGCCGGGGTGCGGTCGATGATCTCCGCGATCTCGGTGAGGGCGTACCCGAACACCTCGTTCAGGACGAACACCGCCCGTTCCAGCGGTGTCAGGGACTCCAGCACCACCAGCATCGCCATCGACACCGACTCGGTGCGCAGCGCCGGATCCTCGGCCCCGCCGTCGTCGCCTGCCACCAACGGCTCGGGCAGCCACGGACCGACGTACGTCTCCCGGCGGCGGCTGACCGCGGCGCGGCGGGCGAGCGCGTGGTTGACGGCGATCCGGACGAGATACGCGCGGGGACGGGCGATCCCGTCCAGGGCGTCACCGTCCCGCCGTCCGGTCCACGACAACCAGGTCTCCTGGAGCACGTCCTCGGTGTCGGCGACACTGCCGAGCATGTTGTAGACGACGCCGAACAGCAGTTCCCGATGCCGGACGAACACACCGGTGGCGTCGGCCGGCGGTCCGTCGGTCTCGCAACGGTCGGAAACGGTGTGCTCGGTCATGCGTGGCCTCCCCGGTGGCGCGCTCACCACTGCGACGGCCCACGGGCGCCGGTATGTGACATCAGGTCGGTGGAATGTGACCCACGCCTCACCCTCGCGACACCGCCGCATGTCGGTTCCGGTACCGGCGGGTTGCTTGTCTGACCTGCGGATATTTACGAGTAAGTACCCGCGCGGTACCGTGAGGGCATGCCAGCTCTCAACGTGGAGTTCAGCGAGCGCGAGCTAGAGGACCTGCGGCAGATCGCCAAGGAGCGGGGTACGTCCATGAAAGCCCTCGTGCGAGAGGCGGCCGCCGCCGACATCGCCCGGCACCGAGCGCTGCAGGAGGGCGCGGAGGCGTTCCGCAGGTTCTTCGCGTCCCACGCCGAGGAGTTCGCGGAGGCCTTCCCGGACGACGAACCGTCCGCCAAGGGCGAGGGGCGGGTCGCCTGACCCATGGCTCCCGTCGTTCACATCGACGTGCCCTGGCTGCTGCAGCGGCACGAAGAGGTCCTGCCCGACCAGCCCACGATCAACGACTTCTCCGCCTTAGTGGCCGCCGTCGCCCGGCACCGGGTCGACCCGCCCCGCCTCGGTGTGGACTCCGACCCGGCCTGGCGGGCCGCCGCACTGCTGCACACCATCGCCCTGCTCAAGCCGCTGCCGTCGGCCAACGCCCGTTTCGCCTGCGCGACGGCCGTGGCCTACATGTTCGTCAGCGGCGTCGGCATCGACCCGCCCTACGGAGCCCTCGTCGACCTCGCTCGCGACCTGATCTCCGGCAAGACGGACGTGTACCGCGCGGCCGACCGGCTGCGTTCCTGGCAGATCTGACACTTCCGGGCGCCCCTGCGCAGCCCGCCCCGGGGCCGCCGACCGAGGGCGGGAGGAACGGGGTCGGCGGCCGTCCGCGCGCGGGAGAGCCGCCGTCCTGCGCGGGGGCCTCGGAGGAAAGGCCGGTCCCAGTGCACTACGCGGAGGCGTGCGCCGGGAGCGTGCGTTCCGCTCCGGCGCGTGCGCGTGCATCACACGGGGCGCACGCGAAGGCGAAAACCGTTGTCGCCGCGATGAGTTGCGGTATGCCGTGCGGCCGTTTCTGACTTTCTTTCAACGATGTGCAGGTTTCCCAAGTGCCTTGTTGGCCGTGAGTGACTTGTGCGAAGGTGAACAACCGTGTGGGGGGTAAGGGCCGGCTCGCATTCGTCCGGTGGGGAACCGGGGCGGACGGGCGTCGGTCAATTCATGCTCCTCGTGTCCGCACCCGAAAGGTGAGCGCCGACTGGGGCTTCTTTTCGGCGGCAAGAACTTCTTTGTCCCCATGTGCCTGGGAAGGAATCCGCTCAGTGCCCACCCCCCACCCCCCGCGCCCGCCCTACCCCCCGGTCGGCGGGGTTCCGGAAGAATCCGACGAGGGCCTCGGCGCGGCGCTGAGAGGCCACTCGGACGTCGAGGTCGGCAAGTCCGTCGCGCTGCTCATGGCGCGGCACTGGCAGCCGGTCCACGCGTACGCGGCGATCTGTCTGGCCTCTTCGGAGGACACCGCCTCGATGGTCACCGCCGCCGCCTTCCACCAGGTGCTGGACCGGCTCACCCTTGGCGAGCCGGCCGTGGCGCTGCGCCCGCGGTTACTCGTGACAGTGCGGGACACCGTCAGGCAGTGGTCGGCCGAAGAGCACATATCGGAAGTACTGCCGGAGTTGGGGAAACCCTCCGGAGGCCGCGGTATCCGTGCGGCCAAGTCGCTGACGCCCGAAAATCGCAAGTTGGCCGAGCGTTCATTCCACGCGCTTCCCGGACTCGCCCGGTGTTTGCTGTGGCACGTCGAGGTCGAGGCGGAGGGGATAGCCGCACCCGCCGCTCTTCTCGGGATGGATACCGCCACCGCCTCGGCGGCTCTCGAACAAGCGCGTGAAAAACTCCGCGAAGGTTGTGTACATGCCCATCGGGAACTCGCGCCCACCAAGGATTGCCGTTTCTACAACCGCCTCCTCGACGTTCCGATTCGCCGTGGCGGGGCCCTGTTGCCGGATGTCCAGCACCATCTGGGCGAGTGCCGTCACTGCCGGAACGCCGCCGAACAACTGAGCCATTTCGAGGGTGGCTTGGGCGTGCTGCTCGCCGAGGCGGTGCTCGGCTGGGGAGCCCGACGCTATCTCGAGTCCCGGCCGGGCCGGACCCAGGAGCCGACCCGCGCGCGCGGCACCTCCCGGCACGGCGGCGGGCGCCGCCGAATGCTGCCGGGGGCCCCCGCTCCCGGCCGCCGGCCCCTGGGCGGGCTGCGCTCCTCCAGGACGCTCCTGACGGGCGTGGGCCTCGCCTCCGCCGGACTGCTCGCGACCGTACTCGTCGCCAGCCTGTGGTCGGACGAGGACGGCGTCGACCCGGCCGCCTCCACCAGCGCGAACGGCGGCGTGGGCGCGGCACCGGGTGCCGGCACCCAGGCCCCGCCGACGGCGTCCTCCGGCACCGCCCAGCTCCCCGTCGCGCCGGGCCGCACCAGGCTGCGCAACCTCGGCGCGGACCTGTGCCTCGACATCAAGGGCGAACCCAGGTCCGGCGCCGGGACCGAACTGGCGACGTGCTCGTCCGTGCCCACGCAGCAGTGGTCGTACGGGAGCGACGGGCTGCTGCGCAGCGTGGCGGAGCCCGGCCTGTGTCTCGACTCCCACGCCGACGCCGGTGTGGTCATTCTCGGCACGTGCGCGGGCGAGAAGGCGAAGCGGGCCGACGACGTGCGCTACGACCTCACCGTGCAGGGCGAGTTGCTGCCCCGCTGGGACGAGCAGCTCGCCCTCACCTCCGCCAACGCCGACCCGGGCGCCGACATCGTCGTCAAGGTCCGTGACGGCTCCACCGACCAGAACTGGCTGACCGACCCGGCGTCGACGGCCACCCCCGGCTCGCTGTCGGACACCGGGACGCCGGCGCCCGGCGCGCGGGCAGTGGGGCTGTCGGACCGGACCTAGCCCCGACCGGCGGGGTCCCACCGGCTCTCATTCGGGCGCCGCCACCAGGTCGGCCGGGCTCACGGTCGCCGGTGTGGCGTGTCCGGACAGGGCGAGGGTGAGGTCCAACTCCGCCAGCATGCAGCAAATCACGTGCTCGACGCCCGCCTGGCCGTCCAGTCCGAGGCCGTAGACGTACGGCCGTCCGACCAGCACCGCCCGGGCGCCCAGGGCCAGGGCCTTGAAGACGTCGTCGCCCGTGCGGACGCCGCTGTCGAACAGAACGGCCAGGCGGTCGCCGACCGCTTCCGCGATCCGCGGCAGCGCGTCGGCCGCCGCGACCGAGCCGGCCACCTGACGGCCGCCGTGGTTGGACACCACCACGCCGTCCATTCCGGCGTCGGCCGCGAGCCGGGCGTCGTCCGGGTGCAGCACGCCCTTGAGGACGATCGGGCCGTCCCAGTTCTCCCGCAGGAACGCCAGGTCCGGCCAGGTCTTGCCGGGGTCGGCGAACATGCCGACGAAGTGCATGACGGCCGCGTTCGGGTCCTCGTGCACCGGTTTGGCCAGGCCCGCGAGGAACGCCGGGTCGGAGAAGTAGTTGGCGGTGCCCACGCCGTGCAGGAACGGCAGATACGCCTGGTCGAGGTCGCGCGGACGCCAGGACAGCAGCGGTGTGTCCAGCGTGACGACCAGCGCGGTGAACCCGGCCGCCTTCGCCCGGACCAGGAAACTCCGGGCCACCTCCGGGTCCTTCGGCCAGTACAGCTGGAACCAGCGTTCGGCGTCCCCCATCGCCTCGGCGACCTGCTCCATCGGCGTGCTGGACGCCGACGACAGGATGTACGGCACACCCTGCGCGGCGGCGGCCCGGGCGGCGGCCGGCTCGGCGTCCGGGTGCATGATCGACAGCACGCCGACCGGCGCCAGGGCCAGCGGCGCGGGCAGGGCACGGCCCAACACCTCGACCGACAGGTTCCGTTCATGGACGTCCCGCAGCATGCGCGGCACGATCCGGCGACGCTCCAGGGCGGCCCGGTTGGCACGGGCCGTACTGCCGTCGCCCGCGCTGCCCGCCACATAGCCGACCGGGCCGGGGCCGAGCCGTCGCTCGGTCAGCTCCTCCAGCCGGGTCAGATCGGTGGGCAGGCGCGGTACGGCGCCCGACATCCCGTTCAGGTAGATCTCGTACTGGAAGTCCGCCCAGTGCTTGCCCATCAGACCGCCCCGCCTCTCCTCGTCGAGCAGCGTCCCGCCGACCATACCGGCGAGTAGGCGCAGGTCCGACTGCCGGGAGCGGACGAGGCGTCAGGGGCCCGGCGGCCGACTCGCGCGGGGCGTGGGGCGCGGGGCGCGGGCCTGTTCGCGGGACGGCGAGGACGTCGGCCGGCGCCGGTTTCGGCCACCTCCGGCCTCCGGCGCACGCGGCCGGGCCCGGTCAGCGGGGGCGGAAGCCGTCGCGCGCGGCGATCGCCTCCGCCTCCCGGTCACTCACTGTCCGCCGCGGAGTCCTCCGGTTCGGCGTCGGGCCCCTGGGCGCGCACCCGCTGGACGTGTTCGAGGGAGTCGCGCAGTTCGGCGAGCCAGTCGTCGGTGTGGCGCTGGACCAGGCGGACGCACCAGGCGAGGGCGTCGCTGCGGCTGCGGGCGACACCGCCGGCCACGAGGGTGTCGAGGACCTGGCGCTCGGGCTGGCGCAGCCGGGTCATCACGGGCGCCGCCACATGCGTGAACAGGACCCGCTCCCCGCCGCACTCCACGCCCCAGGACACCTTCCGGCGGAACCGGTGCTCGGCCTCGCCCGCCACCGCGATCCGGGTCTCCCGGGTGCGCTCCCGGAACTCCTGGACGCGGCCCTGGACGGCAGCCTCCCGTTCGGCGGCCGACACGTCCTCGGCCAGCCGGGGTTCGGGGATGCGGCCGATCACGGTGATCTCCTCGCGGTCGGCCGTCACCTCGACCAGCGCCTCGAACAGGTCGTCCGGCAGTCGGCCGGCGAACCAGCCGCGCAGCTTCTCTTGTTGCTCTGTCGTAATCATGTAATCACGATTACTCGGCGACGGCGGGAACGCAAGGGGCGGAGCGGAAGTGCGCCCAGGGCTGAAGCGGAATGTTTCAGGACTATTAAGTGGCGGGGGGAAACCGGCCAATCGGCCGGAACGGGAGATCGAGATCCGTGCGATTGCAGGGCGGGCGCGTTCGAATTCCGTTACTTCGCGCCACTGATTCAATACGCAAGGTTACTGAAACCGATGGGGTCGATGTGAGTTCCGGGACCGGACTCGGCAGACTCGCGCTCGCCGCACCGGCACCGACCGAGCCGGATCGCGGCACACCGACATCTCGTCGTATCGAGCGGAAGGATGCACACAATGCGGAACACCGCGCGCTGGGCAGCGACCCTGGGCCTTGCGGCCACCGCCGTCTGTGGACCCCTGACGGGCGCCGCCCTCGCACAACCGTCCACCCCGACCGCGCTCTACGCCCCCTCGGCCCTGGTCCTCACCACGGGCCACGGCGACAGCGCCGCCACCGTCACCCCGGAACGGGCGGTCACCCTCACCTGTGCCCCGACCGCCTCGGGCACCCACCCGGCCGCCGCGTCCGCCTGTGCGGAACTGCGCGCCGCCGACGGTGACTTCGAGGCCCTGGGAGTCAGGGACGGCGTCCTGTGCACCAAGGAGTACGACCCCGTGGTCGTCACGGTCGACGGTGTCTGGCGCGGTCAGCGCGTCTCCTACGAGCGCACCTTCGCCAACGAGTGCGTGAAGAGCTACGAGGGGAGCAGCGTCTTCACGTTCTAGGGGACCGGGATCGCACGTACTCCGGGAATGTCCCGAGGGGCCCGCAGCTGGGGAGTGCGCGCCGCTTTCGCGGAGACCTGTGATCCCGCACCGGGGGTCGGTGGGCGGAGTGGGGCCGCCCGCCGACCCCTCGGGTCATTCTCTTCCTGCCTCTTCGCTTCCGGCGCCGATCGCGCCGGCGCTAGCTCCGGTCGCGGTGACTGGTGTCGCACCAGGGATACCGCCGGCTGCGCCGGCAGGTGCACAGAGCCACCCGGAAGCGGTCGGAGCGGACCGTGGAGCCGTCCTCCAGTTCCACTTCCACCGGCCCCTCCACCAGCAGCGGGCCTTCCCGGCGCCGCACGGTGATCCTGCGCGGCGGGTCAGACGGGGAGTTCGGCACGGACGACCACCAGTTCTTCCTGCTTCTCGGCGGGAGGCAGCAGCCCGCGCTCCCGCAGCCAGTCCTCCCGCCCCCGCAGCACCGGACCGAACGCGATCCGGCTACGGCGGGTCACCGACGCCTTGAGCCCGGCCGCACGCAGATGCTCCAGCGTCCGGCCCGGGTCACTCAGGGCGGAGTGCACGATCAGCAGGACACCACCGGGGCGCAGCAGACCCGGTGCCTCCCGGCAGATCCGGTCCAGCACCAACCGCCCGTCACGGCCCGCGTCCCACGCCCGGGCCCGTCCGCGCGGCAACCGCATCATGGGTGCCGGCACGTACGGCGGGTTGGTCAGAATCAGGTCGAAGGTCTGGCCCCGTACGGGGCCGAAGAGGTTCCCGCGCCGGATACGAACCGGCACTCCCGCCCGCCAGGCGTTCAGCCGGGCCGTGGCCACCGCCCGCCACGACACGTCCACCGCGGTCACCCGCGTGCCGCGGCGCGCGGCCTCCAGCGCCAGCGCACCGGAGCCGGTGCCCACGTCGAGGACCTCCGCGCCCGGCGGAAGCGGTTCTTCGGACAGGGCCCCGGCCAGCAGGGCGGTGTCCTCCTGAGGGGTGTACACACCCGGGAGGACCAGCGGCAGTACCAATGGATTCACCCCGCCCAGGTACCCCGGCAATCAGGATATATGGGAAATTTCATCGGCAAGGGGTGTACGCAGTGACGATCGTCCGTCCCGCCAGTCGGTGAGCAGCCGGGCGGCCAGGCGGCCCTCGACGTGTTCCGTGGCGTCGATCCCGAAGGCCACGTCGGCCGCCAGACGCGGCTCCTCGGCCAGCAGTCCGCCGATGACCTCATGGCGTACGACCTGCTCGTGCACGGCGTCGGCCTCGACGTGCTCGTCGTAGAAGAACTCGGCGGCCGGTCCGGCCTCCGTGCGCCGCATCGCGTCTGCCAGCCGCCGGGAACCGGGCGACGACGTGATCTCGACCGCCGCGAAGTGGCCCACCAGGGCGCCCCGCAGGGATCGGTGCAGCCCGAAGAGGGACATGAGGTTCACCGTGGCCAGCATCTCCGCGCAGGCCGCGTCGAGGTAGTGGCCGTACGTCGCGTCGAGGTCCAGGTCGGTCATCAGGTCGGCGAACAGCCGCGCGTGCACCCGGTCGGGGCGGCCGCCGCCGTACTCGTCGAACTCCACCGCCGCCATCCCCGCCTTGGCCCGGCCCCACAGCCGCGGCAGCACCCAGGCGTGCGGATCGGCCTCCTTGAGGTGGTACAGCGAGCGCTGCGCGGCGTACTCGCGCAGCTGCCACAGCTCGCCCTCCTTGTGCAGGTAGTGACTGACGCCCGTCCCGTCGAGGGGTTCGACCAGGAGTTCCGCGAGCGCGTCGTCCACGCTGTCGTGTACGGCGGTGTCGGCGCGCAGCGCGGCCAGGAAGCGGTGCTCCAGCGCGGCGCGGGTACGCAGCAGGTCCGGGTCCCACTCGCGGTCCGGGGCGACGCCCGCGAACCCGCGGTAGTGCAGCTCGTAGCAGAGGTACAGGGCGAGCTGGAGGTCGTCGCCGTACACGGGCGCGCCCGCCACCTCCTCGTGGTCCGGCAGTGGTCCGGCGTCCCGCAGGTACTCCGCGACGGCCTCCGAGACCGGCCCCCGGGCGGGGGGCAGCCGTGGTTCGTGACTCTCGTGTGGCATGAGCCCCGGGTACCCCGGCCGTGCTCGGCCATCCACCGGCGTGGAGCCGCCCCGAGGGGCACCCCGAGCCCAACGAAGGCACTCGTGATCAACTGCACGCTCAAGAAGTCGCCGGACCCCTCCCACACCGAGGCACTGGCGGGCGTCGTCGCCGAGCGGCTCGCCAAGGACGGTGTGGACGTCGAGGTGGTCCGAGCCGTCGACCTGGCCATCGAGCCCGGCGTGACCATCGAGCCCGTCAGTGAGGGCGACGACTGGCCGCGCGTCCACGACAAGCTGCTGGACGCCGAGATCCTGGTCATGGCATCGCCGACCTGGCTCGGCCGGCCCTCCTCAGCCGCCCAGCGGGTCCTGGAGCGGACGGACGCGCTCATGTCCGAGACCGACGACGAAGGCAGGTCCGTCGCCTACAACCGGGTCGCGGGCGTGGTCGTCACCGGCAACGAGGACGGCGCCCACCACGTCATCAGTGAGATCTCCGGCGCGCTCGCCGACATCGACTACACCATCCCCGGCCGGGCGTGGACCTACTGGCACCTCGGGCCGGGCCTCGCCCCGACCACCTCGACGACGAGCGGGGCCGCGACTGGTCGCACCGGACGGGCCGGGCCATGGCGGCCAACCTGTACGGCGTGGCGAGCGCCCTGGCGGCGCACCCCGTGGGCGCGCCGCCAGGGTAGGAGTCAGTCGCCCTCGGACTCCTCCTGGGCGCGGGCGTTCGGGGTGATGGCCTCGGAGGCCTCACCCCGGTGCCGCCGCTGCTCGGCGGTGTCCCGGGTACGCGTCTCGGCGTCCTCGATCTCACTCAGGACCTCTTCGAGCGCGGTCCCCGGCTCATCGGTCCGGCCGTCGCTCCTGTCGTTCTTCTTGGCGTCGGACACGGCTGACTCCTTCTTCCGGTTCTCGGGTTCGCTCTGGTTCTCGGGCTTGCCCAGGTCTCTCGGGCTTGCTCCGGCTCTTCGGGCTTGCTCGGCTTCCTCGGTTCAGTTGGCCGCCGTCGCTATACGCAGCGGTACCGGATCCGGGGGAGCGGTCTCCTCGTTGCGACGGACGATCCCCGCCCACCAGGACGCACCGTCCTCGATGTGACGCAGCAGCACGCCTTCGCGGATCGCCCACGGGCAGAGCGTGAGCGTCGTGATCCCGGTCAGCTTCATCGCCGTGTGCCCGACCACCGCGCCGGCCAGGCTCTGCATCGCTCGGGGGGCGGAGATGCCGGGCAGCAGGGCACGTTGGGCGGCGGGCAGGACGGCCAGCCGGTCGACCGCGTCCCGCAGGTCCGCCCGGTGCAGCCGGCGTTCCTCGAACGGGCCGTACCGTCCGGGCGGGGCCCCGCACAGCCGGCCCAGCTGCTGGAAGGTGCGCGAGGTGGCCACCGCGGTGTGCGGTCCCTCCCAGCGGATCCTGGCCGCCACGTCCCGCAACTGGTGCCGGACCTTGCGGCGCAGCGCCCGCACCAGCTCCGGCGACGGCGGGTCCTGGCCCTCGAAGTGCTCGTGGGTCAGCCGGCTCGCGCCGAGCGGCAGTGAGGCCACGAAGTCCGGTAACCGGCCGCGGCCGAACGCCACTTCGAGCGAGCCGCCGCCGATGTCCAGCAGGGCGAGCGGTCCTGACCGCCAGCCCATCCAGCGCCGTGCCCCGAGGAACGTGAGCTCGGCCTCCACCTCGCCCGGGAGGGTGCACAGCCCGACTCCCGTCCGGGCCCGTACCGTACGCAGCACCTCCTGCCGGTTCTGGGCGCTGCGCACCACCGCGGTCGCGAAGGCCAACGGCTCCGCCGCACCCCACCGGGTCGCGGTTCTGCTCGCCTCGGCGACCGCATCGACCAGCCGTTCGACCGCCTCCTCCGGCACCGGGCCGCCGGGTTTCACGTGCTCGGACAGTCTCAAGCGCCACTTGGCGGTGTGGACCGGCAACGGCACCCCGCCCTCCGCGTCCGCGACGACCAGTCTGACCGTGTTCGATCCCACGTCAACCACGCTGATTCGCATGGCCCGTGAGTACCCGCTCGCGGGGTCGTCCAACGTGGACCACGTGCGGACGGCCGCAGCCGCGGCCACCGGCTCGGCACCGCATACCGGTACGGCAGGGCGGGCCTGCCAAGGGCGCGCACGGCCAGGCGCGCCCGCGTCCGCTATCGCCTCCGCCGACCGCGATGTGCCCGGTGAGGGCGACCGGTGCGGCGAACGACCCGTCCGGCACCCCACGCCCGCACGAGCCCCGCCGCCGGAACAGGCCGCGAAGCCCCGCGCGGCGCCGAGTCCGCCGCGCACGCTCCGCCCGAAGACGGGCGGCAGGCCTACCGGCGTCGACGGCGAGCGGGTTTGAGGCCGTGCAGTCGCACCTGCGGCCATCGGTTGCCGGCCTGCCTTCACGGTCGGCCGCGACGGTGCCGGGATGGTCGTGGCGTCGGGCCTATCGCGTCGACGGCGAGCGGTTGAGGCCGTGCAGTCGCACCTGCGGCCATCGGTTGCCGGCCTGCCTTCACGGTCGGCCCTGACGGTGCCGGGATGGTCGTGGCGTCGGGCCTATCGCGTCGCCGGCGAGCGGTTGAGGCCGTGCAGTCGCACCTGCGGCCATCGGTTGCCGGCCTGCCTTCACGGTCGGCCCTGACGGTGCCGGGATGGTCGCGGTGCCGCGGCGCGGCGGCGAGGGCAGACCACTTTCAGCGAAACGGCAAAGTTTCGATAGAGCGCCGCGGACCGGCGTGGCGCGCTGCTCCCCGAGCGGCCGCGGTCAGTCGACGAGATCGTGGGGGAGTGCGGTCCGAGCCGCCCTCAGAGCCCCTCACCGAAGGACTGATGCACCATGTCCGCCGATCTCACCGGCACCTTCCTGACCCTGGACGACGGCCGCCCGGCCGTCCGCTTCAGTCGCGTCTACGGCCAACCCGTCGACCGCGTCTGGCGGTTCGTCACCGACGCCGGGGAACTCGCCCACTGGTTCCCCTCCCGCGCCGAGATCGAACCGCGCCCCGGCGGCACGATCACGTTCAGCGGCGACCCGAACCTCAAGGACTCGACGGGCCGGGTGATCGCCGTGGATCCGCCCCGGCACCTGTCCTTCGCGTGGGGCGGCGACGAACTGCACTTCGGCCTGGAGCCGGTGCAGGACCGCCGTACCCGCTTCACGCTGACCAACGTCCTGGCCGCCGAGGACACCGCCGCCCGCAACGCCGCCGGCTGGGAGGTGTGTCTGGCCGCACTGGACAAGAGGACCCGAGGCGAGAAGGCCGACGGACCGCATGCCGGGGCCGACGCGCCCTGGAAGGAGTTCTACGACGGGTACGTCCGGGCCGGCGTCCCCTCCGGGGCACCCGTCCCCGGCCTCGACGCCTGACCTCCCGAACCGCTCACGTCATCTGCCGCCGCACCAGCTCGTGCAGCCGGCCGCCCGTGTCCGCGAGGAGCTGCGCGGGCGGGCCCTGCTGGGCCACCTTGCCGTCCTCCATGACGATCACACGGTCCGCGTCCAGCACGGTCGACAGGCGGTGCGCGATGACGATCCGGGTGGCGTTCAGGGCCTTGGTGCTCTCGATGACGGTGCGCTGCGTCTCGTTGTCGAGGGCGCTGGTCGCCTCGTCGAAGAAGAGGATGCGCGGACGGCGGATCAACGCCTGGGCGATCATGAGCCGTTGCCGCTGCCCGCCGGAGATGGCGCCGCTGCCCGAGACGATCGTGTGCAGGCCCATCGGCATCCGCTCGATGTCCTCGGCGAGCCCCGCCATCGCGGCCGCGGCGAGGGCCTCCTCCGGCGTGTAGGGCTCGGTGCCGCAGATGACGTCCAGGATGGAGCCGGTGAACGGCTGCGCGTGCTGCAGCACCACCCCGCACTGCCGGCGGACGGCGGACTGGTCGAGGGCGGCCAGGTCCTGACCGTCGTACAGCACACTGCCCGAGACCGGCCGGTCGAAGCCGATCAGCAGCCTGAGCAGGGTCGACTTGCCGCAACCGCTCGGACCGACGATCGCCACGAACTCGCCCGGCCGTACGTCGAACGACACGTCGTCGAGGACCAGGGGACCGTCGTCCGAGTACCGGAAGGAGAGCCGGCGGGCCTCGATCCCGCCGGACAGCGGGCCGGGGCGGGTGCTGGCCGCGCGCACCTCCGGCGAGGCATCGAGCACCGGCTTGATCTCCTCGAACAGCGGCAGCGCGGCCACCACCGAGACGAAGGAGCCGGTCAGCTGGGTGACGGCCGTCAGCAGCATCGTCACCGAGGTGTTGAAGGTGAGGAACGCGGCCGCCGACATCGCCCCGCGCGCCGGACCCGCCAGCAGCATGAACATCACCAGGGTGCACAGCGGCAGGTAGACCGCGCCCATCACCGCGGTGAGGTTCTTGATGCGGCCGACCTTCTGCTGCAGCTCGCGGCTGCGCGCGAACTGTGACGCCCAGGCCGCGTAGGCGTAGTTCTCGGCCGCCGCGACCCTCAGCTTCGGCAGACCGCGCAGGGTCTGGAACGCCTGGTTGTTCAGCTTGTTGCCGAGCACCACCAGCCGCCGCTGCCAGCGCACCTGCCACAGACCGAGGCCCAGGAACACGGCGGCGATGACGACCAGCATGGCGATCGCCGCCATCGCCATGGAGGCGCTGTACCAGAACAGCAGGCCCAGGTTCATCGCACCCACGGTCACCGACTGGGCGATCACCGGGCCGATGCCCGCCATCATCCGGCGGATCGCGCTGATGCCCATCGCCGCGCTCGCCAGCTCGCCGGTCGAGCGTTCGGTGAAGAACTTGGTCGGCAGCCGGAGCAGCCGGTCCCACACCGCCGGCTGGAGAGTCGACTCGATACGGCCCTCCAGGCGGAGCATGGTCAGGTTCTGCATCAGCATGAAGGCCGCCGCCACCACGCTGCTGATCATCACGGCCAGACAGAACTGCACGATCAGGCCGGTCTGCGCCCTCGGCACGAACTCGCCGAGCACCTTGCCGGTCGCGATCGGCACCAGCGCCCCGATGGCGACCGTCACCAGACCGCTGGTCAGCAGGTTCGTCAGGTCACCGCCGGTGCCGCGCATGCTGAAGCGGAGCAGCCCGAGCGGAGTGAGAGGCCGGTCGGGCAGCGGGCGGTAGAACATCACCGCGCGCGGCTCGAACTCCTCCGCGTTGGCCTTCTCGATCGGCGTCTCACGGCCGGTCGCCGGGTGCACGGACACATAGCCGCCGCGCCGCCACAGCAGCGCGACCGGCGCTCCGGACAGGGCCCGGTGGCCCACCAGCGGGCCGACGTCGTCCCGCCACCAGCGGCCGTCGAGGCGTACCGACCGGATGCGCACCCGGGAAGCGAGGGCGATCTGCTCGACCGGGTCGAGACGGTCGCTCTCGGTGCCCGACTGCGCGGGCTCGGCGAGCGGGATCCCGGCGGCCTGGGCGACCAGCTTGCACGCCGCGTAACTGGCGTCCGCGTCGGCGGCCGTCGCACGCTTGGACGACTTGCCGATGGACGCCAGCAGCGTCCGGTCGGCCTGGGCGCGAACCGCCTCACCGGCCCTGATACCAGCGGCCGTCCGCGTCTCGTGCGTCTGCTCCAGCTGTTCGATCCACCGGTCCAGCGTGGTCAGCAGCCGGTACTCCTGGTCGACCATGCTCTGCCACACGGCCGGGTCCATCAGCAGGTCGGCCGCCGCCTCCGCGCCGTACAGCGAGCCGTACTGCACACTGCCCGGCGGCACCTGCATCCAGAAGACGTCGTCGTCGGTGGGCGCGGCGGCCCGCTCCGTGGCCATCGGCGCCTGGAAGAGGATGGACAGACTGCGGCCGACGCCCAGGGCGAGGGCGTACTCCAGCGGGCTCGTCGTCGGCGGCACGTACTGGGGGTTGCCGTACTCGTCGTAGGACCACGTCTGGGTGTCCGCCGGCTGGTACAGCTCCCGCAGGTTGATGCGGTGCACCACGCAGTCCCTGAGGGGGCGGGCGACCAGCGTGTGGTGGGGCCCCGGGACCGGGCCGAGCAGCAGCGAACCCGCCTCCAGCCGGCCCAGGTGATGCCAGTGGCCCTGCGCCTCGGCGTCCACCGCGAACAGGTCCACGGCACCCGCCGCGACCAGCCACAGCACCTGCGGCCCCTCCAGGTCGATGCGGCTCAGGCCGGTGCAGTCGATCGGCGTGCCCATGGACCCGAGCGCGCCCAGCACGAGGTCCGGCTCGTGTGCGGTCGTCATCTCACCGCTCCCTGACCAGCTCGGCGTACGCGCCCCCGCGCACCACCAGCTCCTCGTGCCGCCCGCGCTCCACGATCGTGCCGTGCTGGAGTACGACGATCTCGTCGCTGTCGCGCACGGTGCTGAGCCTGTGTGCGATCACCACACAGGCACAGCCGCGCTTGCGCAGGTTGTCCATCACGGTCAGCTCGGTCTCCGCGTCCAGCGCGCTCGTCACCTCGTCGAGGACCAGGATGCTGGGCCTGCGCACCAAGGCCCGGGCGATCTCCAGACGCTGGCGCTGCCCGCCGGAGAAGTTGCGGCCGTCCTGCTCGACCTTGCTGTGGATGCCGCCCGGACGGCGCATCACCACGTCGTGGAGGGCGACGTCGCGCAGCGCGTCCACCACGGCCTCGTCGGGGATCGAGGGATCCCACAGCGCCACGTTGTCGCGGACCGAGCCCTCGAAGAGGAACACGTCCTGGTCGACGAAGGAGACGGAGGCGGCGAGGGCGCCGCGTGGAATGTCGTCGATGCGCTGCCCGTCGATACGGATCACGCCCTCCCAGGGCGCGTACAGGCCCGAGATCAGCCGGGACACCGTGGACTTGCCGCTGCCGGAGCCGCCGACCAGCGCGACCTGCTGGCCGGGGCCGACGGTCAGGTCGAAGCCGGAGAGCAGGGGCTTGTCGAGCGGGTTGTAGCCGAAGGAGATGTTCTGCAGCTCCACGTGGCCCTGCAGACGACGCGTCGACTCACCGGCGCCGGGACGGCCGTAGAGCGGGTCGGCCTGGAAGTTCTCCACGTCCTTGAGCCGTGCCACGTCGGCCGCGAAGTCCTGGATACGGCCCGCGACGCCGTTGAGGCGGGTGATCGGGGCGGTGAAGCGGGTCACCAGCGCCTGGAAGGCGACCAGCAGACCGACCGAGATCCCGCCCTCCACCGCCCGCATGCCGCCGATCCACAGGATCAGCGCGCTGTTCAGCGACGCCAGCGTCGGCGCGACCACGCCCAGCCAGGCGCTCGGCACACCGAGCCGCTGCTGCTCCTCCAGCGTGGTGGCGTGCTGCCCGGCCCACTTGCGGAAGTAGCCGTCCTCACCACCGGTCGCCTTCATCGTCTCGATCAACTGCAGGCCGGTGTACGCCGTGTTGGTGAGCCGGGCGCTGTCGGCGCGCAGCTTCGCCGTACGGGTGGCACGCAGCCGGATCACCACCCGCATCGCCACCACGTTCAGCAGGGCCACGCCGATGCCGACGTAGGTGAGCTGGGGGTCGTACGTGTACAGCAGCACCGCGTACAGGACGACGACCACGGCGTCCACGCCCGCCGCCGCGAGGTCGCGGGCCAGCGTCTCGGCCACCTGGTCGTTGGACTGGAGGCGCTGCACCAGGTCGGCCGGGCTGCGCTGGGAGAAGAAGGTGACCGGCAGCCGCAGCAGATGGCGCAGGAAGCGGGCGCTGGAGAGGGTGGAGGAGATGATGCGGCCGTGCAGCAGGTTCGCCTGCTGCAGCCAGGTCAGCACGAGGGTGAGCAGCACGGACGCGCCCATCGCCGCGAACAGCACGCCCAGCAGGGACGTCTGACCGCCGATCAGGAACATGTCGATGTACTGCCGGCTCAGCGCGGGCACCGTGGCGCCGACCACCACCAGCAGCAGGCTCGCCAGCACCGCGGCCGGCATGGTGCCCGCGGTGCCGCGCAGCCGGGCCGGCATCGCGCCCAGCACGCCCGGCTTGCGCCCGCCCTTGGTGAAGCCCTCGCCGGGCTCCATGACCAGGACGACGCCGGTGAAGCTGCCGTCGAAGTCCTCCATCGGTACGAAGCGGCGGCCCTTGCCGGGGTCGTTGATGTACACCCCGCGACGGCCGAAGCGGCGGCCCATGCCGTCGTAGACGACGTAGTGGTTGAACTCCCAGAACAGCACGGCCGGCGTCCGCACCTCGGCGAGGGCGGCCGTGTCCATCTGCATGCCCTTGGCGGTCAGTCCGTAACTGCGGGCCGCCTTCAGCAGGTTGCTGGCCCGCGAGCCGTCCCGGGAGACACCGCAGGCGATGCGCAGCTCCTCCAGCGGCACGTGCCTGCCGTAGTGGCCGAGCACCATCGCCAGGGAGGCGGCGCCGCACTCGACGGCCTCCATCTGGAGCACGGTGGGCGTACGGACCGTCTTGACCCTGCCCTTGGGGACCGGTCGCTTGGGCGGGGCGGCCCGGCGCCTGCTTCTGGTGTCCTGGGCGGCGCTCACGGCAGCAGCCAATCGACGGGACGCTGGTCCGCCAGCCGGATCGAAGCGTCGGCCATGGTCATGGAGGTGAGGGAGAACGGCGGACCATCAGCCGAGGACCAGCGGTAACCGCTCTTCGTGCCGGCCGACTTGTCCAGCCTGACCAGCACGGCCACCGGCCGGCCGTCCTTGGTGAACTGCTCGCCGAACTGGCTGTCCCCGAGGAACGCGGAGATCTGCTGCGCCGACTGGGCGGAGCGGTCCACCGACTTCACATGGCCGCGCAGCACGCCGTACTCCTGCGTGGGCACCGACTGCACGGTCAGGTCCACGGCGGCGTTCTCGGGGATGGAGGCGGCGTTCTCGGCGGGGACGTACACCGTCGCGTACAGCGGGTCCGTGGCACGGGCGACCTTCTCGACGGCGGCGACGTTCGCGCCGGTCTGGATGATCTGGCCGATGGTGGCGGCGAGCGCGGTGATCCGGCCCGCGGCGACGGTACGGACGACGGTGTCACCCTCGGCCGTACGGACCTTCAGCACGGGGGAGTTGGCGGGCAGCCTGGCGCCCTCGTCGGCGACGACCGCGGTGACCTGCCCCGCGACCGGGCTCTGCAGGATGTAGCTGCCCTCGCCGTGGGTGAGGATCGCGGGCGCGCCGACCGTGGAGGCCACCGAGCCGGTCACCGCCCACACGGACGCGGCGGCCATCACGACCACGGTCACGGACAGGACGAGCCAGCCCTGGGGGCGGGCGAAACGCACCGGGAGGTCGAGCTCCTCCGGCGACTGGAGCTTGGCGAGGGCCTGTTGGCGGAACTGCACGGAACTTCCCTCACCTGTGGGAGAGATCTTTTACGGCACCCGAGAATCCCGGAGCCGGGATCCGGCTCCGGGACTCGAAGATCACGAAAGTGCGATCAGATACCGGCGACCAGGCTGGTGACCGGGGCGGTGTTCAGGCCGGTCGCACCCTCGACGGTGCCGACGGCCGTGTTGACCAGGCCGGAAACCGGGGCAATGCCGTCCACCAGGCCGGTGACGGTGCCCAGAGCGTTCACGGACAGACCGCCGGAGACGTTGTCGAGCTCGGCGTCGGAGATCTCGACGGTCGCAACCTGGGGGGTGGAGTTCATGATGGAACTTCCCTTCATATGGGTATTCACAAGGGGGGAGCGGCCCCCTCTGGGGGACAGACGGACGGCCGCGACCGCAGGCGCCGGACACCCGTTTCCGGAAAGCCCTTGGCGGCCCCTGCGGTGCGATGGATCAAAGCACGCAGCGGGTCCGGGCTTCCAATCAACCACCTGTCCCACCAGGGCATTTGTGCCTCATGAGTACCCGACGGTGCAGGATTGCGCACTACTTGGTGGCGACTTCTTCACACCTGGCACGCCGATGTGCCAGTACGGGCCCTTGCCCTCGCCGCCGCGAATCCGACACTCCGCGCCAATGACGTGAGGGGCACCTCGACTTGTGCAGATCCTTCGCGCGCGGTGACCTCGTTGGGCATTCGATGTGCAGATTCCCTGAAGCAAGGATTCGGCCCGGTGTTCACAACCGACCGTTGCCGACCAGTTGCCGAACGTGTCAGCCCAGCAGTGCGTAGACCGTGCTCGCCCGCGCCGCGATCCGACCGGACTCCTCGTCGGTCATCGTGATGTCGGCGAACGCCGTGCGGCGGCCGAGCTTGGTGACGACCGCTTCGATCAGGACATCCGAACCGGTCACCGCCCGCTGGAAGGACGTGGACTGCTGCACCGTCGTCATCGGTCCGTAGGCGCCCCGGGCGGACGACAACGCGATCACGGTCGCCGTGTCGGCGGCGGCCATCAGGGCCTGCCCGGACAGCCCGCCGCCCTCCCGGGACAGGCGGTCCGACCAGGGAAGACGCAGGGTCGCCCGGTCGTCTCCCAAGGCCTCGACCCGCAGGCCCAGTTCGAGAACCCAAGGGGCGAAGTTGTCGGTGAGGATCTTGTCGGCTTCGGCGGTGGTCATCGTCATATGGGGGATTGTTCCCGGCGCCGGGCCGCCGGGTGCGGGCCGTGGCCGATTCGGTGTTTCGCGCGGGGCGCACGGAAACGGAATTGAACGCCCCGTGCGCACCGTGCGTACCCACTGCCATCCAGGCGCCCTTAACAACTGCCGGACAGGCAGCAGACTCCGGTCCCTCAGGAGGTCGAGAAGTTTGAGTCACAAGCGAATTCCGAAGCGCAAGGTCGCGATAGCGGCGGGCAGTGTGGTCGCGCTCGGAGCGGCGGCGATCCTCTTGCCCAACGCCAACGCCTCCCAGGACGGCTCGTCGAACGACACCGCCGCCGCGCCCAGAACCCTCAAGGCGGGGGATGCCTCGGATCTCGCCTCGCAACTGGCCGGGCTGCTCGGTGACGCGTTCGCCGGTTCCTACTACGACTCCGACAGTCAGCAACTGGTCGTCAACGTCATCCCGGGCGACAACAACAACGTGATCGTCCAGGCGGAGAAGGCGGGCGCGAAGGTCCGCGAGGTCGAGAACAGCATCCGCGAACTCGAGGCCGGCGCCCAGACCCTCAAGACCGAGGCGACCATCCCGGGCACCGCGTGGGCCGTGGACCCCAGGACCAACAAGATCCTGGTCACCGCCGACAGCACGGTCACCGGCGCCAAGTGGGACACCCTGGAGTCGACCGTCGACAGCCTCGGCTCCGGCATGGCCACCATCAAGAAGTCGGCCGGCACCTTCAAGACGTTCCTCTCCGGCGGCGACGCCATCTTCGGAGGCGGCGCACGCTGCTCGGCCGGCTTCAACGTCACCGCGGGCGACGGCAGCCCCGCCTTCCTGACCGCCGGTCACTGCGGGGTCGCGGAGGCCGCGTGGTCCGACACGCAGGACGGCGAGCCGATCGCCACCGTCGACCAGGCGACCTTCCCGGGCGACGGCGACTTCGCGCTCGTCAAGTACGACGACCCCGCGACCGAGGCGCCCAGCGACGTCAACGTCGGCGGCGGTCAGACCGTCGCGATCTCCCAGGCCGCGGAGGCCACGGTCGGCCTCGAGGTGGCCCGGATGGGCAGCACCACCGGGCTGAACGACGGCCAGGTCCTCGGACTCGACGCCACCGTGAACTACCCGGAGGGCACCGTCACCGGGCTGATCCAGACGAACGTGTGCGCCGAACCCGGCGACAGCGGCGGCTCGCTGTTCACCCAGGACGGCCTCGCGATCGGCCTGACCTCGGGCGGCAGCGGTGACTGCACGGTCGGCGGCGAGACCTTCTTCCAGCCGGTCACCACCGCACTGGCGGCGGTCGGCGCGACCCTCGGCGCGGGCGACGCCGCGGGCGGCGGGGAAGCCGGCGCGGGCGAAGAGGCCGGAGCCGGTGAAGAGGCCGGGGCTGGCGAGGAGGCCGGGGCCGGTGAAGTCGGCGGCGAGGAAGCCGGAGCCGGTGAGGAAGCCGGCGCGGGTGAAGAGGCCGGCGCCGGCGAGGAGGCCGGCGCGGGTGAAGAGGTCGGCGGTGAGGAAGCCGGTGCCGGTGAGGAGACCGGGACGGGCGCCGAGGACGGCTCCGGCCTGACCGAGACCCACTGATCTCCGCGTCGAGAGCGGTTCGCCCCCACTGAGCCGCTCTCGACGCGGAACGACACGGACCGGTCCGGCCCCCCGGCGGGAGGGCCGGGCCGGTCCGTTGTGTCCCTGCGGCCCCGCGCCCTACGACGAGATGGACGCGGACGACCTGCGCATCGCGATCCTCCATGTCCTGGCCGCCCCCGGCAGCGGATGAGTGAGCCGCGCGGGGAGGCGCCGGCCGGGCAGGGGCCGGCCAAGTCCCTGGCCCGGCTGGGCCGCGACCGCGCCGAGACGGCGGCCGAACCGGCGCTTCTGACGCGCGTGTTGTCACCGGTGAGGCCGACGAGCTCCTCCTCGACGACGGCACCGTGGAGGAGCCGCGCGCTCGGCTCGAGAGACCGGTCACCGGATCGCTCAGGCCGATGCGACCGCGTCGTCAGCCCCCGGCCCGCGCCCTCAGCAGCAGCAGCGCCACGTCGTCGATCCGCTCCCGCGTGACCAGGCTGTGCCGGACGAGTTCGTCGGCCAGCTCGTCCAGGGGCAGGTCCCCGGCCTCGGCCAGCTGCCGACCGAGCGCGGCGAGCGCGTCCTCGATGTCGACGCCGGGCGACTCGATCAACCCGTCGGTGTAGAGGACGAGCACGGAGCCGGGAGCGAGGTCCACCTCCGTCGTCGGATACGTGGCCGAGTCGGCGATGCCCAGCAGCGGACCGCCGGCCAGGTCCAGCACCCGCACCCGCCCGTCGGGCCGGCGCAGCAGGGGTGGCGGATGCCCCGCCCGCGCCATCACGGCCCGCCCCCGGTCCGGATCGAGCCGCAGATACAGACAGCTCGCGAAGAGGTCCGAACCGAGGTCGATCAGCAGCCGGTTGGTGCTGCGCATGACCTCCCCGGGCGGCTGCCCGACGGTCGTGTACGCGCGGACGGCGGTACGGATCTGCCCCATCAGCCCGGCCGCGGTCACGTTGTGCCCCTGCACGTCCCCGATGACCGCCGCCGCCGGCCCCCGCATCGGCACCAGGTCGTAGAAGTCGCCGCCGATCTCCATGCCCTGGGTGGCCGGCAGATAGCGCGCGGCCGCCTCGATACCCGACAGCACCGGCAGCGAGTGCGGCAGCAGGGCTTCCTGCAGGCCGTGCGCCAGCTGGTGCTTGGCGTCGTAGAGCACCGCCCGCTCCAGGGCCTGGGCGATCAGGCTGCCCAGGCTCGTCAGCACCGCCCGCTCGTCCGCGGGGAAGGGGTGCGGTTCGGCGTAGGCGAGCACGCAGGTGCCCACCGGGCGGCCGGAGGCGATCAGCGGCAGATACGCCCAGGACGCGAAGCCGTCGGGTGTCGGGTGCTGCGCCGGATACAGCCGCTCCAACTGCTCCCGGGAGTCGAAGAACGCGGGCACCCCGCTGGTCAGGACGTGCGTGCCCGGGGTCTGTTCGGTCAGCGGCAGCCCGTCGAAGCGCTCCACGAGGTGCGGGTCCGGGTAGCCGCGGTGGCCCAGGACGTGCAGCCGGCCGGCCCGGGAACCGAGGACGACCAGGGCCTGGCCGCCCACGGCCGGGGCGATCTCGTCCGCGACCAGCTGCACCACGTCCTGCACGCTCACCGCCTCGGTGAGCGCCCCGGCCAGACTCAGCACCTGGGAGATGGTCACGAGCCGGGAAGGGGCGTCACCGGGCTGCGGTCCGGCCCGTCGCATCTCCGACACCGCCCGCGCCCGGCTGATCCGCACGCTCAGCCCGGTCGTGCTCGGATACAGGCGGAAGGAGAGCCAGTCGCCGGGCGGGCGCATCGCCACGAACGACGTGGTGTGCTGGCTGAGCAGCGCGGCCCGGTAGCGGTCCTCGTACGCCGGGTCGTTGAGCCAGGGAACCGCCGCCCACAGCTGGGAGCCGAGCAACTCGCTCACGGCCACCCCCATCAGCTCGGCTGCGGCCGCGTTGGCGAAGCCGATCCGCCCGTGCAGATCCAGTGAGCACAGCCCGTACGGCAGCCGGGCCACCATCCGCGCCGCCTCCACCGTGCCGAGCGTGCCGGCCACGCCGCCCACCGTCGGCGCGGCGAGCAGATCGGGTTCGGTGTGCAGCGGGACGCTCTCCTCGACCGCCCGCTCCAGCCGCAGCGCCAGCCGGTCGCAGGCCGCGGTGAGATGGTCGCGCTCCCGGTCGGACAGCTCCGGCGGATGCGATCCGGGCCAGGTCAGGAAGACCGCACCGTACTCGGCGGACTCGGTGGCGACGGGCACCGCCGCCATCGCGAAGGGATAGGGCAGCACGACCGCGATCCGTGGATAGCGGCGCGCCATCTCCTCCTCGCCGCCCACCCAGACCAGCCGTCGTTCGCGCACCGCCTCGGCCACCGGGATGGGCGCGCTCAGACCCACCCGCTCCCAGGGCGCCGCGAACGCCCGGGGCAGCCCCGCCATCACCGCCATCTCCAGCACCGACGCGTCGTCCGCCAGCAGGTAGACGGCACCGGCGTGCGCGTGCACCTCGTCCATCATCGACGCCAGAGCCAGCGACAGCAGGGGGCGGCCGACGCGGGTCCTGGCGGTCACCGGCGTCTTCGCGGACGTCTGCCCGTCGGACACGCCGACCACCTCCTCGCCCGGCCGCGGGACGGGTCCCTGGGGTCAAATCTCTCTCGTGACGGCCCACCGCGCACGGCGAGCGCCCGGACGGCGCCGACGCCGGCTCGCGTGCGGGCACACGAATGCCCGCGTCACGGTGAAGTCGACCGGGTACCCCGTGCGCCCCGGGTCATGCCCCCACAGTCGAAGCGCGCGGCGGCGTAAAGGCGCCGCGCGTGCGCCCCCGCGCATCCCGATGGCCGGTTCTCCGCGCCCGCGAACGGTCACGGGCGCGAACAATGGGGCACGCGTCAACAGACGGAATCGGCGTACGGCGAGCTGACAAGGGGTGGCAGTGATCCGGGTGCTTCTGGTCCACGACGAGTGTCTGGTCCGATCGGTCCTGGCGGAGTGGCTCCGCCGGGAACCCGACCTGATGGTGGACGACACCTCCTGGCGCGGGGCGCCCGGACGCGTGGGATCCGTACGGCCGGACGTCTGCGCGGCCGACCTGGAGTGCGCGGACGCCTACGGCATCCCGCCGCTCGGCGAACTGTGCGCGCGCGGCCCGGACCCGGCGCGGCCCCGGCTGCTGGTGTTAGCCGGCGCGAACAGGCCCGGCCTGCTGAAACGTGCCGTCGAGGCGGGGGCGCTCGGCTACGTCGCCAAGGAGGGCCCGCCGCAGAACCTGGTGCGCGCAATCCGCCGCGTCGCCGAGGGGGAACGTTTCGTCGACGACTCACTCGGCTTCGGTTTCCTCAAGGCCGCGCAGATGCCGCTGACCCGCAGAGAGCTCAGCGTGTTATCCCTGGCCGCCGAGGGGGCCTCCGTCGCCGAGATCGCCGGGAGCCTGCACCTGTCCCACGGGACCGTGCGCAACTACATGGCGGCCATCACCCGCAAGACCGGGGCCCGCAACCGCGTCGACGCGATCCGCATCTCGCAGGGCGAGGGCTGGCTCTGACCGCCCGGAGGGTACGGGCGTCCAGCCGCCGACGAGTTCGCGGTAGGGCGCGAAGCCCCGCACCAGCTCCTCGTGCGTGCCGTACGCCGTTCGCCTGCCGTCCATGACCAGCACCCGGTCGGCCCGCCGCGCCGAGCTGATCCGGTGGGCGACGACGACCAGCGTGCCACCCGGCCGGGCCGCGAAAGCCCGCTCGGCGCGTTCCTCCGCCGCCGGGTCCAGGTGACAGGTCGCCTCGTCGAGCAGGGCGAGCGGGGCATGGGACAGATACGCCCGCGTCAGCGCGATCAGCTGCCGCTCGCCCGCGGAGAGCGCCGCCGGATCCACCCGGGTGGCGGGCCCGCCCAGCGCTTCGAGCAGCGGGGTGAGCCCGACCGCCTCCGCCGCGGCGAGCAACTCCGGCTCGGGCACCGGGTCGGGCCGAAGATGCCCGAGGTTCTCGGCGAGCGTGCCGGTGAAGACGTACGCCTCCTGCGGGATGACCACGCGCCGGGCGGCGGCGCTTGTCACGGGCGTCCCGCCCACCCTGATCGTGCCGCTCCCCGGCTGGAGCATCCCCGCGACCAGCGCGGTGAGCGTGGACTTGCCGATGCCGCTGGGACCCACGACGGCGAGGTGGGTGCCGGCCGGGACGGTGAGGTCGAGGTGGTCGATGACGGGGGCGGCGGTGGGGCCGTAGGCGAAGGTGACGGCGGTGAGGGAGAGAGCGGGAGCGTCGGCGGTCGGTTCCGGGCCGGGCCGCGTGAGCGGCGCGACGGCCGGGGAGCCGGCCGGCTCGCGGACCAGGCGGCGCAGCACCACGACCAGTCGTGAGCCGCTCGTGCCCAGGCCGTGGACCAGGTTGCGCAGGGCGGGGAGCAGGGACTGGGTGACGTAGGCGAGGGCTCCGACCAGGGCGCCCGTGGTGACGCCGTGGGCGAGGAGCCAGGGCGCGGCGGCGAGCAGCAGCACGATCGGGAGCTGGCCGCCGACGGCGAGGGAGGCCCCCCGCACGACGCTCCAGCGGGCGAGGGTGCGGGCGGTCTGGAACTCCGCGTCGATCCGGCGCCCGGTGTCGGCGGCGACCCGTTCCTCCGCGCCGGCGGCGGTGATGTCCCGCAGTCCCGGGCAGACGGCGCCCAGGTCGTCGGCCAGGGCCTCGTCGGCGACGAGGAACTCCTCCTGCCGGCGGGCCAGCGGGCGCAGCGTCGCCGCGAACAGTGCCACGCCGGCGAGCAGCGGGGGACCCACGACGAGCAGGAGCAGCGGGTCCAGCGAGAACAGGCCGACCAGGGCGCCGACGGCGGTGAACAGGAACGAGCGCGACACCATCACCAGTCCGGCGAACGTGTCCCGGGCGATCTCCACCTGCTGGGTGAGCCCGGACAGCGCCCCGCCGTCCGCCTCCCGCACCCCGCGTGCGACGACCCTGGCGACGAGCCGGTCCCTGAGCGGTTCCACCAGCGCCGCCACGGCGGCGTACACGCGGGCGGTGCCGTACGCGCCGACGACCACCCCCAGCCCGGCCACCCCGAGCCACCCGAGCCCGGCTTCGGGGCGCCCGGCCAGAAACCCCTCGTCCAGGGCGCGGGCGGGCGCGTACCCGGTGAGGAAGGTCTGCCCGGTCTCCAACACCGACCAGCCGCCGAGCCGCACCAGCACCCGCCACCGCTCCCGCAGAAAACGGACCCCGAGCCGACCGATCCCCCCCTCCACGTCACCGACCCCCTCGGTCACGACCGCCCTCCTCCCCGGTGGACACTTCGGGTCCAACGGGTCCACCGGGTCCACCACCGGGCTCAGCGAATCCGCCGAATCCGCCGGGGCCACCGGACTTGCCGGATCCACGGGATCCACCTCCGGGCTCACCGGGTGCACCGGGCGCACCGGGTCCTCTCGGGCTACTGGGCCGACCCGGTCCTTGGGGACCACCGGGTGCACCGGACCCACCTCCGGGCTCACCGGGTCCTTCGGGGCCGTCGGGATTACCAGGCGGGTCGGATCCACCGGATCCGCCACCGGGCTTACTCGGTCCACCGAGTCCTCTGGGGCCATTGGGCTTACGGGACTTGCCGGATCCCGCGGATCCTTCCCCGGTCTCGCGCGGCCCGGTGGGCCCACCGGCCCCACCAGACGTACCGGGCTCCCCGAGCGCCGCCCGGTATCGCGCGTCGCGCCACAGCTCCTCGTGGGATCCCACCGCCCGGACCCGGCCCCCGTCCAGCCACGCCACCGCGTCCGCGCGGGCCGCTGTGGCCGCTCGGTGGGCGATCAGTAGCCGGGTGCTGCCCGAAGCGCCGCTCACCAGTGCGTCGGTGATGTGTGCCTCCGTCACCGTGTCGAGGCTGGAGAGGGCGTCGTCGAGGATCAGCAGCCGGCCGCCGTGGGCGAATGCCCGTGCCAGGCCCAGGCGTTGGGACTCGCCGCCGGAGCGGGGGGCGTCGGCGCACGGGGTGTCGTAGCCGTGGGGCAGCCGGCGGACGAAGTCGTCCGCGCGGGCCGTCCGGGCGGCAGCCCTGATGCGGGCGGGGGAGGGGGACGGCAGGCCGAGGCCGATCGCGTCCTCGACCGTGCCGGTCAGCAGGGCGGGGCGTTCGAAGGCGTGGGCGACGGCGCGGCGCAGCTCGTCGTGGGTCAGTTCGCGCAACGGCACTCCGTCGAGGAGCACCTCCCCGGCGTCCGGGTCGGCGAGCCGCCCGGCGACCGCGGCGAGCAGCGACTTGCCCGCTCCGGACCGGCCGACCACCGCGAGCGTCGTCCCGCCGGGTACGACGAGGTCGATGCCGTCGAGCACGGCCCGCCCGCCGCGCCGGGCGGTCACCCCGCGCAGGTCCAGCCGGCCTGGGCCGGGAGGCAGCCGGCGCGGGCCGTAGGCGGGGACGGGCTCGGTGAGGACCTCGCCGAGGCGTCCGGCGGCCGCCCGGGCCCGGGCGAGGCCCGCGAGCTGTCCGACCAGCACGCCGACACCCGCCGCGAGGACCGCGTACCGCCAGGCGGCGAGCATGTCGCCCACCGACAACCGGTGCCGGGTGAGCAGGACCCCGGCCACGGCCACGACCGCGAGCTGGAGCAGCGGTGCGACGGCGACGGCCTGGCCGGCCGCACGGCCCTGCACCTGCCACATGCGGTGGCCGGCCCGGGCGAGTTCGGGCAGCGGCCGCAGGATCCGCGCGGTCTCCCGGTCCGCCGTACCGGCCGCCGCGATGGTGCGGTGGCCGCCGACGGCCTCCGCCAGCGCGGACGCGATCCGCCCCTGCACCTCCTGGTACCGCGTCACGCACTGCGAGGTGTCCCGGGACAGGGTCCGCAGGAGCAAGGCCAGCACCGGCGCTCCGGCGAGGAACACCACCGCGAGCCACGGGTCGATCAGAGCCAGCGCGACGACGGCGCCGACCGGCCCGGCGAGCGCGGCGACCAGCGCGGCGCGGGCGCCCGGTGCCGTACCGGCCTGGGCGGCGTTGCCGACGAGGCGCGCCACGAGGTCTCCCGGCCCGAAGCGGGCGGCGGCCCGTGGCCCCACGTCCAGCACGTGCCCGGTCAGGCGCCGGCGCAGCCAGGCCGTGGTGCGGGCGTCGACCGTGCCGCTCAGCACGGTCTGGCCCGCGTCGAGCAGGGCGAGCAGCAGGACCAGCCCGGCGCAGTACAGCACCCAGCGGGTCGCCGGGGTGCCGGCCGCCAGCAGGTCCAGGGCCCGGCCCAGCGCGGCCGGCAGCAGCAGACCGGCGCCGGTCGCGGCCGTGCTCACCAGGCACAGGGCCACGCAGTGGGTGATGCTGTGCCGGGCGGCCGGCGCCGTCAGGCCCTTTTCGGCACAGGTGGTCATGCGGCCTCACATCCGGGGCTGGCGCACAGGGCCCCGGGCGGCCCTCCCGCGAGGGAGCGCATCGCCCGGGGCCGCGGTGGCACGGTGCTCGTCAGAGACAGAGCGTGATGCTGGCCGCGCTGACGCACGACAGCAGGCTCAGCGTGCTGTTGCCGCCGCCGCCGGTGTGCTCGTCGGACTCCATCGTCTGCAGGTCGAGAAGTGCCATCTCGTGTCCTTCCTCTAGGTCGTCCACCGTGGGGACGGGGTTGGGTCACGACTCCGTCAGGTTGCGGAGCCGCGTTCTGTGGGCCGCCCGAGCGGCGGCAGGAACGGCAGGTGTGCGGTCGGCCGGGCGTCGAGGGCCGCGCCGAGCGCGAGCAGGCACCCTGCCGTTCCGGTGCCAAGGTCCATCGACAGCCGCATCATCTGATGGCCGGGGAAGGCCAGTTGGCCCTGGTAGGACATCGCGAACCAGCCGAGCCCGGCGATCTGCTCGCCGAGCCGTTCGTCGCCGGCACCGGGCGTGCTGGTGCGGGCGAGGTGCAGGATCATCCCGGCGCGGCCCTGGAAGAGGCCGGGCTGCGCGTAGAAGCGGGAGGTGGCGGCGGTCAGCACGCCGGCGCGGGCCCGCTCCCACTCGCCGGTGTCGCCGGCGGCGGCGTGGGCGAGGTAGTCGTCGAGGACCATCCCGAGTCCCGCGCTGCCCTCGCCGAGGTACGGCAGGGTCCGCCAGCCCTCGTCGACCTCCAGCGAGCCGCCCTCACGGGTCACACAGCACTCCAGGTCCCGGCGCAGTGCCGCGCCGGCCGCCGCCAGCAGCTCCGGATCGCCGGTGTGCTCGTACTGCCGCAGCAGGAACAGCGCGGGCCCGGTCCAGCCCCGCAGGAGCCCGGCCCTGCGCCGAGGCGTCGCGGGAGGCGGCTCGGCAAGTCGCCGCAGGAGAATCCGAGCGGCCTCGGCGGCCCGCTCGGCGAGCTCCTTCTCGCCGGTCGTGTCGGCCAGGTCGCGCAGGGCCAGGCCGAGTCCGGCCAGCCCGCCGTGCAGGTCGGAGGAGAGGTTCTGCCAGCGCTCCTTCAGGATCCGGTCGACCAGATCGAGGGCGCGCCGCCGGTGGCCGAGCCGGTCCAGGACGTGGGCGACGCCCGCGAGACCGTCGTAGAGGCCGAGCGAGGTGCCGACCGGCGGTGGCGCGGTGTGGTCGAGGAGCCAGCGCTCGCCCTCGTCGTACCGCTCGCCGCCGACCGCGTCCAGCGCGTAGAGCACGCCGGCCGCACCGTGCGCGAGGCCGAGGCCGCCGCCGTCGGAGAACTGCGTGATGTCGCCGGGGAAGAGCCGGTCGTCGCGCTCGGGGGTGGCCGAGGCGAGGAGCGCCTTGACCATGGAGTCGCGGCTGTAGGGCCAGTCGCCGGGGTCCACGAAGGAGACCGGTGGTGACGAGGGACGCGCGGCCACGTCCCGGGTGATCTCCGCGACCGCCTCCTCCAGGAACTCCTTCGGTACGTCCGGGAACTGGCGGGCGACGACCTCGGCCAGGTGGGCCGCCTTGCCGCGGTCCACGACGAACAGCGTGGTGACGGGCAGGAAGAGGGCCAGGCGCAGGCAGGCCAGCGCATAGCGGTCCACGTCGATGCCCGTACGGTCCGGCGGGGCGAAGAAACCCGGGTGCGCGACCACCTGCCGGCCCTGTTCGGAGACGGGGGCGGCGGCCTCGAAGTCGAGCAGGGACACCGACTCCTCGTCCGGGCCGACCATGATGTTGAAGACGTGCAGGTCGTTGAAGACGATCCCGCGCGCGTGGACCGCCTCCACCGCCCGCTCCACCGCACCGTGGATGCGCACCGCCCACGCCGAGTAGGCGGCCACCGCCTCCGGATCCGGGTCCGGCGTCAGCAGCGGGTGCCGCTCGGCGAAGAACGAGTTGAGCGGCCGCCCCTCCAGGAAGTCCATGACCAGGAAACGGTGGTCGCCGAGCGTGAACCAGTCCCGCACCTCCGGCACCACACCGGTCCCCGACACCTGCTCCAGGGCGTACTTCTCCCGCTCCAGGCGGGCGATCGCGTCGGCTCCGTCGGAGGCCAGCCCCGCGTGCGGCCGCCCCTCCTTGAGGACGACCTTGCTGCCGTCCCGGGTGTCGGTGCCCGCGTACACCCCGCCGCCGTTGGAGAAGTGCAGCGCCTTCTCGATCCGGTACGGCAGTTCGCCCACCGTGGTGGTGTTCCGCGCCGCCAGATGCGGCTCCAGGAAGGCCGGGAGCGTGACCCAGTCCGGCACCTGGAAGGACGGTGCCCGCCGGTCCGGCACCAGCCGGCCCTCGCCGTCGCGCACCGCCGGCACGAGCGAACCGCGGTCGTCGACGACGAAGGTGCGCGCGAAGGCGCCGTAGCGGACGTACAGCGGACCGTCGTACCAGCGCAGGTCGGTGAGGATGTACGGCCCCTCGAAGCCCTCCAAAAGCCGGCCCAGGTCGCGCAGCACCTCGTGCAGCTGCTCCTCGTCGGCCGGGTAGACGGTGACGAACTTGCCGCTGGTGTCGCGGCCCGCGTACTTGGTGTTGCGCAGGTGCAGCAGATGCGGGCCCGGCACGAACTTGAACGGGATGCGGCGGGGCACGCAGTAGTCCCACACGATCGCGGCGATCTTCTCCGCGTTCGCCCGGACGGCCGAGGCGTGGATCTTCCAACCCTGCGCCGGACCCGCCACCGGGGAACCGTCCGGGCCGAGCGGTGTCAGCGTCAGCCAGTCGCCGATCCGTGCCGCGTCCCAGCCCTCGGGCACCGCGCGCCGCGCCGTCTCGTACAGCGGCGCCGACTCCTGGCCCTCCGCGGACAACCGGTCCGGCGTCTCGTAGAAGTGTCTGTCGGCGAGTGCGTACACCTCGTAGCGCTTGTCCATGCGTCCCCCTCCGTGGAGCCGGAACTGAGCCTTCCAGCAGGTCCGTGGCCACGGACAGTCACGCCTGTCACGAGATCGCCGTGCGGAACGCATGCGTAAAGACCTGTTCGGGGACTTTCGAGCGCGGACCGCCCGGTGGCTCCACGGAACGGTCACAGGGGCTGCGCAGGTGCCTCATAAGCGTTGTAATGGCGGACGTGGTCAGTCAGGGCGCGGCGGGACGCGGAACGAGAACGCTGCGTGCCGAAGCTGCCCTGGCCTCTCTCACGGACGAACCGGGCTCACCGCAACGGCTGCATCACCTCCTCGAACTGACGCTCGTTTTCGCGGGCGCGACCTTCGCCGCCGTGTACATCCCCGGCGAGGACGGCGATCTGCTGTGCCTGATCGAGTCCGCCGGTGTGCCAAGGACGCTGTACGGGCTGCGCGACACCTACGCCCGCTCCGGGGGCTCCCCGGTGGCCACCGCAGTCCGCGACGGCAGGCCGGTGGTGCTCGGCCCCGCGGAACTCGCCGCCTGCCCCGAGTCCCGGCGCGCGCTCTCCCGGGAGTTCCATCTGGCGGCCCTGCCCGCGCACGGTGACGACGGCGGAACCTGCCTGCTCGCCGTCAGCGAGGACGCGGCCGGTTTCGACACCGACGGCCGCATGTGCCTCGACCTGATCGCCGGCGCCGTCGTCCGCCCGGCCCCGGCCGAGCGGACCGAGGGCGGTGAACTGGCCGCCGGCGCCTTCAGCCTCGCCATGGACACCGGCCGCGTCGAGGTCGGCGACGAGATCCTGGAACTGTTCGGGATCGGCCCCGACGCGTTCGACGGCAAGGTCGAGACGCTGCTCGGCCTCACCGTGCCGGAGGACCTCCCCTCGCTGATGTCCGTGGTGGAGGCCGACCACATGTCCATCGGCGACCGGGAGCTGGAGTTCCGCGTCCTGCAGCCCACCGGACCGCCCAAGTGGCTCAGGCTGCGCGGCCGCCTCCTGCCCGGCGGCGACGGCCGCCCGGTCCGGCTCGTGGGCACCGTCGGCGACGCCTCCAAACTGCGCTCCGCCGTCACCGACGTGGGCCGCGTCCAGCGCCTGGCCGCCGCCCTCGCCATGGCGGGCACGGTCCGCGACGTCAGTCACGCCGTCGTCGCCGCGCTGCGCGGCCCGCTGCGGGCCGACCGGATCGCCCTGGCCGAACTGGAGGGCGACCGGCTCGTCGTCACCGTCCTCGACCCGCCCGAACCCGAGGCCTGGCCCGAGCTGTGGCGCCTGGAATGGCGTTCCGAATGGCCCGACGCGCCCGTGCGCGCCATGCCCACCCTCGCCGCCGCCCTGCGCGAGGGCCGCGCGCAGATCTGGCCCGCCGGCACCGCCCTGGAGCCCGCCCTCGCCGAGGTCGGCCCTGGCGGCCTCGCCGTACTGCCGCTGCCCGGAGCGGGCCGGATGGCGGGCGCCTGTCTCATCGGCTGGGACAGCCCACACGACTTCGGCACCGACGAACGCGCCCTGCTCACCGCCTCCGCGGGCCTCGCCGGGCAGGCCCTGATGCGCGCCCACGCCTTCGACGCCGAGCACGAACTCGTCGGCATGCTCCAGCGCCAGCTGCTGCCGCGCCGCCTGCCCAAACTGCCCGGCGCGGTGGCCGTCGCCCGCTACCTGCCGAGCACGGCGGGCCTCGAACTCGGCGGCGACTGGTACGACGTGATCCCCCTGCCCGACAACCACGTCGCCCTCGTCATCGGCGACGTCCAGGGCCACAGCGCGGCCGCCGCCACCCTCATGGGCCAGATGCGCACCGCCCTGCGCGCCTACGCCGTCGAGGGCCACCCCCCGGACGTGGTCGTCTCGCACGCCAACCGCCTCCTGATGGACCTGGAGACCGACCTCTTCGCCACCTGCGCCTACGTCGACGTCGACCTGGAGGAGGGCTCCGCCTGGTACGTGCGCGCCGGACACCTCCCGCCGGTGCTGCGTCACCCGGACGGCAGCACCGAGATCCCCGAGGCGGACGGCGGCCCACCGCTCGGGGTGGTGCGGCAGGCCGACTTCCCGATGAGCCCGATCAGGCTGCAGCCCGGCACGATCCTGGCCCTGACCACGGACGGTCTGGTCGAGACCCACGACGCCGACATCGACGAGGGCATGGACCGCTTCGCCCACGGGCTGGCCGTCTCCGACCCCGCCCACCTCGGCCTCGTCGCCGACGCCCTGCTCGGCAACGCCCGCCGCAGTGACGACGTCGCCCTGCTCCTGCTGCGCTACGACGGCATGGCCTCCCGCCCGCGGCGCGAGACCTGGACGGTGTGGCGTGTCCCCCAGGCCGTCGGGCAGGCCCGCCGCTACACCCGCCGCACCCTGCGCGCCTGGGGCATCCCGGCGGACGCCATGGACGCCGTCCTGCTCGTCGTCTCCGAACTCGTCACCAACGCCCTGGTCCACACCGACGGCCGGGTCCGCCTCGACCTCACCCTCGTCAACCACCGGCTGCGCGTCTCCGTCTCCGACTCCTCCCCGCGCAGCCCCGTCAAGCCCACCAGCATCGGCTGGGAGGCCACCGGCGGCCGCGGCATCCTCCTCGTCGAGGCCATGTCGGCCACCTGGGGGACCGTGCCGGTCAGCGGCGGCAAGCAGGTCTGGAGCGAGATCTCCCTGGAGGGGTACGACGTCCCACCCACCGGGGTACCCGGGGCGCACAACCCCGAGCAGAGAGGCATGCGATGACCCAGCACGTCAGCGACATCATGACCAGCGCGCCGGTCACCGTGGAACCGCAGACGTCCGTGACGGCGGTGGCCCGGATCATGCGCGACCAGGACCTCGGAGCCGTCATCGTCACGGACGGGGACGAGCTGCGCGGCCTGGTCACCGACCGCGACCTCGTGGTGCGCTCGCTCGCCGAGGGCGGCGACCCCGAGCAGACCACCGTCGTCGACGCCTGCAGCGGTGACCTGGTCACCCTGACCCCCGAGGACGACGTGGACCGCGCCGTCGAGCTCATGCGCGAGCACGCCGTGCGCCGGCTCCCGGTGGTCGAGGGCGGCCGCCCCGTCGGCATCGTCGCCCTCGCCGACCTGGCGATGGAACGCGACCCCGGATCGGCCCTGGGCGACATCAGCGCGGCCCGGCCCAACACCTGAGGATGACAGTCCGTACGAAAGTGCGAAACCGGCGCCCGGGAAGGGGGTGCCGGTTTCGCCGCGCCGTGTCAGGGGACTCGGAGGCACAGCTTGGAAGACGGAGCGCCGGGCCCGGGAGCGGGCCGAGAGCAGGACCGGACGTAGAAGGAAGATGAAGCGCTGTGACCGCGCAGACCAGTGAGAAACCCGTTGCCCGCAGGCCCGAGACGGGCTGGTCGAGGGCCCGCCGCCTGCGCGCCGGACGCGCCCTGCGGACCTGCCTGCCCGCCGTGGCGGACGAGACCACGCAGCGCACCGTGCAGCCGTACGGCGAGGGGAACATCTTCAGGGGCGAGGACTGACCGCCGTGCGCAGGCCGTAACGCGGGGCCATGCGCTCGCCACGGTCCGTTCCGCCGGGCTATGGTGACGCAGATGAAGGCTCTCGTGTTGTCCGGCGACGCCGGTACACGGTTGAGGCCGAACACGCACACGTCGGCCAAACAGCTGGTGCCCGTTGCCAACAAAGCTGTGTTGTCTCCCGGCCTGGAATCGATCGCCGAGGTCGGCGTCACCGACGTCGCAGTGACCGTCGGCGGCACCGCCGCCGAGATCCGGGAAGTGATCGGCGACGGCCCGGAGTTCGCCCTCGACGAGCGCGGGCACGTGACCGTCTCCTACGAGTTCTCCATAGTGCCGCGGGACCCCTCGATGCGCTCGGTGGCCAGGGTCGAGTCCTCACTCGTCGGCCGCCACGTCGAGGTGACCCCGGCACCCGGCGCGCCCAGCGCCCGCCGCCTCGTCCTCGGAGACCACAGCAAGGTGCAGATCCACGCATGAACCTCCTCGTCACCGGCGTCGCCGGGTTCATCGGTTCGACCCATGCCCGCATGCTGTTTGCAGACGAAGCGTCCGGCGCGCCCCGGACCACCGTGCTCGGCGGGCTCACCCACGCCGGCACCCTCTACCACCTCGAACTCGACCATCCCGGGTCGGAGTTCGGGCAGTCGCACCTCGATCACTCGCGTCGAGGACCACTGCCGGGCCGTCGGCCTCGTGCGCGCCAAGGGCCGCGCGGGCGAGGTACACATCCTCGGCGGCGGCACCGAACCGAGCGGCAGAGTGCCGACCGGCTTGCGGCCGGGGGCCTGCCGCGCCGACTGACACCACGTCGGCCACGTCACCGACCGCAGGGGCCACGACCCGCGCCGCCCGGTCGACTGGCCCAAGGCCCGCACCCCACTCGGCTACCGCCCCCGCCGCGACCTCGCCTCCGGCCTCGCGCAGACCCTCGCCCGGCACCGCGACCACCAGGCCTGGTGGGAGCCCTTGAAGCGACACGCGCAGGGCCTCTCATGAGGCAGCCGGTCACCGAGGCGGCCGGTGCCCCCGGCCGCAACCCCACCCGTACGACCACCGCCTTCGCATCCCCCCGCGCCGCGAGCGGATCCCCGCCCGCCCCCAGCTCCGGCGAGGCCACCTGGTACGACCCGGCCCGTGAGGCGTTCCGCCTCCTCGGCGCCGGCCCCGACCGGGTGCGCCCCGTCGGCGGCGAGGCCATTCCCCGGCCCGCACCCCGCCCCACCCTGAATCAAGTCCACGGATCCGCAAGGAGTCCCCTGCGTGAAACGCCATGAGTTCCTGCGGGAGCTGCACAAGGTCAGCGCCAACCGCAACTACCTCGAGATCGGGGTCAACGACGGACGCAGTCTTGCCCTCTCCCGCGTCCCCAGCATCGCGATCGACCCCGCGTTCAAGGTGGTCACCGAGATCCGGTGCGACGTCCACCTGGTGAAGGCCACCAGCGACGACTTCTTCGCCCGGGACAACCCGCTCGGTCACCTCAAGGGCGGCCGTCACCCGATGCGCAACCTGCGCCGGGGCCGCAGCCCGATCGGCTACTGGCGGCGCACCACCCTCGACCTGTCGTTCATCGACGGCATGCACCTGTTCGAGTTCGCACTGCGCGACTTCATGAACGTGGAGAAGCACTCCGACTGGTCGAGCGTGATCGTTCTCGACGACATGCTGCCCCGCAACATCGACGAGGCCGCCCGCGACCGGCACACCGGTGCCTGGACCGGCGACGTCTACAAGGTCGCCGAGATCCTCGGCCGTTACCGCCCCGACCTGGTCACCGTCTTCGTCGACACCCAGCCCACCGGTCAGCTCGTCGTGTTCGGCGCCGACCCGGACAACAGGGTCCTGGACGACAAGTACGACGAGATCATGGCCGAGTTCGACGTGCCGGACCCGCAGAAGGTGCCCGAGGCGATCCTGGAACGGGTTCGGGCGGTACCGCCGAAGGCTCTGGTGGAAGCCCCCTTCTGGGGTCCGCTGGCCAAGGCCCGCAACCTCGGCGTCGGCCGTTCCCGCGGCTGGGAGCCGCTGCGCACGGCCCTGGAGAAGGCCACCGGCACTCGCTGATCCCCGGGCCGCGCAGAACCTCGTAGAGAAAACGGAGCGGGTCCGGGACCACTGTGGTGGTCCCGGACCCGCTCCGCCTGCACGAGCGACGGTGCCGGGCGAGGTGCCCCGCTCCCGCGGGAAACCCCGGGGTCAGAACCCGGGCGCCCTCAGTCCGGCGAGCGCACGTCTCACGCCCGCCAGGCCCTGACCCGGGCGGCGGCCTTCCTCCGGATCCGNGGGCCCCCCCCCCCCGCTCCGCCTGCACGAGCGACGGTGCCGGGCGAGGTGCCCCGCTCCCGCGGGAAACCCCGGGGTCAGAACCCGGGCGCCCTCAGTCCGGCGAGCGCACGTCTCACGCCCGCCAGGCCCTGACCCGGGCGGCGGCCTTCCTCCGGATCCGTCCGAGCACGGGCCGCGCGCTGCGCGCCAGCCGCTCCAGGGCACCAGGCCCGGGCGGGCCCACCACCTGTACTCCGCCCGCCCCGACACGCAGCGCCAGGGGCAGCGCGAGGAAACGCGGCCGGCCGACAACCGGGGCCGGGCACAGCGTGATCCGCCAGGTCCTGCCCTTGAGGTCGGCGACCGGCAGTGCGGCCTCCAGCAGCGCGCCGCAGCCGTCCGGAGACGGTGACAGCGTGCCGGGGATGTCGCGGGAGGCCGGGCCGGTGAGCCGCAGCAGCACATCGGCGTGGCCGGGGACGTACAGCGGCACGGGCGCGCGCAGCCGGCCGTCGATGACGGTGACGTCCCCGGCGGCCACACTGCCGAGGCCCAGCCGCTTGTCCGCGCTGTCGACGGCCAGGGCGAGATGGGCGTGCGGATCGGTCCAGTACGGCAGCACGACCCGGCCGGCCACCACACCGCCGGACGCTGCCGTCCGGTCCCGGCGGGGGGCCGGACGGACCGGACCCAGGCGGCAGTCCTTGGTCCAGCCGCCCAGTTTGACCCGGACGAAGAAGTCCCACAGCCCGGGGTGCAGGGGAGCGCCGTCGGCCGCGGCGGCGGGGTCGACGACGGCCGTGACGCGCAGCACCAGCCGGACCTGCCCGCCCTCCTCCACCGGGATGATCTCCCGGGTGACCTCGCCCGGCTGGAAGTACTGTGCGGAGGTGGCGCGTTCGCGCAGCAGCAGGTCCGCCGTGGCCGTCCCGAACCGGGTGACGCTGTCGGCGGCCACCCGGGCGACCGCCTCGGCGACGTCCCGCGGCGGACCGGACGGCGCGGTACCGTCCGGGTCGGCCGGGAACGTCATCGGTTCGCCGCCGACCGTGTACTCGACGGCGAAGTCGACGCGCAGCGTCCCGTCCTCCCACCGCACGCCCGCGGGCTCCGCCTTGAGGGCGACGGAGGCCTCCCACTGGGCGAACGCCACCACGTCGTCGTAACGGTCGGCGGCGATCAGCGCGGCGACGATCTGCTGCGTCGGCTGGAGTCCCGCCGCGACACCGGGTCCGAAGCGCTCGACGACGACCCCGTGGATCTCGTCGAACAACTCCTTGCGGTAGTCCGCGGGCAGCTTGAGCAGCCGCCGGCCGCGCATGCGCTCGACCATCTCGTTGCGCAGCCAGCGCCGCAGCAGCCGATCACGCAGCGGTCCCGGCTCGGTGTACTGCTCGACGACGTCGAGGGCCTCGCGGAGGTTCTTGAAGTATCCGCCCGGATCGAAGCGCTGGAAGCCGGCGTTGGACGCGTCGTCCCGCCTGACGTGGTAGTAGCAGACGTAGTCGCTGAGCACGGAGACGTTCTCCGCGCGCAAATACGCCTCGGTGACGAAGACGTGGTCCTCGAGCCGCCGCCGGCCCTCGGGGAAGCGCAGCCCGATGTCGTGGAGGAACTTGCGGCGGAACATCTTGTGCGGGGTGAGGCTGTCGATCAGGGGAGCGTTCGCGACGCTCGCGCGCGGGTGGTTGCGGCGGAACAGCTCCACCGGAACCGGCCGGCCCTTGCCGGCCATCTTGCCGACGACGACGTCGGCGCCGTTGGCCACCCCGTAGTCGTACATCCGCTCGAGGGCCTCGTCGCCGAGGTAGTCGTCGTTGTCGACGAACATGACGTATTCGCCCTCAGCTGCGGCGATACCCACGTTGCGGGGCTTGCCCGACCAACCTGAGTTCTCCTGGTGGACGACCGCGACCCGGGGGTTCGCCGCGGCGACCTCGTCGAGTCGGGCGGGCGTGCCGTCGGTGGAACCGTCGTCGACGAAGATCACTTCGTATTCGTCGGGAGGCAGTGACTGCCTCAGCAACGAAGCGATGCAGTCCTCGATGTAGGTCCCCGGGTTGTAGACGGGAACGATGACGCTGACCTTCACCGGCATCGGGCTCCGGGCCCCCTCAGTTCGCTTGCCGTGGGTGATGTCGCTGGTACGCGTTGGCAGATGCTAACGCCACCGAGCCCCTTGTCCGTCTCAGGCCCACCGGGGGAGGACACGTGGCGTGTCCCGTCGACGGGGGCGCGGCGGGCCTGCGGAGGCCGTCGCCCTCGCGCGGGTAACCTGGCGCGGTGCGCCTCCTGTTGATGTCCGACACCCATCTGCCGCGACGCGCCAAGGAGCTCCCCGCGCCGCTGCTGGCCGAACTGCCGCGCGCCGACGTCGTGTTCCACGCCGGGGACTGGGTCGACACCGCCACGCTCGACCTGCTGGAGGCCCGCAGTGCCAGGCTCGTCGCCGTGTACGGCAACAACGACGGGCCGGACCTGCGCGCCCGGCTCCCGGAGGTGGCGTACGCCGAACTCGGTGGCCTGCGTTTCGCCGTCGTCCACGAGACGGGCGCGGCGCAGGGCCGGGAGGCACGCTGCGCCGCGCGCTTCCCCGACACCGACGTGCTGGTCTTCGGGCACAGCCACATCCCCTGGGACACCACCGCGCCCACCGGCCTGCGCCTGCTCAACCCCGGCTCGCCGACCGATCGCCGCAGGCAGCCGCACTGCACCTACATGACCGCGACGGTGGCCGACGGCCGCCTCGCCGACGTACGGCTGCACCGGCTTCCCCAACGGTAGGAACGGGGCGCCCGTCCGTGGTGCGACGCCCGCCTTCCGGAGTGGCCGCCCGCGCATATTCGTTGGACGTCCGGGCTGTCGCCCCGTTCAACTGGGCGACGTGCTGATCGAAACCCACCTCGTACGCCGTCTGATCGCCTCCCAGTTCCCGCGGTGGGCGCACCTGCCCGTCACCCCGGTGGAGCGGTCCGGCATGGACAACGCCACCTTCCGGCTCGGCACCGGCCTGTCCGTACGGCTGCCGCGCTACGCCCACTGGGTGGGCCAGGTGGAGCGCGAACACCGTTGGCTGCCGCACCTCGCCCCGCGACTGCCGCTGCCCGTCTCCGAGCCCGTCGCGAAGGGCGAACCCGGCGAGGGCTATCCGTACCCGTGGTCGGTGTACCGCTGGCTGGAGGGGGACACGGCGACGACAGAGGCACTGGCCGACCCCGTCCGGACGGCTCGTGACCTCGCGGGGTTCCTCAAGGCCCTCCGGTCGGTCGACGCCACGGGCGGGCCGGGTCCCGAGCAGAGCAACGCGTTCCGCGGGGTGCCGATGGGCGACCCACGAGATTCCGTGGCCGAGGATTCACTCGTACGAGTCAAGATCGAAGCCCTGAAGAAGGCGGGCCTGGTCGACACGGATGCGGTGACGGAGGTGTGGGAGGCGGCCCTGGCCGCCCCGGCGTGGGACCGGCCGCCGGTGTGGATCCACGGCGACCTCGACGCGGGGAACCTGCTGACCGTGGACGGCAGGCTCAGCGCCGTCATCGACTTCGGGACGCTGGCCGTGGCCGACCCGGCGGTGGACCTGCAGCCCGCCTGGAAGTTCCTGCCCGCCCGGGCACGGGACGCCTTCCGGGAGGCGGTCGACCTCGACGACGCGACCTGGGCGCGCGGGCGCGGCTGGGCGGTGGCCGGGTCGCTGCCGGTGCCGGACGACCCGTTCTTCCGGGCGGACCCCGCACGGGTGACGGCGGCGCTGCGTCACCTTGACGCGGTCGTCGAGGACCACCGCCGCCACGGTTCCTGACGAGGTTCCTGACGGCAGGAGCGCCCGCCAGGAGGCGCCGGCGCACGACCGGGACTAGGACCGCGTCGGATGGATCGCTCCCGCCGTCGCCGTCAGTGGGGCCCCGCTGCCGCCCCAGCGCAGCGCGACGATCTCCGCGGCGACGGACACGGCGACCTCCTCGGGAGTGCGGGCCCCGAGGTCGAGGCCCACGGGGGAGCGCAGCCGGGACAGCTCGCCCGCCGTCAGGCCGGCCTCCGTCAGTCGCCGCAGCCGGTCGTCGTGGGTGCGGCGGCTGCCCATCGCCCCGATGTACGCGGCCGGCCGGCGCAGTGCCTCCTCCAGCAGCGGCACGTCGAACTTCGGGTCGTGGGTGAGGACGCAGATCACCGTGCGGTCGTCGGTGTCGGTGCCCCGGAGGTAGCGGTGCGGCCAGTCCACGACCACCTCGGCGCTCTCCGGGAAGCGGTGGGGGGTGGCGAAGACCGGGCGGGCGTCGCACACCGTGACCCGGTAGCCGAGGAAGTCGCCGATGCGGGCGACCGCGGCGGCGTAGTCGATCGCGCCGAAGACCAGCATGCGCGGCGGGGGCGCGAAGGAGTGCAGGAAGACGGTGACCGCGTCCTCGCGGCGTTCGCCGTGGGGGCCGTAGTGCCGCAGGCCGGTGGTGCCGAGAGCGAGTTCGCCGCGCGCGTCGGCCGCGACCGCCACGTCCAGGCCCGGTGTACCGAGCGTGCCGGTGACCCGGTCCGGCCACACCGCGAGGGTGGCTCCGCGTGGCGCCGGCCCGTCGGTGACCGTGGCCACGGTGACCGGGCGGCCGGCGGCGACCGACTCGGCGACCGCCCCGAAGGAGGGATCCGACTCCGGGGTGACGGGCCGGAGCAGCAGGGTGATCTCGCCGCCGCAGGTGAGCCCGACAGCGAAGGCGTCCGCGTCGCTGTACCCGAAGGTCTCCAGACGGGCCTGCCCGCTCGCCACCACCTCCTGCGCGAGCTCGAAGACCGCCCCCTCGACGCAGCCGCCGGACACGCTTCCCACGACCTCGTCGGCCGGACCCACGGCCATGGCGGCACCGGGATCGCGCGGCGCGCTGCGGCTGACCGCCACCACCGTGGCCAGGCCGAACGGCGCCCCGGCCGCGTACCAGCCGCTCAGCACCGGGAGAATGTCACGCACGATCCGCTCCTTCCGCGCAAGCCACGTCGGCTCCTTCCACCCTGTCACCCGGGTGAGCCGGGCGCCGGTCGTGAACCTCCTGGTCGCCACCGGCCGAGCGTTAATTGCGTTGCCCGGGCGGCCCTGGATCTGTTGCACTTCAGATGACCTTGTCACCGCATCACCGCACGACTCAGGAGCACCCATGCGCGCACCGTTCATGTCCGCCCCGGAAGGAATGACCCCCTCTTCGAAGGACATGACGCTTCGTGCACTTGCTCAACCTCGGCATCCTCGCGCACGTCGACGCCGGTAAGACCAGCCTGACCGAGCGGTTGCTGCACTCGGTCGGTGTGATCGACGAGATCGGCCGCGTCGACGACGGCAACACGCAGACCGACACCCTCGCGCTGGAGCGCCGGCGCGGTATCACCATCAAGTCCGCCGTCGTCTCCTTCGCGGTCGACGACGTGATCGTCAACCTCATCGACACCCCCGGCCATCCCGACTTCATCGCCGAGGTGGAACGGGTGCTCGGCGTCCTCGACGGCGCCGTGCTCGTCGTCTCGGCGGTCGAGGGCGTCCAGGCGCAGACCCGCGTCCTGATGCGGACCCTGCAGCGCCTGCGCATCCCCACACTCGTCTTCGTCAACAAGATCGACCGGCGGGGCGCCGGGTACGAGGGCGTGCTGCGGGCGATCTCCGAACGGCTCACGCCGTCCGCGGTGCCGATGGGCACCGCCGCCGGACTCGGCACCCCCGGCGCCCACTTCATCCCCGGCCTGGGCCCGGCCGCGCTCGACGTCCTCGCCGACCACGACGACGACCTGCTCTCCGCCTACGTCGAGGGCACCGTCGGCGACGCCCGGCTGCGCGCCGCCCTCGCCGACGGGACCCGGCATGCCCTGGTCCACCCGGTGTACTTCGGCTCCGCCGTCACGGGCGCGGGCGTCGGCGAACTGATCGCCGGGATCAAGGAGTTGCTGCCCGCGGCGGGCGGCGACCCCGACGGCCCGCTCTCCGGCACCGTCTTCAAGGTCGAACGAGGCCCGGCGGGGGAGAAGGTGGCGTACGCGCGGATCTTCTCCGGAACCCTGCGCACCCGTGACCGGATCCCCTTCGGCGACGCCCGCGAGGACGGCAGGATCACCGCGATCAGCGTCTTCGACGAGGGCACCGACGTCCGCCGGGACACGGTCCCCGTGGGCCGCATCGCCAAGCTCTGGGGCCTTGCCGACATCAGGATCGGGGACTTCCTCGGCGAACCCCGCAAGGCACACGGCCACTTCTTCGCCCCGCCGACCCTCGAGACGGTCGTCGTCCCCGGCCCGGGCACCGACGGCGGAGCCCTCCACCTCGCGCTCACCCGACTCGCCGAACAGGACCCGCTGATCGGCCTGCGGCACGACGAGGTACGGCGGGAGACCTCCGTGTCCCTGTACGGCGAGGTGCAGAAGGAGGTCATCCAGGCCACGCTCGCCGACGAGTTCGGACTCGACGTCACCTTCCGGGAGACCACGCCCCTGTGCGTCGAGCGGCCGGCCGGCACCGGGGCGGCGGTCGAGTTCATCAAGAAGGACGCCAACCCCTTCCTCGCGACCGTCGGTCTGCGCGTCGACCCGGCGCCGCCGGGCACGGGGGTGGGCTTCCGTCTCGAGGTGGAGCTCGGCTCCATGCCGTACGCCTTCTTCAAGGCCGTCGAGGACACCGTGCGCGACACCCTCCAACAGGGCCTGCACGGCTGGCAGGTCACCGACTGCACGGTCACGATGACCCACCGCGGCTACTGGCCCCGCCAGAGCCACTCCCACCAGGGTTTCGACAAGAGCATGTCCAGCACCGGGGCCGACTTCCGCGGGCTGACCCCGCTGGTCCTCGTGGAGGCACTCAGGCGGGCGGGCACGCGGGTGCACGAGCCGATGCACCGCTTCCGCGTCGAGGCGCCGGCGGACACCCTGGGTGCGCTGCTCCCGGTGCTGGCCGCCCTGCGGGCCGTCCCGCAGACCACCGAGACGCGGAGCGAGACCTGTGTTCTGGAAGGTGTCGTTCCGGCGGACCGGGTACACGAACTGGAGCAGCGGCTTCCGGGGCTCACCCGGGGTGAGGGAGAACTGGAGAGCGCCTTCGACCACTACGCGCCCGTCACCCACGGCACGTTGCCGCGCAGGCCGCGCACGGACAACAACCCGCTGAACCGCAAGGAGTACCTGCTGAACGTGACGCGTCGGGTGGGCGGGTGAGGGCCCGGTCGTCGGCGCCGTCGCCAAAGTAGAAACTTACTCATCAGTCAGATGGTGTTGACGTTGTCAGGAAATCACCGGACTGTAATGGACATGCCGAATATACGCGCGCGTCTGCTCGTTGTTCTGGTGGTCCTCTCCGGATTCCTGACGGCGACGGGTGTCAGACCCGCCACCGCCGAAGCCCTGCCCGACTCCCTCTGGTTCGACGACACCCCCCTCACCGTGCAGGACGGCCGCTTCACCGACGGCCTCGGCCGCGAGATCGTCCTGCGCGGCTACAACGTCTCCGGAGAGACCAAACTGGCCGAGAACAACGGCCTGCCCTTCGCCTCCGTCGCCGACGCGAGGAAGTCCGCGACCGCGCTGCGCGCCCTCGGCGGCGGCAACTCGGTCCGCTTCCTGCTCTCCTGGGCCTACGCCGAACCCGTGCGCGGCCAGGTCAGCACGGCCTACCTGGCCGCCGCCACCGACCAGATGCGCGCCTTCCTGGACGCCGGGATCCGCGTCTACCCCGACTTCCACCAGGACCTGTACTCCCGCCACCTCTTCGACCCCGACAGCTGGTACACGGGCGACGGCGCCCCCAAGTGGGCCGTGGACGCCGGGAACTACCCGGACGAGAACTGCGGGATCTGCCTGTTCTGGGGCCAGAACATCACCCAGAACGAGGCCGTGAAGCAGGCGTCGTACGACTTCTGGCACAACGCGTACGGGCTCCAGGACGCGTTCCTCACCACCGCCCAGAAGACGATGACGTACGTCAAACAGCACGTCAGCGCCGCCCAGTTCGCGGGCCTCGTCGGCTTCGACCCGTACAACGAGCCGCACGCCGGCGTGTACGACTCCGGGCAGACCAGCCGCGCCTGGGAGCGCGACGTGCTGTGGCCGTTCTACGAGAAGTTCCGCGCCCGCATGGACACGGCCGGCTGGCAGGACAAGCCCGCCTTCGTCGAGCCGAACCTGTTCTGGAACGCCAACATCAGCTTCCAGAAGCAGGAGGGCGGACTCCTCGACTCCGGCACGCTCGGCCCGGACTACGTGTTCAACACCCACTTCTACGACCAGAAGGCCATCTCCGGGATCTTCATGCCGGGCAAGGCCGGGGACGGACAGTACTCGACCGACTTCGGCGCCGTCCGTGACCGGGCCGCGGCCACGGACACCGCCGGAATCATCAGCGAGTTCGGCCACCCCTTGGCCGGCAGCGTCTCCGACAAGGCCCCGACGGTCCTCAAGGCGATGTACCAGGCGCTCGACTCCCGCCTCCCCGGGTCCAGTTGGTGGTCGAACCCATCGGCGTCCGGGCTGGTCCTCTCCGGCTCGCAGTGGCAGTGGGACATCTACAACGGACGTCATCGCGAGCTGATGAACGGCAACCCCGACAAGGTGCTCACCACCGGCGACGCCTGGAACGACGAGGACCTGTCGGCCGTCCGCCTGAACGACTCCGGGACGGCCGAACTGCGCCAGGACGCCCGGCTCCTCGACCGCCTCTACCCGAGCGCCACCGCCGGTACGACCGTCGCCTTCACCTACGAGGACCGCTCCCGCGACGGCTCCACCACGCTGACCTGGAACCCGGTACCGAGCTCACTCCCGAACGTCTCCCGACTGGTCGGCTCCGGACAGTACGGGCTGCTGCTGTGGCGCTCCGACGGCACCTCGGCGCCCACCGAACTGCACCTGCCGGCGTCCTTCCCCACCTCCACCACCACGGTCGTCTCCGACCTGGGCACCTCCTACGCCCCGCCGGCCTACACCCGGACGACTCCGGTCGCGGCGGCCGCGGAACCGGGCGGCACGGGCAGCCGCCGCCTCCTGCTCACCGCACCCGACAACGGTGTCCTGCACTACGCGCTGGTGACCAACGGGACGACGGCACCCTCGTCGGCCCTGCTGAGCGCGGCCCGCTCGGAGCTGTCGGCGTGGGCGGCACAGCGCGTCGGCTGACCGCGCCTGATTCCTCGGCCCGGTCGTGAAGCGACAAGCCGATGCCCGCCCCGTCCTCGGTCGCCGCACAGCACATGGCGACCGAGGACGGGGCGGGCAGGTTGGTCAAAGCCCTTGAGCGGCTGACGGGTTGAGCTCAGGAGGTGGCACCCGTCCAGCCCGCGGTCACGTGGCCGAGGCGGACGCGCTGCGGGTGGTCGCCCACCGGGACGGACACCGTCTTGCGCCCGGTGGCGAAGTCGATGGCCGTGACCTGGTCGGCGCCGCTCTCGGAGACGACACAGCTCTTCCCGTCACCGCTGACGGTCGCCCAGTAGGGCTTGGCGACGGGCACGAGCGGGCCCTCCTGGAGGGTGGCGCGGTCCACGACGGTCGCGTAGTCGTCCATCGTGCCCGCCACGCACAGCTTGGAGCCGTCCGGCTTCATCGAAAGGCCGTGGTGGCGCGAGTCGTTGACGAACGTGGTGCGGTCGTCGCTGGTCGCGGGGTTCTTCGGCAGGGTCTTGGTCCGGGTGATCTTGTCGGTGGCGATGTCGTACTCGAAGAAGCCGTTGAAGAACGACACCTGGAAGTACAGCTTGGACTCGTCGGGCGAGAAGACGGCCGGCCGAACCGCGTCGGAGTAGTCCTTCAGGCCGATCGCGTCCAGCCGCTGCCGCATGTCGATGACCTTGACCTGCTTGTACGTGGTCGCGTCGACGACGGTGATGAGCCGGTTGCCCTTCGTCCAGTCCAGCCACGGCGCGTCGGTCGCCGTGTTCACGTCGCCGATGGCCATGTTCCAGATGTACTTGCCGTCGTTGCTGAAGATGTTCTCGTGCGGCTTGTCACCCGTGGCGAACGACCCGAGCTGCTTGCCGGTGACGATGTCCAGCACGTGCACGGTGTTCCCGGTCGAGGCCGACACCGCGACCCGCTTGCCGTCGGGGGAGACCGCCATGTGGTCCGAACGGTAACCCGACACGGGGAAACGCCAGTTGATGTCCCCGGTGGCCAGATCGATGGAGACGACGTCGGCGAAGCTCGGCCGCGAGACCACCACCGACGTGCCGTCCGGCGTGGAGTACATGTCGTCGACGAACTGGTCGTGGCCCTCGCCGACGCTGTTGCGGATGGTCATGTAGGCGATCCACCGGATCGGATCGGCGTTGATCTCCGCCATCCGCTGGTCCTTGTCGGGAATCACGTTGATCCGGCCGACCTTCGCGAAGTCCCCGGACGATTTGATGACGTCGGCGGTGCCCTCCCAGTTGTTGCCCACGAACATCACCTCGCGCAGGGCCGCGGCCGAGGAGTCCGAGGAGTCCGAAGCGGCGCCGGCGACGGTCGCGGGGGCGGTGACGGTCAGGACGAGGGCGGCGGCCATGGAGCAAAGGTGCCTGGGTCTGAAAGCAGGCATGAGCGCTCTCTCCTCTGGGGTGGGCGGGTGCCGGGGCGCGGCGAATGAATCTGAACACGGGTGCATTCAGAGTTGACTTACTCGAAAGTAAGGAAGGGGTGGCCTTCTCGACAAGACCGCGTACACGACAAACTTGGTGTCCCAGGACGGGGCGAGGCAGCGGGGAGGCACGGTGGCGGGCAGACTCAGGGCGCCGAGCGGCCGTTACGGCGGCAAGTCGGCCGAGGAACGGCAGGCCGAGCGCCGCCGCCGCTTCCTGGACGCCGCACTCCAGCTCTTCGGCGGCATCCCCGGCTACCGGGCCACGACCGTCGCCGCGCTCAGCGAGGCCGCCGGGCTCTCCACCCGCCAGTTCTACGAGGAGTTCCGCACCCTCGAGGACGTTCTCGCCGCCCTTCACCTCCAGGTCAACGACTGGGCCGAGGAGGCCGTCCTCGCGGCGGTCTCCGACGCGCAGCACCTGCCCATCGCCGAACGCGCCGCCGCGATCTTCCGCGCGTACGCCGCGAACGTCACCGCCGATCCGCGCCGCGTCCGCATCACCTTCGTCGAGATCATCGGCGTCAGCCCGCGCCTGGAGGAACAGCGCCTGGCCCGCCGCGCCCGCTGGGTCGACCTCGTCTGCGCCGAGGCGGAGGCGTTCGCCGCGCGCGGGGAGGCGGCGCCCCGTGACTACCGGCTCGCCGCGACCGCGTTCATCGGCAGTGTCAACGGCCTGCTGCATGACTGGAACGCGGGCTGGGTGGAGGCCACGCTCGACGAGGTGGTCGACGAGCTGGTCCGACAGCTGCTGGGGATTCTGCGACCGCCGGGATGGACGCCGGGCGGTCCGCTTGTCCGGCCTGCCGGCCCCGAGGCGGGCCATGCGGGCCCGGCTGGATACTTGTCCTAGTCCGCCTAGTCCGCCTAGTCCGCCTAGTCCGCCCAGTCGGCCCGATCCGCCTAGTCGGCCAGCCGGTTCACCGCGTCGAGCACCGGCGTGACCCCGTCCTCGCTCCGGATGCGGCCGCCCAGGTCCTGCGCCCGTTCCCCGTACCGGGGATCGCGGGTGGCCTGTACGAGTGCCGAGGTCAGCGTGTCGGCGGTCAGGCGGCGTAGGGGTACGGTGCGTGGGGCCACGCCCAGGCCGACCAGCCGTGCCGCCCAGAACGCCTCGTCGAACTGGATGGGCACCGGAACGGCCGGAACTCCCGCCCGCAGCCCCGCCGCGGTGGTGCCCGCGCCGGCGTGGTGGACGACGGCCGCCATCCGCGGGAAGAGCAGGGAGTGCGGGACTTCGTCGATGGTGAGCATGTCGTCGCCGGAGGCATCCAGCCCGGCCCAGCCCCGCTGGATTACCCCGCGCAGCCCGGCCGCCCGCAGGGCGCGCACGATCTCGGCGCCGATCCGCCACGGATCGGGCACGGTCGCGCTGCCCAGCCCGACGAAGACCGGCGGCGGTCCGGCGCCGACGAACTCCTCCAGCCGGGCCGGGAGCCGGTCCGTTCCGTCGTACGGCCACCAGTAGCCCGCCACGTCAAGTCCCGCCCGCCAGTCGCGCGGCCGGGCGACCACCAGCGGGCTGAAGCCGTGCAGCACCGGCCGGCCCTGCCGCTCCCGGGCCCGCAGCCCCGCGGTGATGCGGACCCGGGGCAGCCCCAGCCGGGCCCGCAGGGGCGGTACGGCCGCGGCGAAGACCTGCTCGACGGCCAGGCTCACGCCCAGCCCGGCGACGCGGTTGCCGACGGAGCCCAAGGAGCCGACGCCCAGCATCGGCGGCGCGAACTCCCGGGTGGGGGAGAGGGGTTGGAGATGGACGCCGATGCTCGGCAGGGTCAGTCCCTCGGCGATGGTGTGACCCAGCGGGCCGAGGGAGGCGGCCAGCAGCAGCGCGTCGCTCGTACGGGCCGCGGCCACCAGGTCGTCGGTCATCCGATCGGCCAGCGCCCGCGCCATCGCGACCACCCGGACCAGCTTGCCCACGCCGGACGCGCTGCGGTGCAGGCCCCGCCCGCGCGAGGACTCCAGCTCCGCCCGCGGGTCCACCGGCAGCGGATGGAACCGGAGACCCGCCCGCGCCGCGAGCGGCTCGAACCGGGCGTGGGTGACCAGGGTGACCTCGTGTCCGGCACGGGCCAGACCGTGCCCCAAGCCGGTGTAGGGGGCCACGTCGCCCCGGGATCCCGCAGTCATGATGGCTACGCGCACGACGGCCAGTATGGCGGCGCACCGTGCCGCCCCGGGTGAACGACCTGTGGGCGACGACGATTTCACGCCTGTCACATCCGTTGACTTGACTCCCCGCTGGCCCTACGTTCGGCGCGCACAGTGTTCGGAACACCGATCTTGGTTCGAGATATCGACCGTATTCGGGTTCCTCCCGCATGAAGGAGCCGCATGTACCCCCCGCCGCGATCATCCCGCCCGACCCTCAGAGGTCTCGCGCAGTTCTGCAGAGCCACCGCCGTCCGTGCCCTCGTCCTCGCCCTGACGGCGACCGCCGCGCTGCTGTTCGCCCAGCCGACCCTGGCGCAGGCGGCGACGACCCGTCAGATACCGGTGAGCACCGCCCCGATGGGCTGGGCCTCCTGGAACAGCTTCGCCGCGAAGATCGACTACAACGTGATCAAGCAGCAGGTCGACGCGTTCGTCGCGGCGGGCCTGCCCGCGGCCGGGTACAAGTACATCAACATCGACGAAGGCTGGTGGCAGGGCACCCGGGACGCCGCCGGCAACATCACGATCGACGAGACCGAGTGGCCGGGCGGCATGAAGGCCATCGCCGACTACATCCACAGCAAGGGCCTGAAGGCGGGCATCTACACCGACGCCGGCAAGGACGGCTGCGGCTACTACTTCCCGACGGGCCGGCCCGCCGCACCCGGCTCGGGCAGCGAGGGCCACTACGACCAGGACATGCTCCAGTTCTCGAAGTGGGGCTTCGACTTCGTGAAGGTCGACTGGTGCGGCGGCGACGTCGAGGGCCTCGACGCGAAGACGACGTACCAGGCCATCAGTGACGCGATCACGAAGGCCACGGCGACCACGGGCCGCCCGATGACCCTGTCGCTGTGCAACTGGGGCAGGCAGAACCCGTGGAACTGGGCCCCGGGGCAGGGCGCGATGTGGCGGACCAACGACGACATCATCCTCTTCGGCAACAAGCCGTCCATGACCAACCTGCTGGCCAACTACGACAGGAACGTGCACCCCACCGGCCAGCACACCGGCTACTACAACGACCCGGACATGCTGATGGTGGGCATGGACGGCTTCACCGCGGCCCAGAACCGCACCCACATGAACCTGTGGGCGATCTCCGGCGCCCCGCTCCTGGCCGGCAACAACCTGGCCACCATGACCGCGGAGACCGCCGGGATCCTGAAGAACCCCGAGGTCATCGCGGTCGACCAGGACGCGCGCGGCCTCCAGGGCGTCGAGGTCGCCGAGGACACCACCGGGGCGCAGGTCTACGGCAAGGTCCTGTCCGGCGCCGGCAACCGCGCGGTCGTCCTGCTCAACCGCACCTCCGCCGCCAGGAACATCACCGTGCGCTGGTCGGACCTGGGCCTGACCAACGCCAACGCCACCGTCCGTGACCTGTGGGCGCGCGCCGACGTCGGTACGTACGGCACGAGTTACACGACGAGCGTCCCGGCGGGCGGCTCGGTGATGCTCACGGTCACCGGCGGCACCGAGGCGGCGAGCAGCACGTACACCGGCACGTCGGGCTTCACCGGCGTGGTCGCCGGCAGCACGGGCCTGAAGACCGTCGACGTCTCCTACACCAACAACACCTCCACCGCCCGCACGGCCACCCTGCAGGTCAACGGCCAGACGCCGACCAAGGTCTCCTTCCCGCCGACCGGATCGAGCCCCGGCACGATCTCCGTCGCGGCCTCCCTGTCCAAGGGCTCCGCCAACACGCTCGCCTTCTCGGGAGCGTCCGGCATCGACTCGATCACCGTCCGGCCCCTGCCCGGCGCGAACGGCACCCTCGCCGTCGGCAAGCAGTCCGGCCGCTGCCTCGACATCTACGACAACACCATCACCAACGGCACCCAGGCCGAACTGTGGGACTGCAACGGCGGCCCCAACCAGTCCTGGGCCTACACCTCCCGCAAGGAACTCGTGGTGTACGGCAACAAGTGCCTGGACGCCTACGACCGCGGCACCACCAACGGCACCAAGGTCGTCATCTGGGACTGCAACGGCCAGAGCAACCAGCAGTGGAACGTGAACAGTGACGGCACCCTCACCAACGTCAACGCCGGTCTCTGCCTCGACGCGAACAACAACGGCACGGCCAACGGCTCGCTGCTCGTGCTGTGGTCGTGCAACGGCGGCGACAACCAGAAGTGGACGCTGACCTAGCACCCGCCCGGGCGAGACACCCCCGCGACACCACCGCGGCGCCGCCCGCCAGGCCAGTAGGCCGGCAGGCGGCGCCGCACGGGCCGGAAAGAATTGCCCCTCGATGTCGTAGCGAGCGACGAGGGTCACGAAGGACGGGTGTGACGATCACGAAGGTGCCGGACACGAACGGAACATGAGCAACGACGAAAGCTTCGCCGCTGCCTGTCGCGAGCACTACTGGGCGGTCAGCCGCTACGTCGCGCGGTGGTTGGACGGGCGGACCAGCGAGGTGGAGGAAGTGGTGGCCGAGGTGTTCACGGTCGCCTGACGCCGCCGGGCCGACCTGCCGGTGTCCCCACTGCCCTGGCTGTACGGCGTGGCACGCAACTGCCCGGCCAACGCCGTACGCGGCCACGGGCGCCGCCGTCGAGGGGCTGCGGCCGGTCGGTCAGGTCACCGACCGTCTCGGCCGGCGCGGTCAGGCGTACGTGGACGACGGGGACGGCGCCCGCCGGATGCTGATCATGGAGCAGGCCACCGGTGCCGTCCTCGGGCTGGAGGCCACCTTCACGGTCGACGAGCCCGAGTACGGCGTCCGGGCGGGCGACGTCATGGAGTACAGCGCGTGGACGCGCTGATCACTGCCCGAGTTGCCGGGTGGCGGCGTCCACGGTCTGCTCCAGCAGGGTGGCGATCGTCATCGGTCCGACGCCGCCCGGCACCGGCGTGATCAGCGAGGCCCGTTCCGCGGCGGACTCGAAGTCGACGTCGCCGACGTTCCCGGCGTTGTATCCGGCGTCGACGACCACGGCGCCGGGCTTGATGTCCTGGCCGCGGATCAGTCGCGGCCGGCCCACGGCGGCGACCACGATGTCCGCCTCGCGGACGGCCGCGGACAGGTCCCGGGTGCGGGAGTGGCAGTAGGTGACGGTCGCGTCGCGGGCGAGCAGCAGCATGCCGACCGGCTTGCCGAGGATCGCGCTGCGGCCGACGACCACGGCCCGCCGGCCGGCCGGGTCGACGTCGTACTCGTCGAGCAGTCGCATGATCCCGCCGGGCGTGCAGGACACGAAGCCCGGCAGGCCGAAGCTCATGGTGGCGAAGGAGGCGAAGGTGACGCCGTCGACGTCCTTCTCGGGCGCGATCGCCTCGAACGCGGCCCGTTCGTCCACGTGCGCCCCCACCGGGTGCTGGAGCAGGATGCCGTGCACGGAGGGGTCGTCCGACAGGGACCGCAGTGTGCCGACCAGTTCCTCGGTGGTGGTGGCGGCGGGCAGCGCCACGTGCCGCGACTCGATACCGGCCGTGCGGCAGCGGTTCCGCTTCATGCGGACGTAGGTGACGGAGGCGGGGTCCTCCCCGACCAGTACGGTTGCCAGGCAGGGCGCCTGCCCGGTGCGTGCGGTGAGGTCGGCCGCCCGCTTGGCGGTGTCCTCCAGGATGCGCCGGGCGAGCGCGGTGCCGTCCATGAGCCGGGCCTGAGACATGATCCACTCCTGAGCTGAGTCGACGGGATGGCCCAGGCGCACGGCAGCTGCTCGCGGGCCGCTCCCCGGTGGTGCTCCACCTCAGCGCCAGTCACGGCCCGCCATCAGCGTAACCTCCGGCTCCCGGCTACTCGTCCCAGGCCTGGATCATGGTCTGTTCGACGATCTTCCCGTCCCGCAGCGACATCATCGACTCGGCGAACACGCGTACCCCGTCGGAGTACTCGCAGCTCTCGGTGAAGGCGACGCGGTCCTCCTGGACGAGGCACTGTTCGAGCTTGTGCGCCTTGATGTCGCGGCTGTACACGTCCTCGAGCATCTCGCTGATCTCGTCCCGGCCGTGCAGGACCTTGGGGTTGCTGGGCTGGGTGTTGCGGTCCACGACGCGTATCTCCGCGTCGTCCGCGTAGAGCGACAGAAGACTCGCCGCAGTGTGTCCTTCAATGGCCCGGCGCAGGGTTTCGGCGTCGAACCCGGAGCGTGCCGCACTGCCCATGGTGACCTCCTTCGAAGGCCGCGGCCCGGCGAGGAGCGGGCCGCGAGGGGCCTCTCCCTTCGAGACTCCTCCGCCCCGGCGGGGTCGGCAAGCGCAGTCCGCGCGCTGCGGCTGACGGGTGAGTGGTGGCGGCCGCGCCTGAACGAGCTGCACCGGCTCACCGATCTGGTCGCCCGGTCACGAACGTGCTGCCCGGCCTCAGCCAGGCACCCGCGCACCGTCCAGGGCCGCCCGTGACCGGGCGGCCCTTTCCGTTGCCCGATGTCACTCGACCTCTGCCTCGACCTTGCCCTCGGCCCGGACCTCGTTCTCGTTCTCGTTGCCGGCGTCGAGGAAGTGGAAGCCGGGCCGCGGGTGCATCAGGAAGTCGTGATGCGAGATGTTCCAGGCGTAGGCACCCGCCAGCGCGAACGCCACCCGGTCCCCGGCTCTCAGCCCGGGAGCGCGCACATGTCGTGCCAGCACGTCCTTCGGTGTGCACAGCTGTCCGGCCACGGTGATCCGCTCGCCCTCCGCCACCGGCCGTGGCCACGGGTGCGGCCAGGCGTCCACCGTCAGTACGGAGCAGGGCTGGTCGTGCCCCTTCGTCGCCGGGGTCCGCAGATGGTGGGTGCCGCCCCCCACGACGGCGAACTCCTCGCCGTGGCTGTGCTTCACGTCCAGCACCTGAGTGACGTACCAGCCGCAGTACGCCGTCAGCGCCCGCCCCGGCTCCGTCCGCAGCGTCAGGCCCGGGTGCGCCTCGGTCAGCCGGGCGAGGCCCTTGCCGTAGGCGGCCCAGTCGAAGCGGCGCTCCGGGTGGGCGTAGTCGACGGTCATGCCGCCGCCGACGTTCACCTCGGCGATCGGCACGCCGAGGCCCGTCGCCCACGAGACGACGGTCTCGGCCACTGCCAGTTGCTCGGCCGCTTCCAGGCCGCTCGCCAAGTGGGCGTGCACGCCCCGCAGTTCGAGGTGGGGATAGGTGCCGTCGGTGAGTGCGTGGACGGCTTCGACAGCTTGCGCGGGGTCCATGCCGAAGGGCGTCGGCCGCCCTCCCATCGCCAGTGAACTGCCCGCCAACGAACCGTCGGGGACGGGCAGGTTGACGCGCGGCAGCACCGCCACCCGCCGCCCCGGCGCGTACCGTCGCGCCAGCTCGGCCAGCATGCGCAGTTCGTACGCGCTCTCCACGTGGAAGCGTTCGACGCCCCGTTCCAGCGCGGCCGTCACCTCGTCCGGCGTCTTGCCGGGGCCTCCGATGGCGAGCGGGCGGCCCGGGACCGCCTCGGCGACATGGGCGAGTTCGCCGCCCGAGGAGACTTCGTAGCCGTCGACGTACGGACCGAGGGCGGCGAGGATCTCCGGTTCGGGGTTGGCCTTGGCGGCGTAGTACAGCTCGACGCGCTCGGGGAGGGCTTCGCGCACGGTGGTGGCGTGGGCGCGCAGTGCCGCCAAGTCGTAGACATAGGCCGGGAGTTCGGTGGAGGGAAGCGAGAGGGCGCGGTCGTGGACCGCGGGCGTCGGGTCGGTCATCGGATGCTCCCGGCCGGGTCGCGCAGGATGTCCTCGACGAGGGGGGACGGCAGCCGGACGTATCCGGCCTCCCGGTCGGCCTTGCGCTCCCAGCGGGTGAGCAGGTTGGCCTTGGCGGGCAGCGGCACCCCGGCGAGCAGGGCGGCCAGGCGCGGCGGACAACCGCTGCGGTCGGCGTACGCCCGCAGGGTGTCCCGCACCCGGCCCCACAGTTCGGCCTCGGCCCGTGGATGGAGGTCCGCGAGGGCGGCGAGCAGCTCGGCGACATGATTGACCAGCAGGCAGTACACGACCCGGTCCCAGCCGCGCTGGGCGTCGTACGTCATCGGGCCCGCGACCTCGGCAGGCAGGGCGGCCAGGACCTCCGCGTGGTGCTCGGGGACGAGCTTGGTGCCCTCCAGGTCGCGGAAGAGGACCTGGGCGGGCATGCCGTCGCCGTCGACGCAGATCAGGACGTTCTGCAGGTGCGGTTCCAGGACCAGGCCGTGATCGAAGTAGGCGGCCAGGACGGGCGGCACGAGGAGGCCGAGGTAGGCCGACCACCATGCGAGGGCCCGCTGTTCGTCCGCGCCGTCGAGGAGGCGGGAGATGTGGGCGGGGCCGGTCGGGTACTCGTCGGCGACGGCACCGGCGAGCAGGGGAGTGGTGCCCGGAGCGAGCCGGCGCGGCAGTCCTTCGCGGACGATGACGCCGAAGCCCTCGAACAGCGCGCGATCCGGTGTCCCGTCGGGGCCGGGCAGGGCGAGGGTGCGGTAGGCGGGCTCGCGGAGCACGGCGCCGGCGGGGAAGCGCCGGGCGAGGTCGGCGAGTGCCGGGGCCAGGGCGCGGGTGAGGGCGACGGCGCCGGACAGCTCGTAACTGCTGTTCTTGCGCAGGCAGTTGGTGATCCGCACGTTCAGGCTGAACTTCAGGAACGTCCGGCCGTCGTAGAGGGTGCGCACGGACGCGGTGGCGGCGAAGGGCCGTCCGCCCGGCCCGAGGTCGAGGACGTCGCCGTCGGCGAGGGCCGCGCGCAGGGCCGGGTGCTCGCTGAGCGTCTCGTACTGCCAGGGGTGGGCGGGCAGCAGCCGGTAGCCGTCCGGGACGTCCGCGCGCTGCCGGTCCAGCGGGGCGACGGCCGCGGGGTCGGTGTACTCCTCGGCGATCAGGTGGGTGCGGACGGCGAGGTGCCGCAGCGGGAACGTGGCTCCGGCCTCGGGGGCGTACGCGGACCAGGCGCGGGGGTCGCCGGTGCGGGCCTTGGGCGTGGGGTGGAAGCGGTGCCCGAACAGCAGCGACTGCTCGGACGCGAGGTACGCCGAGAGACGGTCGTCGGGGGCCGGCTCGGCTCGTACGGTGTTCAGGGAGGCCCTGACGGTCTGGTGGCTGGAGGCGATCTGCTCCAGGAACTCCTCGTTGCGCACGCCGGTGCGCAGCCACAGCTCGTCGTGCGTGTACTCGGCCAGGCGTCGCCAGTCCAGCTCTGTCCAGCCGCCCTCGCTCTGCTCGCTCACCGGGCCGGTGAACCGGTGCGCGCCGAGCAGCGAGCTGCGGCGCAGGGCGACGCGCAGCAGGACCCCGCGGCGCGGCAGCCGCAGCAGCAGACGGCCGTCGGAGACGACGCACTGGTGCTCGGGGCCGGACACCTCACGCAACAGGCAGTTCAGGAGGGTGTGGGCCACCACCTCGTCGGCGGTGGGCAGTCCCGCGGGGGCGGCGGTGCGGGCGGGTGAGTGGGTCAGCAAGGACATCAACGGCTCCAGCGGGTGCGGAACTTCAGCGGGGGGAGGGTGACAGCGAGGACGGCGACGGCGCCGCCGGTGGGCACCGGTGCGGCCGGGCCGGGATACGGCGGCGGGGCGGGCGCCACGAAGGACGCCACGAAGCAGCAGCCCGCCACCGCGTGCACCCGGCCCCGGCCGAACGAGGAGCGCGGCATCCGCGGGGCCTCGGCGCTCATGCCGAACCCGGAGCGGAGCGAAGGTAGTTGGGGCCGGTGGTGTAGTGCTTGTTGATGTCGGCGGCGCCCGAACGCTCCTTGGTCAGCAGCGTCCCGGCGGTCACCATCGCCTTCACCGGCAAGGTCGGCGCGTCCAGGACCCGGGCGCGCAGCACGGCCCCCCTCTCCCCGCCGAGCCGGTCCACCGCCTCCGCCAGCCGGTCCCGTACCAGCCCCAGCAGCGCGGGCAGCGGGGCGCGACCCCGCCGGGCCAGCCCGAACGCGTAGGCACCCGCGCACAGATGGACGGTGATGGTGGCGAACAGGTCCGCGACCGCTCCGTCGCCCAGGCCGAAGGTCCGCTCGTCGTCGAAGGCCCACGGCCCCGGGAGCAGGGCGTCCAGCCGCTCGGTGTTGACCCGGGGACCGTCGTTGTCCTTGAACAGCAGCCGCACGCTGCCCCGGCGCAGGACCAGTGAGATGTTCTGCTGGTGGGACTCCAGCGCGATGCCGTACCCGAACAGGGTGGTCTGCCAGTCGAACAGCAGCGTGAGGCAGGCGTCGAGGAGGGCGAGCGGATCGCCGTCGTGGAAGCGGTCGGCGAGGTGGTCGACGACCGGCCGTCCGTCGGGGGCCTCGGCGAGGAGTGCCGCCATCGGTACGACCGCCGCGTCGTCGAGCCCGGCCGGGTAGCGGCGGCACAGGACGGCGAGCAGTTCGTGCCCGGCGTGGGCGTACGTCGTCTCGTCGGCGTGCAGGACGGTGTCCCGGAAACGGGGTTCGCGGGCGATCACCGCTTCCAGGAGCCGCTGGCCCACCGCTCCGTCCACGAGCGTCCCGGGCTTGATGGACCGCTTGTTGCGCAGGCCCAACGTGGCTGTGGCCAAGGGGAGTTTGAGGTGCACCGACGGGTCCGCGGCCGTCGCCACCGTGCGCATCGACAGCGTCGGTACGACGTCGAGGTGGGCCGGGCCGGCGAGCACGGCGCTGTCCGCGAGGCCGGCGTCTCGCAGCGCCGCGTCGAGCGGGGCGCCGACGGTCGACGGGTGCACGGGCAGCGCCATGTGCGTGTGCTCCACCTCGGGCAGACCGAGCGCGTTCGGCGTCGGCCAGAACCGCGGGAGTGTGCCGGTCAGGGCGACCGCGTCGCGCGGCACGGCGAGCCAGCGCAGTGCGAACCGCGGATGGAACTCCGGGGCGTACTCGCGTAGTTGCCCCTCGCTCAGTCCCGAGCGTCCGCGTGCCGTGGGGTACACGGGATGGTCGAGCCGGGCGGCGAGCGTGTCGTACGCCAGGGATGCGGTCAGGCCGGTCCAGCGGGCCGGGTCGGCGCCGTACCGGGCGGTCAGCCGCTCGGCCACCTGCGACCGGGTCGCCGCGTGCAGCCGCAGTGTGGCCAGCGTCTGACGGCACTCCTCGGCGAACGCGTCGAAGCCGACCCGGTCCTCCGGGTCGGCGAGCGCCCGCAGCGCGCCCAGCACGCTGTCGTACGAGGTCAGCTCGGTGCCGGCCGGGTCGCGCACGAGCAGCGGCAGCCGTGCGGCGTACGCGCACTGGTAGCCGTCCTCGGCGACGGGCAGCAGCAGCGCGTCACCTTCCGGTGTCGTCAGCCGCAGCCAGTCGCCGTCCGGGCGGGTCACGAGTGCGCTGCGGGTGCGCAGGCCCACCACGTCCTCGCGCAGCAGGGCGCTCAGTACCCGGGTCAGCAGTTCCGCCTCGCAGGTGTCCGTGGTGCTCGGCGCGGTCACGGCTGGAACTCCCAGCGCCGGGCGGCCAGGAACTCGGCCGAGACGCGGTCCACCGTCAACTGGTCGGTGCCGGTGGCCCGCAGGACGCCGAGGTAGTCGCGGTTGGTGCGGTACAGCTCGTGCCGCTCGCCCACCGCGCGCAGCGGACGGTACGTCAGATGGACGCCTTCGACGGCGAGTTCGGTGGCTGCCGGGGCGCCGACGAGGGTGCCGGGGCGGTCGGCGCACGGGTACTCCAGGCGTGCGGCCCCGTCGCGACGGGCGCCCAGGTCGGCCGGCAGCGGCTCGCCGAGGTGGGTGCGCAGGATGTGCTCGAAGAGCGGTATCTCCAGCAGCCGGGCCAGGAGGAGGTCGCACTGGTCGCCGATGGCACGGTAGTTGACCTCGATGATCCGCGCCCGGCCCGTGTGCACCACGAACTCGGTGTGGCAGGCGCCGAACCCGACGCCCAGCGCGTCGAGTTGCTCCAGGACCTGCGCGACCACCGGCTCGGGATGCGCCGGGACGAAGGTGAGCCTCTCCTCGACGAAGTACGGCGGCGGCGACAGCTCGGTGTGGAAGCCGCCCAGGACATGGCGGGCGGTGCCGTCGCCGAGGGTCTCCAGTGTGTACAGCTCACCGGGGAGGTACTCCTCCACGACCAGCACGGCACCCGGGCGCCGCGCCAGGATCTCCTCGGAGCACGACACCAGTTCCTCGGCGCTCGCGACGAGGACGACGTCCTCGCTGGCCACGCCTTCGCGCGGCTTGAGCACGCAGGGGTAGGGCGCGTCGAGTGCGGCGGCTTCGGTGAGCGCGGCGGGTGCGGTGAGTTCGGCCGACCACACGCTGTCCAGGCCGGCCGAGGCGAGCCGGCGGCGCATCTCGGCCTTGTCCTTGGTGCGCAGCGTGGCCCGCCAGTCCTTGCCGGGCAGGCCGAAGTAGGCGGCGGTCAGGGCGGCCTGGGTCTGGAGGTGGTCGCTGTTGGTGAAGACGGCGTCGGGCCGGTGGTGCGTGGAGATCCGCGTGATCGCGGCCCGGAAGTCGCGGACGTCGCACGCCAGGATCTCCACGTCCGGATACGTGGCACGGTGTGCGTCGGGCTGGTCCGTGAGGACCGTGACGTCCAGGCCCAGCCGGGCGGCGGCCGGCAGGAAGCCCTCGGTGACGGAGTCGGTCGGGTTGAGGGCGAGCAGGTACAGGCGCATGACGGGGCAGGAACTTCCGCTAGCGGGCGGGGGGTCGAAGGGGGTGCGGGCCGCGCTCGTGGGCTGCGGCCCGACCGCGAGAGGTCAGGCGGTGGCGGCGCGGTGCCGTATCGCGCTGCCGCTCGCGACGACCAGCGGGGTGCCGGTGAGCTCCGGCGCGAGAAGGGCGGCGAGCGCGTCGGCCACCCGGGCCCAGGGCACGGCGCGGGCGCCGAGGGCGGTTCTCGGCGCGGCACGGAGCATCGCGGCTCCGCGGCGGGCGAGGAAGGGAGGTCCGTGCCTGGTCGCGGTCACGGGGCGTGAGCTTAGGTGAGGCTTGCTTTGGTGACCAAATGGCTGTGGCGCCGCTGTGACGTGCGGCTTCTTCGGTCGTGCACGGGAACCCCCTTGATCACCTCTCCAGGATCTTACAGATAAGGTAAGCCTTGCCTACCTCGATTCCGCTGATTTCCCTGCCCTGGAGCGTCGATGTCCGTGGCCCTGAAGACCCCTCCGGACGGTGCCCTCGCCCACGCCCTGTCCGGTGCCTACCGGCGCCTGACCGGCGTCTGCGAAGCGCTCGACGTGCGGGTCGAGGAGCCGGACGGCGCGGGCGACGCGGCGGCTGAAGGGGGCGTGACGGCACGGGAACTGACGTCGGATCAGCAGGTTCTCGACGCCTTCGTCGACGCCGAGGCCGCCCGCATCGAGGAGCGCTACGGAACCGCCCCGCGCCGCCACGTCGCCGCCTCCCGCGCACTGCACGACTACGCCTGGACCGTCGGGCTGCTGATGAGCGGCGTCTGGTACCTCGAGCGCCGGGTGCCCCGGATCCGGCCCGAGGATCTCCGGCTGGACCTCGCCTCCGCCACGTACGTGATCACCCCGGGCACCGAGCTCGCCTGTCTTCCCGGCGACCCCGTGGCCGGTCTGCCCGGCGTGCTGACGCTCCCTCAGGAGGAGCAGCTGCGGGCCGCGTTGCGGATGGCGGTCGCCGATCACATGCGTCCGCTGCTGGCCGCGATCGGCCCGACGGCACGACGCGGTGCGCGCACTCTGTGGGGGATGGTCTCCGACGACCTCGTCTCCGGCATCTGGTACCTCGGCCGGATGCTCGGCCAGGAGGGCGAGGCCCTGCGGGCCGCCACCGAGGTCCTGCCGGCCCCCGTGCCGCCGTACTCCTCCGGCGCCGGCTTCCGCCACCTGGTGGGCGACGACGGCCGACGGCACGTCACCCGCACCCGCGCCGGCTGCTGCATGTTCTACGCGATCCGGCCCGCCGAAGCATGCGTGACCTGCCCGCGCACCGGCGACGCGGAACGGCTGCGCCGCCTGGAGAACTGAGCGGCCGGGCGGCTCACCCGGCGGTCGCGAGGAACTGCGTGGCGGCCAGCTCCGCGTACAGCGGGTCGGCGGCGACCAACTCCCGATGAGTGCCCACCGCCCGTACCCGCCCCGCGTCCATCACGACGATCCGGTCGGCCATCGTCACCGTCGACAGCCGGTGGGCGACCACGAGCACCGTGGTCGTCCGCGCGACGTCGGCGACCGTGTCGCGCAGCGCCGCCTCGTTCACCGCGTCCAGCTGCGACGTCGCCTCGTCGAGCAGGAGCAGCCGCGGGCGGCGCAGCAGAGCGCGGGCGATGGCGACCCGCTGGCGCTCACCGCCCGACAGCCTGGTCCCGCGATGACCGACGAGCGTGTCGAGACCGGCGGGCAGGCGGGCGACCAGTCCGTCGAGCCGGGTCGTCTTCACCACCCGGGTGACGGCCTCCTCGTCCGCGTCCGGGTTGCCCAGCAGCAGGTTGTCCCGCAGCGAACCCGACAGGACGGGGGCGTCCTGCTCCACGTATCCGATGGCGGAACGGAGGCTGGGCAGATCCCAGTCCGCGAGGTCCCGGCCGTCGAGCGTCACCGTCCCGGACTCCGGGTCGTAGAACCGCTCGATGAGCGAGAAGACGGTGGTCTTGCCCGCCCCCGACGGGCCGACGAACGCCGTCATGCCCCGGGCGGGCACGGTGAACGTCACCCCGTGATGGACGTACGGCAGATCCTCCGCGTACCGGAAACGCACGTCCTCGAAGGCGACGGACGCAGGCTGCGCACCCGCGGAGGGCAGCGGCGCGGGCGCCGCCGCGGGCTCGGCGGGCAGCCGCATCGCCTCCTGGATGCGGGTGAGGGCAGCGGCGCCCGTCTGGTACTGCGTGATCGCGCCGACCACCTGCTGGATCGGCGACATCAGGTAGAACACGAACAGCAGGAACGCCACCAGCGTGCCCACGTCGATCGCCCCGGTCGCCACCCGCGCCCCGCCGGCCGCGAGCACCGTGATGAACGCGATCTGCATGGCCAGGCCCGCCGTGTTGCCCGCCGCCGCCGACCACTTGGCGGCCCGCACGCTCTGCCGCCACGACTCCTCGGCCGCCGCGTGCAGCGTCCGCTCCTCACGATGTTCGGCGCCGGACGCCTTCACCGTGCGCAGCGCGCCGAGTATCCGCTCCAGCGAGGCTCCCATCACGCCGACCGCGTCCTGCGCCTGCCGGCTCGCCTTGTTGATGTGCGGCACGATCACCCCGAGGACCGTGCCCGCGCCCGCGATCACCGCCATCGTGACCCCGAGCAGCACCGGATCCACCAGGCCCATCATGACCACCGTCGCGACGAGGGTGAGCCCGCCGGTGCCGAGGCCCACCAGCGAATCGGTGGTGACCTCCCGCAGCAGCGTGGTGTCCGAGGTGATCCTGGCCATCAGGTCGCCCGGCTCGCTGCGGTCCACAGCCGTGATCCGCAGTCGCAGCAGGTACGACGACAGACTGCGCCGCGCGCCGAGCACCACCGACTCTGCGGTGCGCCGCAGCACGAACGAACCCAGCGCCCCCAGCGCCGCGTTGGCGATCACCAGCCCCGACATGAGGACCAGCCAGCCGGTGATGGCCCGGTCGTGCGACAGGTCGTCGATCAGCTCCCGCGCCACCAACGGCAGCATCAGCCCTGTCGCCCCGGTGACGAGCGAGAGCACGGCGCCCGTCAGCAGCGCCCACCGGTGCGGCCGTACGTATCCGAGGATCAGCCGCCACGCGGGCGGCCCGGTCTCGGTCTCTGCGATGGTCACGACGCTCCCTGGGGCCTGCCTGCGGGCGGAGCGTTCAGGCTACGTCGGCCCCGACCCGAGGCGCCTCCCCGTTGGCGTCGCCCCGTGATGTCGTCCCGTTACTGATCAGTCAGACGTAGGGTCGGGGGCAGGGACAGACACGAGCCGAGGAAAGGGGCCGGCACCATGGCGCAGGAAGTACGCGGCGTGATCGCACCGGGCAAGGACGAGCCGGTGCGGCTGGAGACGATCGTCGTACCGGACCCCGGTCCCGGTGAGGCCGTGGTGCAGGTGCGGGCCTGCGGGGTCTGCCACACCGACCTGCACTACAAGCAGGGCGGCATCAGCGACGACTTCCCCTTCCTGCTCGGGCACGAGGCGGCGGGTGTCGTCGAGTCGGTGGGTGCGGGAGTCACGGACGTCGCCCCCGGTGACTTCGTGATCCTCAACTGGCGTGCGGTGTGCGGACGTTGCCGGGCCTGTCTGCGCGGGCGGCCGTGGTACTGCTTCGACACCCACAACGCCGAGCAGAAGATGACCCTCGCCTCGACCGGCCAGGAGCTGTCCCCCGCCCTGGGCATCGGGGCGTTCGCCGAGAAGACGCTGGTGGCGGCCGGGCAGTGCACCAAGGTCGACCCGTCGGTCTCGGCGCAGGTGGCGGGTCTGCTGGGCTGCGGAGTGATGGCCGGCATCGGTGCCGCGATCAACACCGGCCAGGTCGGCCGCGGGGACACGGTCGCCGTCATCGGCTGCGGCGGCGTCGGGGACGCGGCGATCGCCGGAGCGAACCTGGCGGGCGCGGCGAGGATCATCGCGGTCGACATCGACGACCGCAAACTGGAGACCGCCCGCTCCATGGGCGCCACCCACACCGTCAACTCCCGCGAGAGCGATCCGGTCGAGGCGATCCGTGAACTGACCGGCGGGTTCGGCGCGGACGTGGTCATCGAGGCGGTCGGCCGCCCGGAGACGTACAAGCAGGCCTTCTACGCCCGCGACCTGGCCGGCACGGTCGTCCTGGTCGGCGTGCCCACCCCCGAGATGAAACTCGAACTGCCGCTCCTCGACGTCTTCGGCCGCGGCGGCTCCCTCAAGTCCTCCTGGTACGGCGACTGCCTGCCCAGCCGCGACTTCCCCATGCTGATCGACCTGCACCTGCAAGGCCGCCTGGACCTGGGGGCGTTCGTGTCCGAGACGATCGGGATCACCGACGTGGAGAAGGCCTTCGAGCGCATGCACCACGGCGACGTCCTGCGCTCGGTGGTGGTGCTCTGATGGCCCTTCGTATCGAACGCCTCGTGACCTCCGGCCAGTTCGCGCTCGACGGCGGCACCTGGGACGTCGACAACAACGTGTGGATCGTCGGCGACGACCACGAGGCGATCGTCATCGACGCCGCCCACGACGCCGACGCCATCGCCGAGGCCGTCGGCGACCGCCGGCTGACCGCCATCGTGTGCACCCACGCCCACAACGACCACATCGACGCCGCGCCCGCCCTCGCCGAGCGCACCGGAGCCACCATCTGGCTCCACCACGACGACCTGCCGCTGTGGAAGCAGACCCACCCGGACCGGGACCCCGACGCCTGGCTGGAGGACGGCCAGGTCATCGTGGCCGCCGGCGCCGACCTGCGCGTCCTGCACACGCCCGGGCACGCGCCCGGCGCGGTCTGCCTGTACGACCCGGGCCTCGCCACGGTCTTCACCGGCGACACCCTCTTCCAGGGCGGCCCCGGCGCCACCGGCCGCTCCTACTCCCACTTCCCGACGATCATCGACTCGATCCGCGACCGCCTGCTGGCGCTCCCGCCCGAGACGAAGGTCCTCACCGGTCACGGCGACCCGACGACCATCGGCGCGGAGGCCCCGCACCTTCAGGAGTGGATCGCCCGCGGCCACTGACGAAGCCGCCGAAAAGCGCGCGACCGGGTGACCTCGTCCTCAATGACGACAGGAGGTGTCCGGTTTACCCGTCAACCTGGTGGCGAGACCGATCGCAGCCACAGGGAAAACGGGAGGCCGGACATGCCGGAACAGCTGACGGGCAAGGTCGCACTGGTCGCCGGGGCGACCCGGGGAGCCGGGCGGGGCATCGCCGTGGAACTCGGGGCGGCCGGCGCCACGGTGTACGTCACCGGCCGCAGCACCCGGACCCGCCGCTCGGAGTACGACCGGCCCGAGACCATCGAGGACACCGCCGACCTCGTCACCGAAGCCGGCGGTCACGGCATCGCCGTACCCACCGACCACCTGGACCCGGCGCAGGTCCGCACGCTCGTCGACCGCGTCACCGACGAGCAGGGCCGCCTCGACGTCCTCGTCAACGACGTCTGGGGCGGCGAGCACCTCTTCGCCTTCGACACCCCCGTCTGGGAACACGACCTCGACAAGGGCCTCAAGCTGCTCCGGCTCGCCGTCGAGACGCACGCCATCACCAGCCACCACGCCCTGCCGCTGCTCCTGCGCCACCCCGGCGGACTGGTGGTGGAGATGACCGACGGCACCGCCGAGTACAACCGCGACACCTACCGCAACAGCTTCTTCTACGACCTCGCCAAGACGTCCGTCCTGCGGATGGCCTTCGCGCTCGGGCACGAACTCGGACCGCGCGGGGCCACCGCCGTCGCCCTCACCCCCGGCTGGCTGCGGTCGGAGATGATGCTCGACACCTTCGGCGTGCGCGAGGACAACTGGCGCGACGCCACCGCCGACGTCCCCCACTTCGCCATCTCCGAGACGCCCCGCTACGTGGGCCGCGCCGTGGCCGCCCTCGCCGCCGACCCCGACGTGACGCGGTGGAACGGCCAGTCTCTCTCCAGCGGCCAACTCGCCCAGGTCTACGGCTTCACCGACCTCGACGGCAGCCGCCCGGACGCCTGGCGCTACCTCGTCGAGGTCCAGGACGCGGACAAGCCGGCGGACACGACCGGCTACCGCTGAGGTTCCGTGTCCCGCACCGGTGCGGGCGGCTCCGTGTCCCGCACCGGTACGGGCAGCGGCCAGCGCTCCGAATGCCCCGGAGGCAGCGCCAGATCGTCGCGTACGGCCGCGTAGTAGCCCTCGCGTCCCCGGCGCTGCCGCTCCAGCAGCGCGTGCCACGCCTGCGGATCACGGGTTTCCTCGCGCAGGAACCGCTCCATCTCCATCACGGTGACCACCCACGTCCGGGCCCGCTCCACCACCTGCTCACTGCCCAGCAGGATCAGCGCCTCCCCGGACGGATCCCGGGCGACCGTGGCCTCGGCCATCAGCGGCGCCGCCTCCCGCGGGGACAACGGGTGGGGGTGCGGGTCGTTGCCGAGATGCGCGGCGACCCGGTACGTCAGCGTGACGGACTTCTTCAACGTCCGTGCGTACTCGGCGTACACGGAGAGCTTGCGCTCCTCCCAACGGGCCGCCTGCTCACGGTGGAACCGGGCCCGGTCGCTGCGCACGACCGCGACGTACGAGCCGAGCGCGCCGATCACGACACCGAGCAGGGCGGGGAGTTGCTGCAGGAACGCGGACATGGCCGCACGGTACCTGCCCGGTTGATCGTTCCGGCACTGCCTTCGGCATCATGACGCACACACAGCGCTTCGAGGGGTACGGAGTTCTCGTCACCGGCGCCGCCCGCGGCATCGGCGCGGCCATCGTCCGCCGGTTCGCCGAGGAAGGGGCACAGGTCCTGGTCACCGACGTGGACCTGCCGGCAGCGGAGAGGACCGCCGCCGCCCTGCGCCGACCGGGCCTGACGGCGCAGGCGTTCCGGTGCGACGTGGCGGACCGGGCGTCCGTCGACGCGGCCGTCGCGCACGCCGTCTCTGCCTTCGGCACGCTCGACGTCCTGGTCAACCGCGCCTACCGGACGCCCCGCTCTTCGAGGACGAGTCCGAGGAGGTGTGGGCGGCCGACCTGGACGTCACGCTGACCGGCGCGTACCGCTGCGCCCGCGCCGCCCTCCCGCACCTCGCGGCCTCCGGTCGCGGCGCCGTCGTCAACATCGGCTCGGTCAACGCACTGCAGGATCACCGGTAGCCCGAACGGACCAGAACGCCGCAAGCCCGCAAGTCGACCATCACATGATCGAGTTGAACCGTCCTCGTGCACATTCCCCTGCCGACAGCCGGCAACCCCCTCGTCCGGATCGGCGAACCCGAGGACATCGCGGGGGCCGTCACCTTCCTCGCCTCTCGCGACGCGGCGTGGATCACCGGGACGACGTTCACCGTCGACGGCGGCCTCACCGCGGTCAACACGGGGTTCCGCCAGGCGACCGGGACAGCGTAGGAACACTTAACGGTCTCCGGAGATCTTTTCACTTGTCCTGCGAGGACGGTGTCGTGCACCGTTCTTCCGTGCTGTCCGACTCCCCATGGCGCAACGCCGACTTCCGCAATCTGTTCGCCGCGAGCACGCTCAGCCAGCTCGGCGTGAACGTCACCTACGTCGCCGTCCCCCTGTTCGCCGTTGCCGCGCTCGACGCCGGACCCGGCCAGGTCGGGGCCCTGGCGACGCTGAGCACCCTCGCGTTCCTGCTCATCGGGCTCCCCGCCGGGGCCTGGGTGGACCGGATGCGGCACCGCCGGGTACTCATCGGGGCGGACCTGGCCCGCGCGGTCCTCTTCGCCTCCGTCCCGCTCGCCTGGTGGGCGGACACGCTCACACTCGGCCAGCTCTACGCCATCGTCCTGCTGAACGGGTGCGCGACCGTCTTCTTCGACGTCACCTCACAGAGCACCCTGCCCCAACTGGTCGGCCACGGTGCCCTCGTGCGGGCGAACACCGCCATGGTCAGCCTCCAGGCGACGGGCAACGTCGCCGGACGCGGCGCCGGCGGTGCCCTCGTCCAGTTGCTCGGCGCGCCCGTTGCCGTGTTGTGCGCGGCGGCCGCCCACCTCGCCTCGGCGCTCCAGCTCACCTTCATCCGCCGCGAGGAGACCCCGCCCGGCCGCCACACCGGGCAGGCCGGACTGCGCGCCCAGATCGTGGAAGGCCTGCGGCACGTCTTCGGCAACCCGGAACTGCGCGCCCTCGCCCTCACGGCCGCTCTGACCAACCTGGGCATGCAGATCGTCAACACCATGCTGCCCGTCCTCTTCGTGCGCGAACTCGAGCTCCCCGCCAGTGCGTTGGGCCTGTTCTGGGCGGCGGGCGGTCTCGGCCTGCTCTTCGGCGCCCGCTGCGCCCGAGCCGTCTCCGGGCGCCTGGGACACGGCCGTACCCTCGGGCTGGCCGGAGTGTGCCTGGCGCCCGCCGGACTCCTGGTGCCGCTGATCGGCCATGGTCCCTGGCTGTGGCTCGCCGGTGCGGGCTGGGTCCTCGCACTGTTCAAGACCGGCATGGACAACGTCCTCGGCGTGAGTCTGCGGCAAGGGATGACGGCCGACGGCCTGCTCGGCCGCATGAACGCCACCTTCCGGTTCGTGCTGTCGGGCTCCCTCGCCCTCGGCGCCGCCGTGTCGGGCCTGATCGGTGAGCTGGCCGGCGTACGCCCGGCGCTCTGGGTGGGCGGGGTGGTGCTGGCGACGGCGTTCCTGCCGGTCTACCTCTCCCCGGTGCGCACCCGCCGCGAACTCCCGGTCCGGCGGCAGGCACCGACCGCCGGCGAGCCGGCACCGAAGTGACAGCGCCCGGTCCACGAGCGAATGTCACCGTTTCGTCGCAGCGTGAGCGGCGCTACAACCGATCGCACCGGGCACGGGTCTAGCTGGCGAAGAACGTAGAACCGCTTGAGCAAAACCGAGCAGATCCATGCAAAAGGGGAAGGACCGCCATGGGGGACGTACGTAGACGGGGAGCCGTCGCACTCGGGATCGCCGGACTGGTGGCACCGCTCACGCTCGCGCTGGGTGCCACGCCCGCGCAGGCCGCGAGCTGCACCACACAGACCGGCCCCTACCAGAAGCAGGTGGAGAAGTTCCTCGGCCGGCCGGTCGACGGCAAGCAGTCCGCCGCCGACTGCAAGGCCATCCAGGGCTTCCAGACCAAGCACGGCATCACGCCGAACGCCGGGTACGCGGGGTCGGTCACCTGGGGCGTGATGGACCTCATGAACAAGCAGAAGGCCGTTGGCACCAACCCCAACAAGGACGGCAAGTGTCCGGTCAACAAGGGCCGCATCGCCTGCGTGAACCTGACCCTCCAGCTGAGCTGGATCCAGGACGGCAAGAAGCTCGTCTACGGTCCCGTCCCGGTCCGCACCGGCCGCAACGGGTACGAGACCCGCACCGGCCTGAAGAAGATCTACTGGCGGGACATCGACCACGTCTCCAGCATCTACGACGTGCCGATGCCCTACAGCCAGTTCTTCGACGGCGGCCAGGCCTTCCACTCGGTCGGCGTCAGCATGTGGAACCCGCCCGGCTCGCACGGCTGCGTCAACATGACCTCGGCCACCGCCAAGAAGTACTGGTCCTTGCTGAAGAACGGCGACGACGTCTTCGTGTACGGCCGCAAGCCGGGCACCTGACCGAGGCACCCGGCCCGCACACGCCCCGGTTACTGAGGAGCGTCACCGAAGTCCGGGATCTCCAGCCTGGCCCCGCCCTGCCGCGCGGAATCGTGGGCGACGATGCCCGGCAGGGTGTAGCGGGCGGCCACCCACGCGTTCACCGAGGGCAGCGTCCGCGTGTTCACGGCGGTCACGAAGTCGTCCACCAGGAAGTGGTGGCTGCCCTCGTGACCGTTGTGGAGGTTGTCGAACTCCCGCGGCAGCCGCGACCGGTCGTGCACCGGCGCCGATCCCGAGGTGAAGGCGGCCCGAAGGTCCGGCGCGATGTGCTGCAGGGACGGATCGTCGGGGGACATGGTGGGCTTGGGCTCCAGCAGTTCGCTGATGTCCTTGACCCCGTTCTTGTCCTGCCACATGGCCACGGTGGCGAGCTGTTCCATGCTCCCCTCCGTCCCGAAGAACCGGAAACGCGACTCCCGGATGTGGGAGGGGTAGCCGACCCGCCGGAACTCGTTGGTACGGAACGATCCGCCGCCCGCCACCTCGAACAGGGCGGTCGCGTTGGAGACGTTGTTGCCGAACTGGCTGACCTCCTTGTCGAACACCCCGTCCCCGCGGTCGTCGACCACCCCGATCGCCGACACGCTCACCGCGTGGGTCTGCCAGGCACCCAGCACCCCGCCGATCGAGTGCGTCGGATAGAGCAGCGGGGGATAGCTGGCGGTCGCCTTCCATCCCTCGCCGCCGCTGTACTGGTACGCCTCGTAGAAGCCCAGGTCCATGTCGTGGACGTAGTCGCCCTCGGCGTAGAAGAGCCGCCCGAAGGCGCCCTCGGCGATCTGGTTGCGGGCGTGCACGGTCGCCGGGTTGTACTGGCTGGTCTCGCCCATCATGTACGTCAGCCCGGTCGCCTTGACCGTGTCGATGATCGCCGCGATCTCCTCGGCGGTGATCGCCATCGGGACCGCCGAGTACACGTGCTTGCCGGCGTTCAGGCCCTTCACGACCAGGGGCCCGTGCGTCCAGCGCTGGGTGAAGATCGCGACCGCGTCGACGGCCGCCGACTCCAGCATGGCCTCGTACGACGGGAAGGTGCCGGCGAGGCCTTCGGCGGCGGCGAGCTGCTCGGCCCGTTCGGGGAGCAGGTCGGTGACGTAGACGTCGCGGACGCCGGGATGGGCCAGGAACAGCTTGGCGAACTGGCCCGAGAACTGTCCGGCGCCGACGATGCCGAGGGAGAACGTCATGGATGGCGTGCCCTTCAATGGTCGATTGACTGGTCGGTTCACTGATCGAGAATCAGGTTGATCTGGTCGCTGGTCCGGTCGAGGCTGCTCACGGACTTGTTGTTGCCGTAGATGTCCTGCATGGCGGGGTGCATCAGCGCGAACATGTCCGCCGAGTAGTTGGTGATCGGGAAGGAGAAGGTGGTGAAGTCCTTCTTGTCGGCGACCGGCTCGGTGAAGGCCGTGACGTCGATGCCCTTCTTCTTGTAGGCGGCCACCGCGGCCTTCGTGCCGTCGGGCGTGGCCGGGAAGACGATGCCGTAGCCGCCCACGGTCTTCTGGCACGCGTCGGACGACAGGTACTTCACCCACTTCAGAGCGCCCTGCTTGTTGGGAGCGTTCTTGGTGACGGAGTCGGCGAGGCCGTTCATCATGGTGGCCCGCTTGCCGGTGGGGCCGACGGGTGTGAAGGCGGTGCCGACCTTCAGGCCCTTGACGCCGTAGTACGTGGAGATCATCCAGGCGCCGTCGAAGGCTGCCGCCGCCTTGCCCGAGGCGACCTGTGCGTTCGCCGGATTGGCGCCCGCGCTGTAGTCCGTGAGGGGAGCCAGGTAGCCCTTCTTCGCCAGTCCGAAGTACCACCTGACGACGGACTGGAAGGTCTTGCTGTCGTACTGGTACTTCGTGCCCCACCGCTTCTTGTCGGTGTAGCTCCAGCCCGCGGACGCGGCGAAGTTGCTCCACTGGGTCTGGCCGTCGCCGTCCCCGCCGCCACCCGTCGCCAGGCCGTACACCTTGACATGGTGCCTGTCGAAGCCCGGTTCGTCACCGCGCTTGCCGTTCCTGTCGACGGTGAGATGGGCGATGGCCTTCTCGAAGGTGCCGCCGTCCTTCGGGTTCCAGGAGAGGGTGTTCAGCTCCTGCGCGGTGAGCCCGGCGGTCTTGGCCATCTTCTGGTTGTAGAAGAGGGCGACCGTGTCCCAGTCCTTGGGAGCGCCGTAGCTGTGCCCGTCCTGGCCGGTCCAGTTGCCGGCGAGCCCGGCCTGGTAGTCGGACTGGTCGATGCCCAGGTCGTCGAGGGGTTCCAGCACCTTGAGATCGGCGAACTGGCCGAACTTCTGGATGTGGTCGGTGAACACGTCCGGTTCGGTGCCCGCGATGAAGCTCGCGGTGAGCTTGGTCCAGTAGTCGTCCCAGCCCAGCTGGGTGATCTTGACGTTCAGTCCCGGGTTCTCCGCCTCGAAGCCCTTCGCGCAGGCCTGGTAGGCGGGCAGTTGGTTGGCGTCCCACAGCCAGTACGACACCGTGTTCGCGGACGACCCCGCGCCGCCTCCCTTGGCGCAGCCGGCCGTCAGGGACAGCGCCAGCGCTCCGGTCAACGCCACGACCGTACGAATTCGCATGCCGGTCCCCTTACTTGATTCCGGTGAAGCTGATGGAACTGACGATGCGGCGCGCGAAGACGCCGAAGAGCACCACCATGGGCAGCGCGGCGATGAGTGTGGCCGCCATCAGGCCGGACCAGTCGTAGCCGGTCTGCGGCGTCTGCGCGCGGAAGATGGCCAGCGCCACGGTGAGCACGCGCGAGCTGTCGCTGTAGGACACCATCAGCGGCCAGAAGTAGTCGTTCCAGGAGGTGATGTACGTCAGGACGCCCAATGTGAGAACGGGGGTGGACGCCATCGGCAGCATCACCCGGAAGAAGATCCGGATCTTTCCGGCGCCGTCGAGCAGGGCCGCCTCCTCGACCTCGCGGGGCACGTTCATGAAGAACTGCCGCAGGAAGAACACCGCGAACGGCGTCATGAACATCGTCGGCAGCGAGATGCCCAACAGGGTGTCCACCAGGCCGAGTTGCTTGATGAGGACGAAGTTCGGGAGCAGGGTGAAGATCGCGGGCACCATCAGCCCGGCGAGGAAGAGTCCGAACATCTTGTCCCGGCCGCGCCACCTGAGGCGCGCGAAGGCGTACGCGGCCATGGCGGAGAGGAAGATCTGGCAGACGGTGATCAGGGTGGACACGATCACCGAGTTGATCAGGTAGCGCCAGAACTTCAGGCCGCCGCCCGCGCCGCCCTGCGCTATCGCCTCCTTGGTGGACTGCAGACCCAGGGCACGCTCGAAGCCGCCGGACGTCAGGTCCACGGGCAGGGGATCGCCCGGGTGCGCGGCGAGCGCGGTGTTGGTGGACAGCGCGGTCCGCAGGATCCAGTAGAAGGGCAGCAGGGTGATGAGCACGATCGCGGCCATCGCCGCCCAGGCCATGATCCGGCCAAGGGAAGGCCGGCGCCTCGTGGTGGGCCGTACGGTCGTCGTGGTTGCCACGGCAGCCATGTCGGTGTCTCCTTCCCCGTCAGCCGAGGTCGGTCTGGCCGGCCCGGGTGAGCCGGTACTGGACGAAGGTGATCGCGCTCAGCACGACCAGCAGGGCGACGGACATCGCCGAGGCGTAGCCGAACTGGAAGCGGCCGAAGGCGGCGCCGTAGATGTAGTACTGGAGCACGTTGGTGGCGTTCGCCGGTCCGCCCAGGGTCGTCACGGCGACCGTGTCGAACACCTGGAACGAACCGATCACCGTCATGATCAGGACGACCGCGAGGACCGGCCGCAGCAGCGGCATCGTGATCCGCCAGAACATCCGCCACTCGCTCGCGCCGTCCACCCTGGCGGCCTCGTACATGTCGCCCGGGATGGCCTGGAGCCCGGCGAACAGCAGCAGCGCGGTGTAGCCGACGTGCCGCCACACATTGATCAGGGCGATCGTCGGGATCGCCCAGGTGTCGTCCGCGAGGAAGGGGATGCGGTCGAAACCGAGCCCCGAGATGATCTCGTTGCCGATGCCGAGCTGGGTGTCCAGGATCCAGAGCCAGACGATGCCCGCGACGACGTTCGCCATCAGGTACGGCGTGAGCACGATTCCGCGCAGCACCGCCGACTGCGTCAGCCGCTGGAGCAGGACCGCGATGGCGAGCGCCGAGACCGTCTGCACCCCGATGTTGATCAGCACGTACTCGACGGTGACCCTGAGCGAGGCCCAGAAGATCGGGTCGCGCACCATGCGTACGTAGTTGTCGAGGCCCACCCACTCGGGCGGTGTGAGCAGGTTGTAGCGCGTGAAGCTCAGGTAGATGCCCCGCAGCGTCGGCCAGAGCAGGAAGACCAGGAAACCCAGCAGGGCGGGCGCGATGAACACGGCGGCGAGCCGCCCGTCGCCCCCACGTTCGTGGACCTTTGCCCGGCCCGTCCTCGGCTTGGTCCGTGCCCTCTCGGTGCTGCCCAGTGGCAGACGCGACGGAGGGCTGCTGGAGGCGATGGTCATCGGGAGACTCCCTCGTCTGCGGTGGCTCGTCCTCGGCCATTTACTTTCGTCACGGAAGAATCCAGGCGTCAAGGGGCGTGCAAACATCTTTTCCGGGCTCGGTCACCCCGGCTAGAATGGCCATATTGCTTTTACAGCGAAAGAAAACGTGTGTGGGAGTCTGACCTACATGACCGCAGGTGCCGCCAGCTGGCTTCCCCTGAGCCCGGGCGAACGCTCGGTGGCGATCGAGGTGCTCGTCCACGGGCCCCTGTCGCGTACCGACCTCGCCCGACGGCTCGACCTCTCCGCGGGCAGCCTCACCCGCCTGACCAAGCCGCTGATCGAGTCCGGCCTGCTGGTCGAGGTTCCCGAGGCGGGCAGCGCGGCGGAGGTCCGCCAGGGCCGCCCCTCGCAGCCGCTCGACGTCGTCGCCGAGTCCCGCTCCTTCCTCGGCTTCAAGATCACCGACGACATGGTCTACGGCGTCGTCACCACCCTCCGCAGCGACATCGTCGCCCGCCACGACCGGCCGCTCGCCACCCACGAACCCGCCCGGGTCGCCGACCTGCTGGCCGAGATGACCGAGGAGCTCACCCGTTCCCACCCCCGGATCGCGGGCATCGGCATCGGGGTGGGGGGCCTGGTCCAGGACCGGGCCGTGGTGGGGGAGTCCCCCTTCCTGCACTGGCGGGAGGTCCCGCTGGCCGCGCTCGTCGAAGAGCGCACCGGGCTGCCGGTCGTCGTCGAGAACGACGTCGCCGCCCTCGTCGAGGCCGAGACCTGGTTCGGCGCCGGCCGCGGCCTGGACCGGTTCGTCGTCCTGACCATCGGCGCCGGCATCGGCTACGGCCTCGTCCTGGGCGGCAAACGGGTGCCGTACGCCGAGGAGGACCGCGGCTTCGGCCGCCACTGGATCGTGAACCCCAACGGCCCCCTCACGCCCGACGGCGAACGCGGCAGCGCCGTCTCGCTGCTGACCATCCCCAACATCCGCTACCAGGTCCAGGCCGCCACCGGCAGTGAACGCACCTACGAGGAGATCCTCGCCCTCGCCGCGGCGGCCGACCCGATGCCCGCCCGCGTCATCGAGGAGGCCGGGCGCGCCCTGGGAACCCTGGTCGCCCAGATCGCCAACTTCGTCCTGCCCCAGAAGATCCTGCTCGCCGGCGAGGGCGTCGGCCTGATGGACGTGGCCGGCGAGACGGTCCAGGAGACCATCCGCGCCCACCGGCACCCCCTGGCCGCCCCGGTCGACCTGGAGACCAAGGTGTCCGACTTTCACGACTGGGCACGCGGCGCGGCCGTGTTGGCGATCCAGGTGCTGGTGCTGGGGGCGGCGCAAGTGTGAAGTACGCCACGGGGCTTGACATATGGACGTGATCAGCAACACGGTCCGAAATGCCCCATTGGCTCGTGATTACTCACATCGCCTTCACGTCCGGAGCCGTATGCTTCACATCATGTCCACCAGTGTTGAACCCGCTACCGAACGTTCGGCTGACGAGGTCAACGAGGAGATCAGGGCCCTGTGGCTCCGGTCGGGCGGGACACTGAACGGCGAGCAGCGCGAGGAGTACCGGCGGCTCGTCCTCGAGTGGGCCGCAGCGGCCCCGCAGTCGTCCGAAGCGGCCTGAGCACTCCTCGAAGTCCCGCCGCCCCTCCTCGAAATCCCTCCGCTATTTCTGAGTTCCGGAGTCCGCTCCCGCCTCCCGGCGGAGCCCGCCGGGCATCACCGCGTCCGTCCGGGGCACTCCTGCCCGGATGGGCCCCCTTCTGGCACTGGCCTCGGCCGCCTGTTACGGCATTGTCGACTTCGCCGGCGGACTGCTGTCCCGGCGTACCCACTTCGCCGCCGTCACCTTCCTCGGCCAGGTCGGGGGACTGCTGCTCGCCCTCGCGACCGCCCTGCTGCGTCCCGCCGACGCCGTCCGCTCGGCCGATCTCGCCTGGGGCGCACTGTCCGGCGTGGGCAGCGGCACCGCCATGCACTGCCTCAACCGCGGACTGAGCCGCGGCGCGATGAGCGTCGTGGTGCCGGTGAGCGCGGTCACGGGGGTCGCGCTGTCCGTGCTGTGCGGGGTGCTCCTCGGCGACCGGCCGACGCCGCTGGCGTGGGTGGGCATCGTCGTCACGGTGCCCGCGCTCTGGCTGGTCAGCGCGGGCGACAGGGGCGCCGGCGGGGGAGTGTCCGACGGGCTGCTCGCCAGCGCCGGCGTCGCCGTCCAGTACATCGCGCTCGCCCAGGCGAGTGCGTCGAGCGGGTTGTGGCCGGTGGTCGCGGGCCGGGTCGCCGCCGTGCTCGTCCTGCTGCCCGGCGCGGCAGGGCACGCCGGGCGCCTGCGGATCCCGCCGGGGCTGTGCGCCCAGGCGCTCCTGGTCGGGGCGGGAGCCGCACTCGGACTCATCCTGTATCTCCTCGCCTCCCAACGGCAGTTGCTGGCCGTCGCCGTGGTCCTCGCCTCCCTCTATCCGGCTCTCCCGGTCGTCCTCGGACTCGCTCTGCTGCACGAGAAGGTCACCCGGAGACAGACGGCCGGCCTGCTGGGGGCGGCCGCGGCCACGGTTCTGCTGACCCTCGGATGAGCCGGGGCCCTCAGCCCCAGGTGGCCGAGTAGTACCGCCGGTACGCCTTGCGGTCCTGCTCCGCCCGGATGTACCGGGTGGCCACCAGGGCGATCAGGCTGCCCGCGATGACCAGTAACCCGGGACCGACGTTCCTGCGGTCCGTGAGCCGGGACAGCAGCGGCTCGCCCGCGCTACCGCCCGCGATCGGAGCCGACGCCCCGGGTGCGGCCGCGCCGGGGGCGATGGAACTCTGTGTGGCCGAGGCCGACGGTGCCGCCGAGGGCGCCGCGCCGCCGCCCGCGGCGGGGGTCGCCACGAGCAACTGCACGTCGAGTTCGGTCAGCGCCTTCGTCACCGGCTGGAAGAACGTCGTACCGCCCGCCTGGCAGTCCCCGCTGCCGCCGGAGGTCACGCCGAGCGCGATCCCCTCGGAGAACAACGGCCCCCCGCTGTCGCCGGGTTCGGCGCACACGTTCGTCTCGATCAGGCCGGTGACCGTGCCCTCGGGGTAGTTCACCGTCGCGTTGAGCGCCGTCACCTGGCCGTCGCGCAGCCCGCTCGTACTGCCGCTGCGGAACACCCGCTGCCCGACGGACGGATCGGCCGCGCCCGTGATCTGCACTCCCTTGCCCTCGCCGATGGCCACCACGGCGGCACCGTCGCCCGCCTTGCCGTCCGCGTACTGCACCAGGGAGTAGTCGTCGCCCGGGAAGCTCTGCGTGACCGTCTTTCCGACCTGCTTGGTTCCCCCGTTGTCCGCGAACCAGACGGAACCGGTGGGTCCGCAGTGCCCGGCGGTGAGGATGAAGTCGCGTTGCCCGTCGGTCACGTTGAAGCCGGCCGAACAGCGTCCGGCGGTCGACAGAATCGGCAGCGCGCCGTTGAGACGGGGAGTGAACGTGCCCTCGGTGCGTTCCATCCGGACGAAGGCGCCGATGCCGTCCGCGACCCGCGTCATTCTGGACCAGTCCGCGGCCGAGACGGTGCTGTCCCCGCGGACCACGATCTGGTTGGTCCGGTAGTCCATCGCCCAGGCCGTTCCGGCCACCCGGGGCGCCGAACGCAGCGTCTCGGTCGCCGACTTGAGCTCGTTCATGCTGTGCGAGACGACCTTCGGCTCGGCCCCCGCGCCGCGGACCTCGGCGGCGGCCTTCTGGTCGGTGACCGCCACGACCGGCCGGCCGTCCTCGCCGATCCAGGTGCCCGCCGTACGGGAGCTCCCGAGCCGCGAGACGAGACCGGCCCCGGTGTCGGCGGCCTCCTGGGCGTACGTCCGCGGGACGGCGGCCTCCGGAGGCTCGCTCGCCATGGCCCGCGTGACCATCGTGCCTCCCAGGAGGAGTCCGCCGACGGCCGCCAGCCGTGTCACTCGCCGGACGACCCGTCGTCGTGCGTGCCTCATGCATGGCTCCCGAACCCGAACACACGGTGTGAACACCGCGGGGCCCTCCGGTCGTTGAGCACCCACCATCCATACGCGGCCGGGGACCGCCGTGTTCACGGCACACGTGATCTCTCCGAATCCGCGAGGCGGACCCCCGCCCACCACGGGCCTCAACCGGCCTCAACCGGCAGACGAAACGGCGGAGTCGACGGGTGCGGCGCCCGGCGCCGGCCGGAGCCGAGCCCAGCTGCGCTCGTCGCCCCACACGGACGCGGTACCGACGTAGGGACGCAACAGCGCGGTGAGCGCGGGATCGCCGCGTCCGTTCAGCTCGTCCGAGCCGATCCTGCGGGCGACACCGGCGAGGAAGTCGGCGAGCTGCACCCGCGGATCCTCCCGCGCGATCACCAGCCGCACCCCGTCCAGGCCGACCCCGGCCCGCCGGGCCGTCTCCTCGATCCACGCGATGCGCTCCGGCGTCAGCATGTTCTGCCGGTCGTGCACCAGCCGTACCGGGCGGCCGCCCGCGCTCCAGTGCGCGGCCGTGGCGACGATGGCGGGAAGCAGCGGGTTGAGGACCGGGATCAGCGTGGGGCCGCCGGTGACGCCCGCCCGGTAGGAGTCGGCGCGAGGCCGGGCGGCGGCGAGACGGTCGAGGATGTCCGACACGGTCGTACCGGCATACGCCCGCCGCAGGCCGTCGACCTGCTGGAAGAAGGCGTCGGCGGGCCACCCGGGCTCGCCGTCGTTCCTCACCCGCAACAACTGGTTGGCCGCCGCGAGGAACTCGCGCCACCGCTGGTCCCCGAAGGTCCGCCGTCCCTCGCGGAACAGCGTGACCGCCTCCGCCGCCTCCGGCCCGTCCGACGTACCGTCGTCGAGCAACAGGTCCACCGCCCGGTCCACGACGAAGAACGTCTTCTCGACGAGATGCACGTGCGCGTGCCCGTGGAGCGGGCCCGCGGGCGCGAGCAGCCACTCCAGTACGGCCCGGTGCTTCTCGCGCAGCAGATGGTTCGCCTTGTACTCCTCGGCGGGCGAGCGGATCCGGTCCCGTATCTCCTGCACGTGCCTCGCCGCGCACTCCACGGACAGCCGCACACTCGCGTGCGCGAACACGTCGGTGTTCCCGGCGGTGAGGTTCTCGCCGTCCGATCCCGACTCGTCGCAGGCGACCTCCAGAACACCGGCCCCGACGACGGACACCGGACGCGCTCCCCGCACCCCGTCCTCACGATTCCCGGTCACACCACAGCCCCCTATCTTGTGCCCCATGACCAGGATCCCGCACGAACCGTCCGGTGAACCGAACCCCCTGGGCGCACTCACCCTCGACCGCCTCCGACGCCGTACGAGCATGAAATGGCGCACCTACCCCGACGACGTCCTTCCGCTGTGGGTCGCCGAGATGGACGTCCCCCTCGCCCAACCCGTGATCCGCGCGGTCACCGACGCCCTCGAACTCGGTGACACCGGCTACCCGGCTGGCACCGCGTACGCCGAGGCGCTCGCCGCCTTCGCCGACAAACGGTGGGGCTGGGGCGGGCTCGCGGTGGAACGCGCCGCGATCGTCCCGGACGTGATGCTCGGGGTGGTCGAGATGATCAAACTGGTGACCGGGCCCGGTGACCCGGTCGTGGTGAACCCGCCCGTGTATCCGCCGTTCTTCCAGTTCGTCGGCCACATGGACCGGCAGGTGGTCGAGGCCCCGCTCGGCCCCGAGGGGCGCCTGGACCTCGGCGTCCTGGAGGACGCCTTCCGCCGGGTCGTCTCGGACGGTCGCCGGGCCGCCTACCTCCTGTGCAGCCCCCACAACCCGACCGGCGCCGTGCACACCGCCGCCGAACTGACCGAAGTCGCCGCCCTCGCCGCCCGCTACGGCGTGCGGGTCGTCGCCGACGAGATCCACGCGCCCCTCGTCGCCGACGGCGTGCACTTCGTGCCCTACCTGAGCGTGCCGGGCGGCGAGAGGGGCCTGTCCCTCATGTCGGCGTCCAAGGGCTGGAACCTCGCCGGTCTCAAGGCCGGGCTCGCCGTCGCGGGCCCCGCGGCCGCCGCCGACCTCGCCAGGCTGCCCGAAGAGGTCGGCCACGGCCCGAGCCACGTCGGCGTCATCGCCCACACCGCCGCCCTGCGCGACGGCACCGCCTGGCTGGACGCCCTGCTCGCCGGCCTCGACGACAACCGGCGCCTGCTCACCGACCTGCTCGCCGAGCACCATCCCGCGATCGCGTACCGCCCCGGCGAGGCCACCTACCTGGCCTGGCTCGACTGCCGCGCACTGGATCTCGGCGACGACCCGGCGGAGGTCTTCCTGCGGGGCGGCCGGGTGGCGCTCAGCTCAGGGCTCCCGTTCGGGACCGGCGGGGCCGGACACGTACGCCTGAATCTGGCGACTTCACCGGAGATCATCGAGGAGGGCGTACGGCGGATGGCGGCGGCGCTGCGCTGACGCGGGCGCGTGCGGTGCGACTCCGGGTGCTGCGGACAGCTCGGCGCGGCCGCCTCCCTCGTCCGGTCCGGTGCGGCGGCCTAGACTGCCCGCCATGGACGACACGCCGCTGGAGCGGCTCGGTGCGGGCAAGTACCTGCTGATCACCAGCTATCGGAAGAACGGAACCGGAGTCGCCACCCCGGTGTGGGTGGTCCGCGACGGGGACGCGCTCGGTGCCTGGTCCGCCGCCGACGCCTGGAAGGTGAAGCGGATCCGGGCGCGCGGTGACGTCCTGGTCGGCCCCTGCGACCTGCGCGGCAACCCGACCGGCGACCAGGTGCCCGCCACCGCCGAGATCACCGACGCGGAGACCACCGCCCGTTACCGGCGCCTGATCGCCCGCAAGTACGGCATCGTCGGCCGCCTCTCCCTCCTCGGCAGCCGACTGCGCCGGGGACTGGACGGGACCGTCGGAATCCGCGTGACGCTGTGACGTACGGGCACGCCCGGGAGGTCCGTGCGCTGTGACGCACGGGCCACCGGGCCGCACGGGCCCATGGCCGCACGCCCGCATGGACCCATGGCCGCACGGGCCCATGGCCGCACGGGCCCACGGCGGCACGGGCCCACGGCCGCACGCCCGCATGCCCGCACGGACCCACGCCCGCACGGCCGCGCGCCTGCACGGGCCCACGCCCGCACGGTGGCACGGGCCCACGCCTTGGCATGGACCCACGCCCGCACGGCGGCACGGCGGCACGGGCCCACGGCCGCGCGGGCCGTGCCCCGCACGGCCCGCGCGGTTACGACGCGTTCAGCACCGTGCCCGTCAAGACCGGGCGGTCCGGCAGCGGCTCGGCGTCGTAGTCGGTCGGCGCGAGACGCATGGACTCGGTCGGCTCGGCCACCTGGTCCTTCACGGTCGGCACGGTGAAGTCGACGCTGGTGCTCCCGGCCGGGACGCTCAACCACACCCACAGGTTCGCCTCGGACAGCGGGCGCTCCGGGTCCGGCGAGTCACCGGAGGTGTCCAGGAGCCACTGCGGGTCCACGTCCTTGGTGGACAACTCGGCGCCCCCGGCGGCCGGAAGCACCCGCACCGGCTGCCAGATCTCCAGGTCGGCGGGCACGGCCAGGGACATCCGCCAGGTCAGCGTCTCCCCCTCGGTCACCCGGTCCGCGACGGCCGTCAAGGTGATCTCGGGCTCGGGGTCGTCGTTCTGAGCGGTCACGCCGCCCCGGTGCGAGCCGACCACCGCGTTGCGCACCGCCTTCACGACGATGTCGTGCCGCACGTCGTCGGCGAAGCGCGTGTTGCCCCGCACCTCGACCGGTACGTCGATGGCGTTGCCGCCGGGCCGTACCGTCACCAGCTTGTTCGTGACGAGGTCGGTGTCCGGATCGAGGACGTACACACGGACCTGGCCGCTGCCGTGCCCGGAGATCCCGACCGGGACCCGGTAGGTGCGGGTGCCCGAGTCGCCCTCCTTGACCCCCGTCCGGCCGATGTCGACGCGCGGCAGTGCGGCCGCCTTCACCGCCGGGGTGCCGGGGGCCCAGCCCCAGGCGTCCATCAGCCAGACCTGCCCCGCAGGCGAACGGGGTGTCAGCTCAAGGGACTTGACGTGCCGAAGGTCGAGACCGGCCCGGGTGGCCGCGGTCAGCGGGACGCGGACCTCGCGCGCCCAGTAGGAGGCGGTGCGGTTGCTGCCGGGGAGTCCGTCCACCTGTACCCGGCCGAGCGTGGCCCGGCGTCCGGCGGCGTCGGTGACGGCCACGTCGAGCTTGGTGCCGGTCGTGTTCGGCGGCACGAAGACCCGCAGCGCCAGGTCCTTGGAACCGGTGAGGGAGAGCGGCTTCGCGGGGCGGACGCGAGCAGCCTCACCCGGCGCCGACCACTTCAGCGCGACCGCGCGGCGGCCGGCCTCCTGTCCCGTCTCCCACCACGCGAAGTGCGGCGAGGAACCGGCGGCCTCGGGGTCCAGACAGGCGACGGCCGGGTCGGGGTCGATCGCCGAACACAGCTTGGCGCCGGTCACCTCGACCGGGCCGTCCGGCAGGAACCCGGCACCGCGGCGCGCACCGACCGCGTGGGTCAGCACGCGGGCGGGGTCGGCCGAGGGGGCCCGCCTGCCCGAGCCGTCGAGCAGCGGACGCACCCGGTCGTCCCCGCCGACGAACAGCCGGGCCGCGGCGGCGATGTAGGTGGCGCCCGCCCGGTGCTGCTGGTCGGCGGTCAGCCGGGTCGCGGTGCCCGTGGAGCACACCGGGTCCGGCGCTTCCTCGTCCTCCCAGAAGTCGTCCCCGGCGGGCGCCTCGGCCTGGCCCGGGGTCCACTCGCTGTTGAAGTAGTTGTGGTTGGCGCCGACCATGTAGACGGCGCTGTGCAGCGCGGTGCCCCGGCTGATGCCGCGTGTCCCGTCGACGTAGACCTCGCCCTGGAGGTCGGACACGTCGCCGTCGCAGCCCGGCAGGATCGTCACCGACGGCACGTCGGCGACCGGATTCTGGCCGAAGATCGTCGGTCCGATGAGGACGGTGCCGCGCACCTTCCAGCGCACCGGGCCCCGGTAGCCGTCCTGGGCGGCGGGCGGCGGGTAGAGGCTGTCCATGGCGGCCCGGTTCACGCCCTCGCCGCCACGCGAGTGGCCGACGAGCAGGACGCGGGAGAGGTCCGTCTTCGGTGCCTCGCGCACGACGGCCGGGGCGGTGGCCCGGTGGGCGGCCCAGCCGGCCCAGCGGGCGAGGTGCTGGCGCACCAGCGACGAACGTGCCTGGGCGCCGCCGTCGTCGGCGGCCCAGTCCTGGCCGTTGATGCCGTTGGCCGAGATCGACACCGTCACATAGCCCTGGGAGGCCAGGAGTTTCTGGTCACGCAGGTAGCCCTTGTGACTGGGGATCGGCTTGTAGCCGTCCGCACAGGGCCAGTCACCGGTCACGTCGTCCTCGGCGCCCGGCTTGTAGCAGGTGGCGTGGCGGCCGTGCAGGAACAGTGCGAGCGGGCGAGTGCCGGTGGCGCCCTGCGGGGCCACCACCTCGGCGCGCATCTCGACGGGGGCGGGGAACCCGGGCAGTTTCACCGGGTCGAGGTCGTACGCGCCGGTGACCGTGCGGTAGGAGCCGGGCTTTCCGGGGTCGACGCCGCCCGCCGGTGCTGCGGCCGACGGCTGCGCGGCGGCCAGGGAACCCCGCTCGCGGGGCTGGGCGGACCTGTCGGTCGTCACATCCAACCGACGGCCGCTCGCCAGTACTTGAAGGTCCGTCAGTCGTTCCGAGCGGGCCTTGTCGAGGTCCAGCCGGAACGTCCGGCCGTCCTTTCCGGCCTTCGGCACCCCGAGCAGCCGGCCCTCGGCGTGGAACTCGACACGCGCGTCCCCCATGGGCACGGGCTTCGGCGCCCGCCAGACCAGCTCACGCGCGGCACCCTCCCCGCCGAGCCGCCAGCCCGGTGGCAGCCCGCCGTCGGCGTTCGCGCTCAACGGCCCTGTCCCGCTCAACGGCCCTGTCCCTGGTGGCTGTTGAGCCTGTGCCAGTCCGGGCGATCCCGCCAGGGCCGCCAGCACCGCCACGGCGGTCACACATATTCGCCGGGCACGGATCAATGGTTCCCCTCCTCAAAACCCAAGCGCAGGCGCCCCGTTGGTCCACGGGAGCCTCTCGCGTCACAGAGGACGGAAGGGGAGGGGCTGTGGGTTGTCTGTGAAGAGGAAATGACCGCGGCCGAGCGACGCGATCAAGCCAGCGGGAGGGTGCGGGGCCGGTCGGGATCGGGGGAGGACTAGTCGCGGACGCGGTGGGGGAAGCGCTTTCCATGAGCCGACCCACCCACCACCGCGCAGCGATCGTCGGTACCGGTCACCGCGCCCAGATGTTCACCCGGGCCCTCGCCGAACGCCCGGACCACCGCGTCGTCGCCCTGTGCGACCCGAGCCCGACCCGGATGGCCTTCCACAACCGGCTGCTCACCGAGGCCGGCGAACCCGCCGCCACCAGGTGGGAGCCCGGCCACTTCGCCGACCTGCTCGTCAAGGAGGACATCGACGAGGTCGTCGTCACCACCGTCGACGCCGAACACGACCGCTACATCGTCCCGGCCCTGAAAGCCGGCTGCCGGGTGGTCACCGAGAAACCCATGACCGTCGACGCCGAGCGCTGCGCCCGCATCCTCGACACGGTCCGCGACACCGGCAACACCCTGACCGTCGCCTTCAACTACCGCTTCAACCCCGCCCACGAGAAGGTCCGCTCCCTGCTCGCCGACGGCGCGATCGGCGAGGTCCTGTCCGTCCACTTCGAATGGCTGCTCGACGTACGCCACGGGGCCGACTACTTCCGCCGCTGGCACCGCGAGAAGCGGCACAGCGGCGGCCTCATGGTCCACAAGTCCAGTCACCACTTCGACCTGGTCAACTGGTGGCTCGCCGACCGGCCGCAGGAGGTCTTCGGCTACGGCCGGCTCGCCTTCTACGGCCGTGAGGCGGGCGAACGCCACGGACTGCGCCGCGACTACGACCGCGCCCACGGCGCCGCCCCGGCGGCCGAGGACCCCTTCGCCCTGGATCTCGCGGCCGACGACACCCTGCGCGCCCTCTACCTCGACGCCGAGCAGGACGACGGCTACGTCCGCGACCGAAACGTCTTCGACGGTCCCGTCACCATCGAGGACGACATGGCGGTCCTCGTCCGCTACGCCCGCGGCGCGACGATGACGTACCACCTGACCGCCTACTCCCCGTGGGAGGGCTACCGGGTCATGTTCAACGGCAGCGCGGGCCGCCTGGAACTCGAGGTCGAGGAGAGTCGCTGGCAGCCGCCCCGCATCCGGATCACCTCCGGCGGCGGCGCCCTGCACGGCGACACGGCCGCCGAGCACGCGGGCGGGGCACGGCTCACCCTCCGTCCGCTGTGGCGGCCCCCGGTCGACGTCCCGCTCGAAACCGCTCACGAGGCCCACGGCGGAGGCGATCCGCGCATGCTCGACGCGCTCTTCGGGGCCGCGGCCGCGGGGCCGACGGACATCGGGGCCGAAGGGCACCCGACGGCCACCGAACGCGACGGCGCTCTCGCACTGGCCGTCGGTCTGGCCGCCAACCGGTGCTTCGAGAGGGGGCGTCCAGTGGGGGTGGGGGAGGTGGTACCCGGGGTGTGAGAGCGCTGAGGCGCCGCGTCGGGAGATCCGGCCGCCGGCGCGGCGGAAGTTCCGCGGCGTTGATCCGGGCGCCGCTTCCCGCCCAGCTCCCGCTTCCCGCCCGGTCCCGCTTCCCACCCGGCGGGCGGTTCCCCACGGGTATCGACGCCCGTCAGCTCCAGGCGCGGTAGGGCTCGTCGAGCAGTTGGAAGACCGGCTCGCCCCGGACCGGGTCCTTCGCGGTGGACAGCCGGACCCGGTCCCCGCTGTGGATGCCGATGGGCGGGCCCATGACCCGGCCGCGCAGGACGAAGCCCTCGGCCATCTCGATCAGGGACACGTTCCGGGCGGCGGGGGTGTTGCGGTGCACTACCGTGGAGTGGCGGACCGTCCCGGTGCCCTCGCTGCGCTCCGTCCGCAGGTCGCTGCCCTGGCAGACCGGACACAGCAGCCGGTGGTACATGGCGGTGCCGCACCAGGTGCAGCGCTGGAAGAGGATGGTGTCCGTGTCCGCGATCCTGTGATCCGGAGTCCTCGGATCCAGTAGGCCCGTCGCGAAGCCGGCTGACTGACGGGCAACGCTTCCTGAGGGGTGGTACACGCTGGTCAACTCCCTGCGTTCGACCGGAATCCCACGTGCGCGGATCACCGTGCACGCACGTGCCCGGTCGCCGTGCCACCGTGCACGCCCTCAGAGTATGGCACTCAGTGCCACTCGTAAAGGCACTCCGTACCCCTGATCTGAAGGTGTCGGTGCGGTGCGGGGTCCCTGTTCGAGTGCGGACGTGGCAGACGTCAGTCGCGCGCGAGCGTCGTCTCGATCTCCTGGACGACCCGCCACAAGGGCGCCCCGCGCCGGGAGACGACGACCACCACGTCCTCCGGCCGCTCGTCGGCGAGAGACGCGGGAGGGCTGCCGAAGGCGGACTGCACATAGCCGAGGGCGTGGTCGACCGTCGCGCTCGCGTCGCCCTGCCCGTCCGAACGCAGCCAGGAGCGCAGCGCGTTGTTGTGGGCCGCGACCACGGCGGCGGCGACCACGTCGGCCTGCAGGGTCCCGTCGCGGCGGCCGGCGAACCGGCCCCGCAGATACTCGGCCAGCGCCCGCTCATAACGCCACACCACGGACAGTTCGTACGCGCGCAGGCCCGGCACCTTCTTGGTCAGGCGGTAGCGCTGCACGGAGAACGTCGGGTTCTCGGCGTACATCTGAAGCACCATCCGGGCCGCGTCACAGACCCGCCCCACCGGTTCGTCCCCGTCGTCGCCGGCGGCCAGGAACTCCGTCATCTCGGCCAGGCACCGCTCGTGGTCCGGGAAGACCACGTCCTCCTTGGAGGGGAAGTAGCGGAAGAAGGATCTGCGTCCGACACCGGCAAGCGCCACGATGTCGTCGACCGTGGTCTGCTCGTACCCCCGCTCCAGGAAGAGCCGGAAGGCCGCCGCGACCAGCGCGTCCCGCATGGGCGGTTTCGCGACCGCCGCCTCCGCCTTCTCACCACGACGGGGCGCCGCGCTGCTGGAGCTCATGGACGGGAAAGTAGCATCTGCCCGAGATGAATGGCACTCAGTGCACTGATATGGGGGAACTGAGTGCTCTGCCTGCCCGATATCGCCGTCGGGCGAGGTCCGCCGTCGAAAACCCCGCCCACCGGGTGTCGCGGCCGCCGCAAGCGGTGCCGTTCGTTCGGCGAACACCTGTCGCATACGATCGGCTCCCCGCGCCACCGAGGAGTCCCGCATGCCGCCCGCCCGCCCCCGTCTCCTGTACGTCACCGACCTGGCGTACCAGGCACGCGGGCGCCGCTACTGCGACGAGGACATCTTCCTCACTTCCCGTCTGCGCGAGGACTTCGACCTCGCTCTGTGCCACCCGCGGGACGCGGCCGTGCTGATGGACGCCTTCGACGCCGTCGTCGTCCGCAACAGCGGTCCGGTCCTGGCCCACCAGGAGGCGTACGACGCGTTCCGCGCGCGGGCTCTCGCCGGCGGTGTCCGTGTCTACAACCAGCTCTCCGGCCGGGCCGACATGGTCGGCAAGCAGTACCTGCTCGAGCTGAGCGCGGCCGGACACCCGGTCATCCCCACCGTCGACCGCCCGGAGGACCTGCACCGGCTGCCCGAGACGGAGCGGTACGTCGTCAAGCCCAAGCTCGGCGCCGACTCCGTGGGCCTGCGGATCGTCACCGCCGACGCCGTGCCTGACCTGACGGACGGGACCGTCCTGGTGCAGCCGTGCATCGACTTCACCTACGAGGTGTCCTTCTACTTCGTCGACGACGACTTCCAGTACGCCCTGTACGCGCCCCACCCGGACCGGCGCTGGCAGCTGGAACCGTACGAACCCGCCGCGGACGACCTGGAGTTCGCCCGGCGGTTCATCCAGTGGAACGCCATCGACCACGGCATCCAGCGGGTCGACGCCTGCCGTGCCCCGGGCGGGGAACTCCTGCTCGTCGAGCTGGAGGACCTCAACCCCTACCTGTCCCTGGACGCCCTCGGCGACCAGGGCAGGGACGCCTTCGTCGGCGCGATGAAGGCGTCCCTGCACCGGTTCCTCGCCGCGGAACCGCACGCGGTCACCCCGGCCTGACGCCGAGGGCTCTCCTCCCAGGCGGGTATCGCAGCCGCGGGCGCTGAACTCCCCGTGCGGCGGACGCGTATCACTCCCCGGGGGATGCCGGCGGTCCCTGCGCAGGGGACGGAAGGAGAGCTGTATGCCGACACCGACCGATCGCGGGCAGCCGCCCGAGCGACCCGACGGCGAGCCGCTCGAACCGGTCAGGGTGCTGCGTCCTCGCAACACCGACGCCCTCGCGGAGCTCATCAGGGAGTTCCGGGAGCAGAGCGGGGAATACCGGGATCAGAGCGGGGAGTACCGCGAGCCCGCCGACGGCTATGAGGTGGTGGCCCTGCCTCGCCCCGAGGCGGAGACGCAGGAACTGCCCCCCGTCACCGGCCCCGGACGGGTGTCGCCGCGCGGCGGCCCCCCGGCGCGGCCAGACGGCCGTCCGGCGACGGGAGTCGGCCGTACGGCGAGGGGCGGTGGCTACCCGGTACGGGGCGGCGGCCCCGTCGGTCGAGTGCCCGGCCTGCGGCGCACCACCGTCGTGGCTGCCGTGGCCGCGGCGGCGCTGGTCGGCTTCGGCTGCGCGTTCCTGCTGCCCGGCCGGAGCGACGCCGAAGCGGCCCAGCCCTCGCCCCCCTCCACGACCGCGTCCGCTCCCGCCGCGCCCGCCCCCACCTCCTCGGCCGCCACCGACCCCGACGGGCCGGGCACCCTCCGCGAAGGAGCCGTCGGCCCGGAGGTGAGCGACCTCCAGCAACGCCTCCTGCGCATCCCGGACGTCTACGACCACGGCTCCACCAACGGCAGCTACGACGCCGACCTGACCGAGGCGGTGGCCCGCTTCCAGGTCTGGTACGGCATCCGCGGCGACGAGACCGGCGTCTACGGCGACGACACCCGACTCGCACTGGAATCCCGTACCGGCGGATGACGGGAGGCCGTCCGGACGGCTCGTCCACGAGTGAGGACCGTTCGCCCACACGTCCGGACGGCGGGGGCGGCCGTGCCGTGGTCACCTGAAACCGGGGTACCCACGCATGACGTCCACCGAACGGGAGCGATGCGAGCATGGCGGGTATGGACGCGTTCACCGACCGGCTGAACCCGGACATGTGCGTGGTGACCGCCACGGCGGGCGGGGAACGGGCGGGCTGCCTGGTCGGGTTCGTCTCCCAGTGCTCCATGCGCCCGGTGCGGTTCGTGGTGTGGCTGTCCAAGGTGAACCGCACCTACCGCGTCGCACGGGACGCGCCGCTCCTCGCCGTGCACCTGCTCACCCGCGAGCAGCGCGACCTGGCCGAGCTGTTCGGCGGGCGGACCGGCGACACGACGGACAAGTTCCAGCACGTCGGCTGGCGGGAGGAGCACGGCGGGGCGGCCGTCCTGGACGACGCGGCGGCCTGGTTCGTCGGCGCGGTCGTGCTGCGTGCCGACGGGGGAGACCACGTCGGTTTCGTCCTCGACCCGGTGGCCTGGGGCGAGCGCGAAGGGGCCGGTGACGGGCCGCTGCTGCGCCTCGACGACACCCTCACCATCGCGCCCGGTCACCCGGTGGACTGACCTTCGGCCCCGGTACTCGAACACCGGGCAACGCGTCGGGAAAGTGCTGGCGGGCACGGAGCGGCTGCCGTCACGATGGGCAGCTCCCTGTGCGAGGGACCAAGCACCACCCGAACCGAAGGCCACGCCGATGAGCGGCTCCCGTATCCCGGGCCTGGTACTGCCCGCCGTGTTCCTGCTGGCCTTCGTCGTGGGCGCGTTCTGGTACTGGCGACATCGCGGGGACGAGTGAACGACGACCCGAGCCGCCCCCGGTCGCCCCTCACTCCGGCTCGGAGGGCACCCGGATGTCGACCACGCAGACGTCGTCCCGCCGCTCGCCCTCGAGGACCGCGGCGAGCAGCGGGCTCAACGAGCCGGGCTCGTCCGTGTGGTGGGCGACGACCGACTCGGCGAGCCGTGTCAGGCCCTGGTCGATGCCCTCGGTGGGCCGCTCGACCAGCCCGTCCGTGTACAGGACGAGCCGGTCTCCGGGCTCCAGGCGGCACTCGGCCTCCTCGAAGACCGGCGAGGAGCTCGCCCCGATCAGCATTCCGCGCGGGCGGTCCAGATAGCGCACCTCGCCGTCGCGCAGCAGCAACGGCGGGGGATGGCCCGCCTGCGCCCACACCAGCCGGCGATCGCCGGGGCTGTAGCGGGCCAGGACCATGGTCGCGGTGCCGTGCGAGTCACGGGAGTGCAGCAGCAGCGCGTTGAGGCGGCTGAGCGCACCGGTCAGCGACGATCCGGTGATGACCATGCCCTTCGCGGTGAAGCGCAGCTGCGCCATCGTGGCGACGGCGCCGATGCCGTGCCCCGCGACGTCGCCGACCACGAACAGGGCGTCGCCGTCGGGCAGTTCGATGGCGCTGAACCAGTCGCCGCCGACATGGATGCCCGACTGGGCGGGCAGATAGGCCACTTCGACGCGCAGGCCGGCCAGCCGCACCGGCCGGGTGGGCAGCGGCAGCAGCGCGTGCTGCAGCCGGGTGGCCAGCGTCCGCTCGGCGCGCAGCACGCCGTGCTGGGTCAGGATCTCCTGCTCGCTCTCCACCAGGGCGAGTTCCGCGATGCGCTGTGCGGTGAGGTCCTGCACAAAGCCGTGCACCTCGACGGGTGTGCCGTCGGCGGCCGACACCGCCTCGGCGACGGCCCGCAGGTGCCGGACCCCGTCGGCCGTCCTGATCCGGAACGGGATGTCGAACCGGCACCCGTCGTGCACGAGTTCCCGGATGGAACGGATCAGCACCGGCACGTCCTCGGGCAGCGCAAGGCCCGGGAGATCGGTGAGCTGGACCGGGCCGCGCGCGGGGTCCCGGTCGAGGATGTCGTAGACCTGGGACGACCAGTTGACCTCGTGCGTGACCAGGTTCCAGGTCGCCCAGCCCAGGTTGCCCAGCCGCTGTACGTCCGCCAGCCGCTGCTCCTGCCGGTCCGAGGAGTCCTGCCGGACCCAGGCCAGGATCAGCCCGTCGCCGAGCCGTGCCGCCCGCATGGAATACGTCGAGAGCTCGGCGCTGCCGGCCACGACCTGATGGTGGGCGAACGGCGGGCCCTCGAACGGCTCCCCGGTCGCCAGCGTGCGCAGGCATCCCTGCCACAGCTCCTCGCCCGCCATGCTGGGGAAGCACTCCAGGATCCGGTGGCCCACCAGCTCGTGGCCGGTACGGCCGACGATGTCGGCGGCGTCCGGTGTCGCCGCGTCGATGCGGTAGTCCTCCACCTCCCCCGAGGAGGCGGTCAGCGGTGACAGCAGCATCGCCGCACCCGGCAGTGCGTCGAACACCACCTGGACGGCACGGTCCGCGGCGTACTCCGGCCGGGCTCCGAAGGCCCGAAGCCGGCCCGCGCAGAGCCGGGCGACCGCCCGCAACAGCCGGCGGACCGACGGGGTGAAGGGCCCGCCGCCCTCGCGCAGGACGCCGATGCAGACCTCGGCCGTGTCCCCGGCCGGCACCGGCAGCCAGGCGCGGGAGCGCCAGCGCTCCGGCGGGTCCCCGATGAGCAGGTACCGCTCCCGGTCCGTGTCGATGTCCTCCAGCCAGCGCGGCTCGTGCGCGCGGAGCGCGTCCAGGGCGGCGATCCCGGCCAGCGGGGGCACCCGACGCCACTGCGTGGCCAGCGTGTCGTCGACCCCGGAGTGTCCGACGAGTTCCAGCCCCCCGGCGGGCAGGTGCTGAAAGATCATGACCGCGTCGGCGCCCACCTCGGTCCTCAGGTGCTCCAGCAGACAGCGGGCGAGGTCCTGCGGGGTGCCGACGCGGACCAGGGCCTCGCCGAGCCGGCCGAGCGCGACGAAGGGGGCGTCCGTACCGCCGGGGCCGTCGGCGTCGAGCGTGTTCCGGGTGCCCGGCGCACCGGGCCCGTGGGCGTCGGTGGGGAGAGCGGGGGAGGCGGAGGCGGAGGACCCGGCGGTCTCGGGCTGCGCTGCGGCATGCCGCAGCGGGGGCACCAGCTCGCCGAGGGTGATCCAGCACTCCTCCAGCAGCGAGCGGTTCGCGGCCTTGGCGCGCTGCTGCAGCTCCTCGCCGGCGGCGTTCGGCGTGCAGCCGGTCAGCGCCATCAGCACACCCTTGGCCCGTTCCAGAACGGCTGACATCGCCGCCTGGTCACGCAGCCGGTCCATCTCGGCGCGCTGACGGGCGACAACCTTCGCCAGCGCTGCCATGTCGGGCGCGGCGCCGGGCTCGGGGCTGGCGGGCTCGCTGGTCACGCGTTGAGCATGGCATACCGGGGCCGTATCGATCGCCGACTTGTGCGCGCGGATCGCACGCACCCGTGAAGCCGGGGGACGGCGGGCCCGGCGCCTGGCCCGCCGTCCCGCCGGAGGGGGCGTCCGTCAGCGGTCCGGCGGCGGGTACAGCCACAGCCGCAGCAGGCGGCTCAGCAGTGGCATGACCAGGTACGTCAGTACCGGCAGCAGCACGACCGGGAACACCGCGGCGCGCAACGGCAGGGGCCAGGTCATCGTGTGCGGTGCCACCAGCCACTGGATGAGGAGGGTGAACGGATAGGCGCCGAGGAAGGTGGTGAGCACCATCTTCCACCGGTGCGGGGCCCGCACGGTGGTGCCCGGAAGAGCGAACCAGGTCTCCATCCCGGTCGTCGACTGCCGCTCACTGCCGATCTCCGTCGCGATCCGCTCGATCCTCTCGTGCCACGTGGCCCGCTCGTCCGACTCCAGCCAGGCGGCGAGCCGGTGCGGATCGGACCAGCGCAGCACCGCGTGGAAGCGGTGACCGTCCTCGGGCCGCAGCCAGGAGACACCCTCGTTGCCGGGGAAGCGTCTGGCGCAGCGGGTGATCCCGTGCGTCCACTGCTCGAACTCCTGCTCGTGGCCGGGGCGCACCTGCCAGGTGAGGACCGTGGTGACCGGGTCGCCCCGCCGTACGTCGGTGGTGCTCATGCTCATCACGTGTGCCACGTGAGACGCGCCTCATGCCCCCGCGCCGTGTGCCGGTACCGGTACCGGGTCGCGCATCACGCGCCGGGTCGCGGGCCGGACAGCCGACGCACGCGCCGTGTCAGCGTCCGTGTCCGTGCTCGATCAGAGCCTGGGTGACCGCCCGCACGCTGCGGGCGATGTGCTGCAACTGCAGGACCTCCGCCGCGTACAGCTTGATCGTGTGCTCGATGACCGACTCCGGAAGACCGAGTCCCGGCAGGTCGGCGCGTGCGGTCTGCAGGGCGGTGCGGGCGACCCGCACTTCCTGCTGGACCTGGATCTGGGCGTGCCGGGCGAGCAGGACGGGGTGGCGGATGAGAGCCGGGTAGCTGGCATAGCGTGCCGGCACCAGTTCGCGCAGCCACTTGGCCGCCGAGCGCTCCCAGTCGTAGCTGCCGGGGTTCTTCACCTGACACGGCCAGTCCGGGCTGATCCGCTTGGTGGTTCGCGTGGTCGTCAGGGTCATGGTCATCGCTTCCGGGTGTGCGTCGTCGTGCGGGGTGGTCCGACGGGGTGGCGCGGCCCCGGTCCAGGGGATGACCGGGGCCGCCACGGGCGCTCGCGCAGGCGATGCCCGACCGAACACCCTGGGCGCCGACGCGGGTAGGAATCGGCGGCTTCAGGTGTCCGTGCAGTGGTCCGCGACGTAGGACGGTGCCCGCGCGGCGTGTGGTGCGGCAGGCGCATGAGCGGACCGTCGTCTCTGTGCGGGCGGATGCGGGTGCGGAACGTGTGTCCCGGAATGGCCGGGGGTGCGATCCGTGAGCAGTATTTATATATGCCGTCCGCTTTGCAAGAAGCATGAAAACATTCATGCGCGGTATGAGACGAATGGTCCCCGTGTGTCCGATGTAGGGGTGGCGGGTCAGTCCCGCAGGAAGAACTGGTGCTGGTCGGAAATGTGCTCGTAGTCCTCGAGCCGGGCCTGCGTGCGTTCCGGGTCGGCGTCGGTCATGGCCTGCAGCAGCGCGGCGGCCATGACGCCCGGCGCGGCGTAGGAGTCGAAGACCAGACGGGACCCGGTACCGGTGGCGAAAACGGCGTCCGCCTCGTCGGCCACCGGTCCGAGCGCCAGGTCGGTGACCAGCGCCACCTTGAGGCCGGCGCTGCGCGCGACCCGTACCGCGGTCAGGGTCTCCTGGGCGTGCCGGGGCATCGAGAACGCCAGCACCCAGGTACCGCCCGCCTCGCGCGACTGGAGCAGGGCGTCGTAGGCGACGCTGCCGCCCCGGGTGACCAGCCGCACGTCCGGGTGGACCCGGCGGGCCGCGTACGCGAAGTACTCGGCCAGGGACGCCGAGATGCGCAGGCCCAGGATGGTCAGCGGGGTCGACCGGGACAGCTTGCGGCCGACGTCGATCACCTGGTCGGGGTCGGCGAAGTCGCGCCGCAGGTTCTCCAGGTTGTCGATCTCGGCGTCGACCGCCGCCTGGAGTTCGTTGCTGCCGTTCTCCTCCGCCGCGGGGGGACCGCCGGCGAGGGTGGCGAGCGCGATCGACTGGAGCCTCTCCCGTAGCGCGGGGTAACCGCTGAAGCCCACCGCCGCGGCGAAGCGCGTCACCGACGGCTGGCTGACGCCGACGCGCTCCGCGAGATCGGTGATCGAGAGGAAGGCAGCCTCGGTGATGTGCTCGATCAGGTACTGGGCGATGCGGCGCTGCCCAGGGGACAGCCGGGGCCGGTCGAACAGGCCCCTGAGCTGGGAAGTCGGGGAGACCTCCGCCTCCGGCGCGGTCTTCCCCGAGGTGATCGCGGATGCCTGGGCGCGTGCCTGCTGCGGCGATGGCACGGCTGCGCCTCCTTTGTCTCCCACAGTGCCTCAACATAGCTCACGCACCGTGGTGACCAGCGGCTTGAGCGCAAGCCCCAGAGGACCGGCCCGGGAGCGAGGGATCGAGCCGCCGAAAGGACGGATACGGTCGCGCCGGTCGGGAACCCGCCCCGGCGACAGCGCTTCGACGACGATCTTCGAAGCCGGCAAACGCACCAACTCTTCGGCAGGTGAGAGGCGAATGAGCGCACTCAGCGCGGTGGAACAGGCCCTGGAGAACCGGTGGGAGGCGCTGTGGGCGCGGGTCTTCGACAAGGAACCCGTCGAGCTCCTCGACGCGTTGCGACGCGAGTGCGACAGCAACGCGGTGGTGTGCAGCGAGACCCGTGTCGTGGTCCCCAACGCCTATGACATCGAACTCGCCGACTCCGTCCACGACGAGCTCTCGCGCCGGGGGACCAACGTCGGCCAGGTGCTCACCGACAGTCTGATGCGGCACGCCGAACACAAGGGCTACGAGTGGGCCGGCCCGCTCGCCGTGCACATCACCAGGTCGGCGCATGTGCCCAACGGCCGGTACCGGCTGGCCAGCAGCGTGATGACGCATGTGAGCGCCGACGGTTTCCAGTACGCGGCCCGCTAGGAGCGGACGTCAGCGGCGGTAGATCGTGATCGAATGACCGACCTGGTCGATCGCGCGACCGCTGTCGATCAACTCGGCCAGCTCGCCCTTCGCTTTGGCAATCGAGGAGTTCGACACGACCAGCAGTCCGCGCACTTCGCGCCGGGGCGCCGCGAGGGGATCGGATGAGTCGATGCCGTAAGCCGACGGCACGCCGCTGCCCTTGTACACGAGCCAGATCCGCTCGCCCCGGTACCGCTCCCGCAGCCGGTCGGCGAGCCGGCCGAGATCCTGGCCCCAGTCGACGTTGGAGTCGTGCAGCCTGAGCCGGGTCTTGGCCGGACCGCCGAACGCCTCGTTGGAGTACGGCAGATAGTAGGGGTACGTCCGCACGGAGCTGACGGCGACGAACAGCACCAGCGCCCCCGTCACCACCGGCGTCCACCGCCACCGCGGGACCAGGACGCAGCCCGCCGCCACCGCCAGGAACATCGGCAGGAAGACGGCGTACCGGGTGCCGAGGTCCCTCGCCCCCGTCATGGCCGCCGCCAGCAACACCGCGGCCGGCAGCAGCAGATACGGCGCCACGGGACGCAGCCGGCGTACCGCCACCACCACGACGGCACCGGCCGTCCACAGCGCGAGCATGCCGAGCGGCGTCTTCACCAGCAGCGCCACCGGCAGGTAGTACCACAGGGACCCCTCGTACACCCGGCCGAGCAGAAAGCCCTCCCACGGACGGTTCTCCAGGCTGAACTGGATCCGCATGCCGTCCCGGTACGCGTCCGGGAACGGCAGCAACTGCACCAGCAGTCCCCGCCGCCCGTGCACGACGGGCACGTACTGCTGCGGCGACCAGCGCAGCCGTGGATCGACGGCCAGATACGACGCCCATACGACGGCCACGGCGACCAGCGCCACGACGACGGCGCCCCCGGCCGCCCGCAGCAGCTTCCCGCGCCGGTCCGGTGAACCCCGCTCCGCGCACCACACCGACACGGCGGCCAGCACCAGCAGGACCGGTAAGGCCGCCAGCGCGCTCATCTTCGTGGCCAGGGCCGCTCCGAGCGCCGCTCCGGCGAGCGGCAGACACAGCCGAGGCCGCCTGCGCGCCCGCCACAGCAGCCACACCGACGTCAGCAGGAACCCGGCCATCGGCACGTCGAGCGTGGCCAGCGAGCCGTGGGCGATGACGTCGGGAGAGAAGGAGTACAGGGCGAGCGCCGCCAACCCGCCGACCGGACCGGCGAGTTCACGGGTGAAGGCGAAGACGACGAGCCCGAACAGCAGCGTCAGCGCGATCACCGGAAGACGGGCCCACAGCATCAGCCGCCAGGGGTCGTTGCCGGACTCGTACAACAGGTGCCGGCCGAGGCTGCCCTGGCCGCCGGTGAAGGACGGATCGACGTGCGGGTCGGCCAGGGCCACCCCGGCGGCGATGACCAGCTTCCCCAGCGGCGGATGCTCGGGGTTGCAGCGCACACGGTGTTCGTGCAGGTAGTCGGCGGCCGTTGCCACGTACACCGGCTCGTCGATGGTGGGGGTCTGCTGGACGGCGGTGGTCACCATCGCGGCGGCCATGTGGGCGAGCAGCATGACCACGAGGAGCGGCACCAGTCGGCGCCGCCAGGACGGCGATCGCCCCTGGGGCCGCGCGTCGAGCACCTCGGGGGCCGGGTCCAGGGCCGGGTCCCGTTCGCGCGTCATCATCCGCCCCGCGGTGACACCGGGCGGGCGGTGGCGGGAGCGATCCGGCGGCGTCTCATGCGCCTACTCTGCATCAGCTCCCGCCACCGGGGGCGTTACCGCTTCAGGAGTCGTACCGACAGACCTTCCGCCGTGTAGAGGGGTACGGCCCGCAGGGTGTCGGAGTTCAGCTCGACGCGGTCGAACTGGCCGCGCAGCACCGGGGCGCCGAGCACGCGGACCGTACTGCCCGCGACGGGCGGCCTGTTGGCGTCGAGGCGCAGGGACAGGGAGCTGCCCCGGCCGAGCACCGCACGGCGCGTGACCTCCAGGACCGGCTCCTGGCCCGAACGCAGCGTCACCTGAAGGGTGCCGGATTCCTGCGCGTATGTGCCGTGGACCTGCAGCGACTTGCCGAGCTGCAGCGTCCCGCCGGTCACCGTCACGCCACCGTGGCCCAGCGCGTGAGCCGAACCGGCGACCAGCACACCGTCCTCCAGCACGGTGCCGCCCGTGTACCGGTTGTGGCCCGTCAGGGTCAGCGTGCCGCTGCCACGCTTGGTGAGACCACCCTCGCCGTCGATGTCGTTGCGCCAGCTGTCGGCCGCCTTGAAGCCGCCGGCCGCCGCGTCGAGCGTGACGGTCACGTCGGAGTCGAAGGATCCGTAACCGTCCGCCGCGGCGAACAGGTTCAGCCGCCCCCACTGCTCGAAGCCGTCCAGCAGGACGTAGCCCGAGGGCAGCGCGGTCGTCCGCAGTACGTCACGGCGCTGGGCCGCGTCGAGGTACGGCAGTCGCGTCTCCAGCAGCACCTCCGCGCCCTTCGGCACGGTCAGCGGCTCGTCGCGGCCGCGCCGGGTCAGCACGTAGGTCAGCCGGGGCCTGACGGCACGTTCGTTGGCGTCGCGGTCGGCGTACGGGTCGGAGCCGTCCGCGTGGGCGTAGGTGTACAGCGTGTCCGCGGTGGTGCCGGTCTTCTCCTGGAAGTACGCCAGGGCCTGGGCACGCGCCGCGGCCTTGAGGCCGGCGTTCGCCGGGTCGGCCAGCGCGGCGGCGGCCAGGGCGGTGGCCATGATCCGGCCGCTGAGGACGTCGACCGTGGAGTGCATGCCCGCCATGATGCGGGTGTGGCTCAGCTCGAAGGCGCGCGTCACCAGCTCCTGGAACCGCTCGGGCACCGCGTAGGCGAAGGCCAGGGCCGCCAGGTGGAAGGCGTTGGTGTGACCGCTGGGGTAGCCGCCGTCGTCGGTCGGGGACGTGCCGCGCTGCCGCAGCAGCTGGGTCACGACGACCACGTCCGAGTCGTAGACCGGGTAGCCGAGCGCGTCCTTCGCCCCGGTGTCGACGACCTGGCTGTCCTCGTTCATGCGCCACGGACGCGGGTACTGGAAGGCGTACTTGCCGGGGTTGCCCGAGGCGAAGGGGCCGCGCACCGTGTCGACCAGCTTGGCGACCTGGCCGAGCGCCGAGTCGTAGGAGCCCGCGCCGAGGGCGGATCCCGCGGGGGCGCCGGCCGGGACGGCGTCGCTGATCGTGGTGGCGGGGACGCCCTCGGGGGCGCTGGTGATCGAGGTGACCGCCTTGGCGCCCGCCCGGTACAGGTCGGCCAGCGGGCCGAGGCCGCCGATCATCGCGTAACTCTGGTGCTGGCGGTCGTAGACGAACGCCTCCCTGGCCTGCGCCTCCGTGCGCGCGGCGGTGGTCCGGGCGCAGTAGCGCATGTTGGCGCGCAGCACCTCGGGCATCAGCGGGGTGCCGGTGTTCCAGGCGTCGCCGGTCTTCCACACCTCGGCCATGCCACCGAGGATCCGGACCACAGCGTTGGTCTCGGGCGTCAGGTTCGTCAGGACGTTCGTCTTGTAGTCGTCGACGAAGGGGGCGAAGGCCGTGGCCGCCTTCGCGTCCGTGGCGGCCAGCCAGGTGGCGAGCGTGGGAGCGGCCAGCACCCCGGCCGAGGCGCCCAGCGACGTCTTGAGGAACCCCCTTCGGTTCACGGCGCGTTCACGGACCGACGAGGGGGAGCTGTGCCCGGCTGGTGACGGCATGCGTCTGCCTCTCTTGAGTTCATCGGCCCTGCGGCCGGCGGAAGGAGGTGGTGCGATCGGCTGCGGCTCGCGGTGCGACGGGTGGCTCAAGGCCTCTCGAACGCGCTTTCCGAGCCGTACGAGCGAAGATCTACGGGCGGGTTGTGTCGGATCGGGGAGGACCCGGCATCCGCCGCGTGTCATACGAGTGAACGGGCCATCGCCACCGCCCCCTCGACCGGCGCCACCTCGAGGGGCCTCGGCCGGGCTTCCGGCACGCGCTCGGCCAGGGACGACACGAAGGCGTCGTACAGGGCGGGCTGGGCCAGGACGGTGCTGCCGGCGATCACGACGTCGTCGACCGGGACCCCGCGTGCGGCGAGCCGTTCGACGAGCGCGGCCAGGGCGCGGCCGCCTTCGGTGATGACCGTTCGGGCGAGCGGTGAGCCCGCCTCGGCGGCGGCGAACACCGCGGGTGCGTGCCGGCCCCACTCGGCGGAGACGTCCTCGGCGCTCTCCAGTGCCGCCCCGAGCCCGGGGACCTCGGCGACACCGAACGCGGCGACCAGGGACTTGGCCAGGGCGTCGGGTTCCTCGCCGCGGTCGTGCGCCGCCCACGCGGCCCGTACGGCCTCACGGACGAGACCGGCAGAGCCGCCCTCGTCGCCGAGCACCGCGCCCCAGCCGCCGACCTGGACGGGGCTGCCGTCGTCGAGCCGGCCGACCGCGACCGAACCCGTGCCGGCGACCAGGCCGACACCACGGTCCAGACCCGCCGCGGGGACCAGGAGTTCGGCGTCGCCCATGACCAGGGCGGGCGCGTCGAAGTGGAGTTGCAGAGCGGTGCGGATCTGGGCGCACTGCCGGGGGGTCTCGCAGGCGTGCCCGCCCACCGCGACGGCTGACGGGCGGGCGCCCGTCGGCAGCGCCTCGGCGACCAGCGCGGCCAGCCAGCCGGCCGCGGCCACCGGGTCGTGCGGCCGCCAGCCGCTGCTCGGCCGGACGTGATCGGCGACGGACCGCTCGCCCGCGAAGGCGCGCAGGTGCGTCTTGGTGCCGCCCACGTCAATGCCGACCACGAGCGGGCACGAGGGAGGAGAGTCCTGCACGGAACCTCTTTCGTCGTTGCGCTTGGCTGCGACGGTGGGCGAACCGTGCCTGGAACAGGGGGAGTTGAAGAACTCGGGAAGCCCCGGGACGGGCCTCTGACGGACCACGGCAGGCGAGTACCGTGACGTTCGTTAGGAAGTTAACTAACGAAGTACAGTGCGTGTCAAGAGGCATCGCGCACTCCACCGGAACGGCCCGTCCGGGCCGCCGAGAGGCGGGGAATCCGCGACGCCAGGGCATCCCATCGCCGCATCCCCCCGACCCGATCGACCCGGGAGCGCGGCCCTTGACCTGTGTGGGAGAACTGTGGAACACGACGTGGCGAAAGCCCCCCGCCTGACCGAGAGCGCGAGCGCGGTGTTCGCCGTGCTGGCCGGGGCGGGCAGGGCGACCCGCCCGCAGCTCGCGAGCCTGGCGGGCCTGTCCAAGCCGACGGTGTCCTCCGCCGTGGCGGAACTGGAGAACGCCCGGCTCGCCGCCTGCTCCGGCACCGCCTCCGGCGGCACGGGCCGCAGCGCCGCCGTATACGGCCTCGGTCCGGCGGCCGGGGCCGTGCTCGCCGTCGACCTCGGTCCCGCCCTCACCCGGGTGCGCGGCTGCGCCCTGGACGGCACCCTGCTCGCCCAGGCCACCGGCGCCCGGCAGGAGGCCGCCGACGTCGTGCGCGAGGCCCTCTTCGCCCTGCCCGCCGGGGCCCCGCTGCGCAGCATCGTCGTCGCCGTCGGTGACGTCACCGCGCCGCAGGAGGGAGGCGCCGGTATGCGGCCCGCGACCGCCAAGGCGGGCCCGGTCTTCGACGCCGTGGCCGTCGCGCTGCCCGCGGGTGTTCCCGTTCACCTGGAGAACAACGTGAATTGCGCCGCGCTCGCGGAGCTGCACGAGGGTGCCGCGCGCGGCCACCACACCTTCGGCTATCTGCGGATCGGCGTGGGCATCGGTCTCGGCATCGTGGTCGGCGGTCAGGTGCTGCGCGGGGCCAACGGTGCCGCGGGAGAGATGGCCCGGCTGCCCTACCCCTGGGACGACGACCGCGATCCGCGCCAGGAGGCCCTGGAGGAGTACATCGGCGCACGCTCGCTGCTGCGGCGGGCCGCCGAGGCCTGGCAGGACACCGACGGGCCGCGTCCCCGTACCGCCGAGCGGCTCTTCGCCGCAGCCGCCGAGGGGCGGGCCACGGCTCGCGCCGTCGTCGGCCGTCATGCCACGGACGTGGGCCGCCTGGCCGCCGCCGTGACCGCCGTACTGGACCCGGGACTGATCGTGCTGGGCGGCAGCACCGGCGCGGACCCGCAGCTCCTGCCCGGTGTGCGGGCCGAACTGGCACGGCTGAGCTGGCCCACCGAGGTGGTCAGCAGCACGGTCGGGGACCTCGGCACGGTCGTGGGTGCCTCCCGGCTCGCCGTCGCCCGGGGAGTCCAAACCGTGACCGAGGCCGTGGGGGAGAAGGATTGACGGCTTCCAACTCGATCTGCCAATGTCCGGACAAGCGCTTTCTAAGCCGGTCGGGACACCGGCTTGGGGTGAGCGTCCCGCCCGTACCCGAGGTACGGCAGCCACGCGATGGCGTGCTCGCGTGACGACGGCCATGGCGGCCGGGGATCCCACCCGTCAGGATGGCGCGGCCGGGCGAGGCCGTGCTCCGGAAAGCGATATTCCCTTCAAAATGCACCCGTGCCGCCTCGGCTGGCGCCGTGCTCCGTCCCCTACCGAAAAAAAGGGATCGAAGATGACCACTGTGGGTGTGCGGCGCTCTCGCCGACTCGGCCGCGGCGGTATGCGCCGCCTGGCTCCCCTCGCTGCCGTTGCCACGGCAGGTGCCCTGCTGCTCTCCGCCTGTGGAGGGGGATCCGACTCGGGCGGGACCTCCAAGTCGCTGACGTTCTGGATCTCCACGGTTCCGGGGCAGGACGCGGGCTGGAAGAAGATGGTGGCGCAGTACGAGAAGGAAACCGGCGTCAAGGTCAAGCTCGTCAACATCCCCTACGACGGCTACGACGCGAAGCTGCGCAACGCCGCGCAGGCGAGCTCCCTGCCCGACGTGGCGGCGGTGCCGAAGCTGGACCCGATCTGGTCGAACAAGCTGCTCGACCTCAGCTCCATCGCCAACAACAAGACCAACAAGATCAACGCCAACTTCGTCGCCAAGGACTCGTCCGGCAAGGTGCTGTCCATCCCCTCGGACGTCACCGCGTCCGGCATGTTCATCAACAAGTCGCTCTTCGAGAAGGCCGGCGTCTCCTACCCGACGTCGCCGTCCAAGACCTGGACCTGGACCGAGTTCATCAAGGCGGCGAACGAGGTCCGGGAGAAGACCGACGCCAAGTACTCCCTGACGTTCGACCAGTCGCCGTCCAGACTCCGCGCCATGGTGTACGAGATGGGCGGGCAGTACATGCACGCGGACTCCTCCGGCAAGTTCTCGGCGGACGAGGCGACCAAGAAGGCCGTGAACACCTTCGTCGGATGGAACGACGACAAGACCATGCCGAAGTCGGTGTGGACCAGCGGCGCCGACCCGTCGGCCATGTTCCAGAGCGGTGACGTCGTCGCCTACTGGTCCGGTGTGTGGCAGGTCGCCTCCTTCGCGGAGAGCGTCACGAAGTTCGAGTGGGCGAGCGTCCCGACCCCCGCCGAGCCGGTGCAGGCCAGCGACGTCAACAGCGGCGGCATGACGGTGGGCTTCAACAACAACGCGGACGCGGCCAAGGCCGCGACGGACTTCCTGTCCTGGCTGTACGAGCCGGCCCACTACCAGGCGCTGTGCGAGGCGTCCGGGTTCCTGCCCGTCGAGACCGGTCTGAACCCGACGTACCCCTTCAAGTCCGAGGCGGCGCAGGCGGCGTTCAAGCTCTACAACGAGTCGATCCCGCTCTACGCCCCCATCTCCGGCTACTTCAACGTCGCGCAGACGAACTGGGCGCTGAAGGGCAAGAGCCTCACCGACGACCCGACCAAGGCGGAGATCGGCAAGGCGATCAACGGTGAGCAGTCGGCCGACAAGGCCCTGGAGAACATCGTGGCCGGCTACAACCAGCAGGTCGGCGGCGCATCGTAGGCCCCAGGTCCGGGCGGCGGTACGAGCCACCGCCGCCCGGACCTGGACGTCCGCGTGATGCCGGGCTCATGGCGTGAGCCCACGGCAATCCCATCCACCAGCACGGAGTCAGGAAGATGACAAAACGAGCCTCGGACGTGTCCGTGAGCCCGCCCAGGAGCCGCAGTAAGTACACCCTCGCGCCGCTCGTCCTCATCGCGGCCAATGTCGTGCTCTTCGCGCTGTTCTTCGTCTGGCCGGCGGTGATCGGGCTCGTTTACTCCTTCACGAACTACACGGGCGTAGGGGCGTTCCAGTTCGTCGGACTGGACAACTACCAGAAGCTGCTCGGGGACTCGACCTTCTACGCCGCGACGACCCGCACGCTGCTGTACACCGTGCTCTTCGTTCCGCTGAACTTCGTGTTGTCGCTGCTCATCGCCAACGTGGTGGTGAGCAAGCACGCCAAGGGCGCGTCGTTCGCCCGCCTCTTCTTCTTCATCCCGTGGCTTCTGTCACCCATCATCGTGGGTGTCCTGTGGCGATGGCTGTTCGGTGAGAACTTCGGACTGGTCAACTACCTCATCGAGAAGGTCGGCGGGAGCGCCGTTCCGTGGCAGTCGAACGCGGACCTGTCACTGATCGTGGTCGTGGTGGCGGCAGCCTGGGCCTGGACGGGCTTCTCCATGCTGCTGTTCATCGCGGCGATCAAGAACGTACCGACGTCGTACTACGAGGCGGCCGCGCTCGACGGCGCCGGTCCGTGGCGCCAGTTCATCAGCATCACACTGCCGAGCATCGCGCCCACCTCGTTCATCGTCATCCTGCTCAACACGATCCACGCGATGAAGGAATACGCGGTGTTCGCCTCCCTCAACAACGGCGGACCCGGAACGTCGAACAACCTGCTTGTCCAGTACATCTACCAGACTGGGTTCAAGGCAGGCCAGATCGGCTACGCGAGCGCCGCGTCGTTCGTGCTCATGCTCATCCTGATGGCCGTCGCGATCATCCAGATGATGGTCAACCGGCGGGTGGAGAACCGATGACAACCACAGACATGCCGCGCAAGGTCGACGCCGACTCCGTACGGGCCGTCTCCAAGAAGAGGCCCCGTGGCTCGGCAACCGGCGGGCTTCGGCGCGCGATTCCCGCGACGACACTGCTGTGGGTCCTGGCGGCCCTCTACGGGATCCCGGTGCTGTGGTTCGTCCTCAGCTCCTTCAAGCCGGCGGGAGACCTGTTCTCCCTTCCGCTGACGGTGTTCCCGGACGACCCCACCGTGTCGGGTTACAAGGAAGCGTGGGCAAGCGCCAACTTCGCCCAGTACTTCATCAACACGACCCTCGTGTGTGTGATCGCGACGATCCTCACGGTGGGAGTCAGCTGCTGTACCGGGTACGCGCTGGCCAAGTACGACAACAAATGGCTCAAGGCCTTCTTCCTCTGCATCCTGGCCACCACGATGCTGCCGGCCGAGGTCATGCTCGCCCCGCTGTTCCTGGTGGTCCGCGACCTCGGCTTCTACAACTCGCTCGCCGGCATCATCCTCCCGGCCCTGCTCACCGCGACCGGGTGCTTCATGTTCCGCCAGTTCTTCCTGACGGTCCCCGACGAGCTCATCGAGGCCGCCCGCATCGACGGCGCCCGTGAGCTGTCGATCTTCCTGCGGATCATGGTGCCGCTCTCCCGGCCCATCATGCTGACGCTCGCCATCCTGTCGTTCCAGTGGCGGTGGAACGACTACATCTGGCCGCTGTTGATGCTCAACGACCCCGAGAAGTTCACCGTGCAGATCGGCATCCAGAGCCTCGTAGGGGCGCAGAACATCAACTGGTCGGTGCTGCTCGGCGGTTCGGTCATCTCCATGATCCCGCTGATCGTCGTCTTCCTGGTGTTCCAGAAGTACGTCATGAACGCCGACATCAACGCCGGCCTGAAGGACTGACCTTGCCCACCCCGCTCGATCACGAGTTCGTCCGCGCGGTGGCCCGCGCCGCCGACCGGCTGGCCGCCCCGCTCGCGGCCCGCCCCGACGAGGAACCCGCCGGTGTGCCGCACCGTGGTCTGGCGCGACGGGTGAAGACCCTGGTCGCGGCATACCGCTCCCCGGACTCGGTACTGCACGGCAGCGGGCAGGCCATCGCCGCCGCGACGACCCACCTCCGCGCCCTGCGGGCCACGCAGACCACCACCGGCCTCTTCGCCGGCGGCGACAACGTGCAGTCGCCGCCGGACTCCGGCTTCACCGTCAACGACGTGTGCGACGCGCACGTCCTCGCCGCCGGCGGGGGGCCGGAGCTGCGCGACGTCACGGCCGCGCTCGCCGAGATCGCCCGCGCCGCCACGGGCAGCCTCCTCACCGGCGGGGTCCACACCCCGAACCACCGCTGGGAACTGTGCGCGGCGCTGGCCCGGCTGCACCGGTCGTTCCCGGACGACCGGCTGCTCGACCGCGTCGAGGAGTGGCTCGCCGAGGGCGTCGACATCGACGCGGAGGGCCTGTACTCGGAACGCAGCGCCAACTACGCGGCCCATGTGTCCAACCCGTCGCTGCTCCTGCTGGCCGAGGTCCTCGGCCGCGCCGACCTGCTGTACGCCGTCGAACGCAATCTCGCCACGACCCTGGACCTGATCAGGCCGGACGGCACGGTGGAGACCGTCCACTCGCGACGGCAGGACCAGAACCGCCCGTTTCCGCTGGCGCCCTACCTGCCCCACTACCGGCTGCTCGCGATCCGCACCGGCCGGGGCGACTTCGCCCGGGTGGCGCGGCTGGCGGCCGCCGGCGGTATCGACGACCCCGACCTGCTCGCCGAGACCCTCCTCACCCCGGACCTGTGCCGCGCCCTGCCGGCCCCGACTGCGGAGACCCTTCCGCGGGACCGGTACCTCACCACCGCACGCCTTGCCGCACGCGCCTCGGCCACCGCGCACACGGTGGTGTACGGCGGCTCCGACGTGCCCGAGCACCGGCGCATCCGCTCGGGCCTCGCCTGCAACCCCACCTTCCTGCGCCTGTTCGCCGGCGGGGCCGTCCTCGACGCGGTTCGTCTGACGCGGGGGTTCTTCGACCTGGGCCCGTTCCGCGCCGCCGGCATGCAGCAGCTCGCCGACAACCGGTATGGGCTCACCGAAACCCTCACGGCCGCCTACTACCAGCCGCTCCCGAAGGACGAGAGGCGGGACGACGGTGTCTACCGACTGGTGGACGACGGACGTTTCTCGGCCTCGATGGCCTTCCCGGACCGGCCTCGGGACGAGGTCTCCCAGACGACCCGCGTCGAAGTGGACCTGAGGGAAGACGGTGCCGACCTGCGGATCGACATCAGCGGACCACGGGTCCCCTGGGCCCTGGAACTGACCTTCCGTCCGGGCGGTGTGCCAGAGGGCGCCGTACCGATCGGCGACGGACGCTGGTGCCTGACGACCGGGCCGATGACGTACCGGGTCGGTGACGACGAGATCCGGGTCGAGGCCGACGTGGAGGCAGGCGAACCGCTCGCCGGGCCGGACCGGAGCGACGTACTGCGCTACGACCCGGGTCAGGACTACACCGTGGTGGGCGGCACCGACGCGACGACCGGGAACCGGGTGTACATCGGTGGACTCGGCCCGCACACACTGACCGTCGCACTGCACGCCCGTCGGCCCGCACCTGTCGTGTGACCCCGACGACCATGGCCACTCAGGCATGAAGGGTTGACCCCGGTGAACCTCACGCACCAGCGCGGCCCGCTGCACGAGCTGCCGGACACGCCGGAGGCGTACGACGCCGTCCTCGCCGGATCACCTCGCGCCGAACTCACCCAGGAGCAGGCCGCGTTCGCCCTGGCCGAGGACCCGCGCGGTTACGGCAACCCGGACGTGGGCTGGCGCCACCTGGTCAGCTCGACGGCCCCTGGAGGCCGGCCCGATCACGGACGCGCCGGACGACCTGCACGTCTTCGCGGTGCGCTACGGCTCCCAGGAGCCGTTCACGGTATCCGTCGAGCGGGGCGGGGAAGGGCTGACGGTACGGACGGACGCCTTCACCGCCGTGATCGGGGACCTGGCGGGGGACGCCCACGGGGAGCCGGGCTGACCCTGTGCGAGGCCGACGACTAGGCCGTACTGCCGCGGTCCGCCCACTCGGATGTACGTGCCAAGTATGGTGCCGGCCTCGAACCTGGCCGCATGACGAGGAAGAAGCTGCGCAAAGGCGACAAGGTCACCTGGAAGAGCCACGGGCAGGAGGTCTCCGGGAAGGTCACCAAGAAGATCACAGAGCGTACCGAGGCGGCCGGCCGGACCGTGGACGCCTCGGCCGACGAGCCGCAGTACGAGGTGGAGAGCGACAAGACGGGCCGCTCCGCGGTCCACAAGCCCGACGCCCTGCGCAGGAAGGGCGACGACTCCTGATGGCCGACAAAGGCGACGACCGGGACGCCACGCTCGACGCCTTCGCCGAGGCCGTCAACATGACGCCGAGCCGGCTGGAGAAGTGGCTGGAGACGGACGAGTCCAAGAGCGTAGGCCAGAGCAAGGGCGGCGGGGACGAGGAGAGTGTCGGGCACGCCTCCGGGCGGCGGATCGTCGAACTGCTCCGCACCAAGAAGGCCGACCTCGGCGACGACGACGTCGCCCACATGCGCAAAGTGGTCGGGTACGTCCACCGGCACGTCAAGCAGCGCCCGCCAGGCGACGTCACCGACACCCCGTGGCGCCACTCCCTCATGAACTGGGGGCACGACCCCCTCGCCTAGAGCCACCCGGCAGACCGGACCGCTCGCGGTCCGGCGCGGCACGGCGACGGACCGCCCCCTCCGGCTGCCGCCCCTCCTGCCGCCGCACCTGCGGCTGTCCCACGACGTCCCCCACGACCAGGTCCGCCCCCTCCCGCGTCGCGGCGACCAGCTCGGCGTTGCGCTCGTCGGAACCCAGCACCCACGCCACCGCCTCCTCGTGGCCCTTGCCGAACTCCTCGTGCCGGGCGACCAGTCGGCGCAGGCGCTCGTCCTCGTCGGGCTCGCAGAACCACACCTCGTCCAGCTCGGCCCGGACCCGTGCCCACGCGCCCGTGTCCAGCAGCAGGTAGTTGCCCTCCGTCACGACCAGCCGGGCGGTCGGGGGCACCGGGATCGCCCCCGCGATCGGCTGCTCCAGCACCCGTTCGAAGCCGGGCGCGTACACGGTCTCGCCGTCCGGATCCTGGTGGCGCAGCCGCCGCAGCAGCGCCGCGTACCCCGCCGCGTCGAAGGTGTCGGGCGCGCCCTTGCGGTGGCGTCGGCCGAGCCGGTCGAGTTCGACGTCGGCGAGGTGGAAGCCGTCCATGGGGACGTGCGCCACCCACGGGTCACCGTCGGCGTTGAGCGCCCGCACCAGGTTCTCGGCGAGCGTCGTCTTGCCGGCGCCCGGACTGCCGGCGATACCGAGGAGCGCACGGCGGCCGTGGCGGGTGAGGGCACGGGCGCGGGTGAGGAGGTCGTCGAAGGTCAGTGGCACGCGTCCGAGTCTGTCACCCGGCGTCGAGTCGATGACTTCGGGCGGGCAGGGCACTCTGGTGCGGGGGAGAGGAGGGAGCCACCCATGTCCGACGACCAGGCGCAGATCCGCACACTGATCACCCACTGGGCCGAAGCCGTCCACCGGGGCGACCTCGACGGCGTCCTCGCCGGCCACGCCGAGGACCTCGTGATGTTCAACGTGACGCCGCCCCACGAGGGCATCCACGGCCTGGCCGCCTACGGGGCGACCTGGCCGCCGTTCTTCGCGTGGCAGGCCCAGGGCGCCTGCTTCGACATCGAGACCCTTGACGTCACGGCCGGCACCGACGTCGCCTACGCCCACGCGCTGCTGCGCTGCGCCTCACCCGAGGAACTCGCCGAGCACCCCGGCGTGCGCCTGAGGCTGACCTTCGGTCTGCGCAAGGAACGCGGCCGCTGGCTGGTCGCCCACGAGCACCACTCGTTCCCGCACGACTGACCCGGCGCACAAGAGGGGCGTAAGAGTCCGTCGTGAAGTGCGCCCGGTGTGGCGTGCGCCACTCACTGGACCCGCTCTGGCGGGGAACCGTGTCTGTATGACGGAGCTCGGTCTTCCCGAAGACATCCTGGCCTGCCTCTTCGACCTCGACGGTGTGGTCACCAAGACGGCCGTCGTGCACGCGGCCGCGTGGAAGGAGATGTTCGACGCGTTCCTGCGCGAACGCGAGGGCGAGCAGTTCCGGCCGTTCGGCGACGCCGACTACGACGAGTACGTCGACGGCCGCCCCCGGGCCGACGGCGTCCGCACCTTCCTCGCCTCCCGCGGCATCGAACTGCCCGAAGGCGGCCCGGACGACCCGCCGAGCGCCCCGACGGTCCACGGCCTGGGCAACCGCAAGAACGACCTGGTGCTGGAGAAGATCCGCACCGACGGCGTCGAGGCCTACGACGGCACCCTGCGCTACCTCGAAGCGGTCCGCGCACGCGGCCTGCGCACCGCGATCGTCTCCTCCAGCGCCAACTGCCGCGACGTGCTGCGCGCCATCGACGCCGAGGGCTACTTCGACGTGCGCGTCGACGGTGTGGTGGCCGCCGAGCGGAAACTGCCGGGCAAGCCGCGCCCCGACACCTTCCTCGCCGCCGCCCACGACCTGGGTGTCGATCCCTCGCGCTGCGCCGTCTTCGAGGACGCCCTGGCGGGCATGGACGCGGGCCGTTCCGGCCACTTCGGACACGTCGTCGGTGTCGACCGGGTCGGGCAGACCGACGCCCTGTACGCGCACGGCGCGAACGTCGTCGTCAAGGACCTGGCCGAGCTGGGAGGCAAGGCGTGATCACCGAAAGGGCGTACACCGTCGAACCCTGGGCCGTGCGCGAGAGGGACCTCGACCTTGACGTCCTCGCCCAGAGCGAGTCCGTGTTCGCGCTGTCCAACGGCCATGTCGGCTGGCGCGGCAACCTCGACGAGGGCGAACCCCACGGCCTGCCCGGCTCCTACCTCAACGGCGTGCACGAACTGCACCCGCTGCCCTACGCCGAGGCGGGCTACGGCTACCCGGAGTCCGGTCAGACCGTCATCAACGTCACCAACGGCAAGGTGCTGCGGCTGCTGGTCGACGACGAGCCCTTCGACCTGCGCTACGGCCGGCTCGTCGCCCACGAACGCACCCTGGACCTGCGCGGGGGAGTCCTCGAGCGGACCTGCGAATGGATCTCGCCGGCCGGCTCGCGCATCCGGGTGCGCTCCACTCGGCTCGTCTCGCTCACGCAGCGGGCGATCGCGGCCGTGGCCTACGAGGTGGAACCCGTCGACAGCCGGACCCGCGTGGTGATCCAGTCGGAACTCGTCGCCAACGAGAGCCTGCCCGAGCCGAACGGCGACCCGCGCGCCGCCCAGGCCCTGAAGTCGCCCCTGGAGCCCGAGGAGGACTTCGCCTCCGGTCCCCGGCTGCGTCTGGTGCACCGTACCCGCCGCAGCGGCTTCCGGGTCGCCGTGGCCGCCGACCACGTCATCGACGGACCCGAGCGGACCACGACCGACAGCGAGAGCAACGTGGACGTGTCCCGGCTGACGGTCACCTCCGTCCTGGAGCCCGGGCAGCGGCTGCGGGTCGAGAAGCTCGTCGCCCACGGCTGGTCCGGCGCCCGCTCCCGGCCCGCCATGAGCGACCAGGTCGAGGCGGCGCTGGCGGCTGCCGCGCACAGCGGCTGGCAGGGCCTGCTGGACGAACAGCGGGCCTACCTCGACGACTTCTGGGCCCGTGCCGACGTCGAGGTGGACGGCGACGAGGAGATCCAGCAGGCCGTTCGCTTCGCCCTCTTCCACGTCCTGCAGGCCGGCGCCCGCGCCGAACAGCGGGCCATCCCCGCCAAGGGCCTGACCGGGTCCGGCTACGACGGGCACGCCTTCTGGGACACCGAGGCCTTCGTCCTGCCGCTGCTCACCTACACCGCGCCCGACTCCGTCGCCGAGGCGCTGCGCTGGCGGCAGAACACCCTGCCCGCCGCCCGGGAACGGGCCCAGCAACTCGGCCTCGCCGGCGCCGCGTTCCCCTGGCGGACCATCGAGGGCTCGGAAGGGTCCGCGTACTGGCCCGCCGGCACGGCCGCCTTCCATGTGAACGCGGCCATAGCCGACGCCGTGGTGCGCTACACGGCGGCCACCGGCGACACCCACTTCGAACGGGACACCGGCGTCGAGCTCCTGGTGGAGACCGCCCGCCTGTGGCGCTCGCTCGGCCACCACGACCACCACGGCGTCTTCCACATCGACGGCGTCACCGGCCCCGACGAGTACAGCGCGGTCGCCGACGACAACCTGTACACCAACCTCATGGCCAGGGCGAACCTGCTGTCAGCCGCCGACGCCTGCGAACGTCACCCGGACCAGGCGGCCCGGCTCGGAGTCGACGCGGAGGAGAGCGCCGCCTGGCGGGACGCCGCCGAGGCCGTGCACATCCCCTACAACGACGATCTCGGCGTCCACGAACAGCACGCCGGCTTCACCCGCTACCAGCGCTGGGACTTCGCCGGCACGAGCGCCGACCAGTACCCGCTGCTGCTGCACTTCCCCTACTTCGACCTCTACCGCAAGCAGGTCGTCAAGCAGGCCGACCTGGTCCTGGCGATGTACACGTGCAGCGGCTGGTTCGAGGAGTTCCACGACGAGGAGCAGATCGCCCGCAACTTCGCCTACTACGAGCCCCTGACGGTTCGGGACTCCTCGCTCTCGGCATGCTGCCAGGCGGTCGTCGCCGCCCAGGCCGGCCACCTCTCTCTCGCCTACGACTACACCGCCGAGGCCGCCCTGATGGACCTCGCCGACCTGGAGCAGAACACCCGCGACGGACTGCACATCGCCTCGCTGGCCGGTACCTGGACCGCTCTGGTCGCCGGATTCGGCGGCCTGCGCCGCGACGGCGACTCGCTCCGCTTCGCCCCGCGCCTGCCCGACAGGTTCAGCCGGCTCGCCTTCACCCTCCAGCTCCTCGGCCGTCGCCTGCGCGTGGAGATCGGCCCGGACAAGGCCACGTACACGCTGGTCTCGGGCGACCCCCTGACCATCCGCCACCACGGCACCCCGCTGACCGTGAACGGTGACGGTCCCGTCGTCCGCGCGGTCCCGGCGCAGAAGCCGCGCCCGGCCCCGGAACAGCCGCCGCACCGCATCCCCAACGCGCGCTGACGACGCGGGAGTCCAGTCGGAGTCAAGGTCCTGCAGGCCCGCGAACCGGGCCTGCAGGACCTCGACGCGTGGGTGGCCGCGCCGCTCGAAGCCGTCCCCGCCGGAGCTTCAGGCAACTGGCCGAACCCGACCCTGCACATCCGTCCGAAGCGGGTTAATTTGTCCATGATTCCTGTTTGGTGCAACGTGTAGGGGGAGGGGTGGACGATGGCCCACGGTACGCACGCGAGGTTCGTCGGATCGCGACGCGGCGAACCGGCGCCCGTGCCCGGCAGGTCCTGGCGCACCCGCGGCGAGTGGCTGCTCGCGGCCGTGGCCGGCGTCTTCACGCTCGCCCAACTGCTCCTCGTACGCCCGGGCATGGGTCTCGGCTGGGACGAGACGGTGTACGTCAGCCAGGTCGGCACCCAGGCTCCGGCGGCCTTCTTCAGTGCCCCCCGCGCCCGGGGCGTCTCCCTGCTGATGGCGCCGGTGGCGTCCTGGTCGACCTCCACCGAGTTGCTGCGCGTCTACCTCGCCGTGCTCTCGGGCCTTGGCCTCTACCTGGCGCTGCGCGTGTGGCGGGGCATGTTCCCGGCCCGAATCCTGGCTCTGGGCGGCGCCCTCTTCGCCTCCTTGTGGATCACGCTCTTCTACGGCCCGCAGGCCATGCCCAACTACTGGGTCGCCATCGGTGCCCTGGTCTGCGTCGGCTGTTTCCTGCGCGCCCGCGCCGGCCGGGACCGGGCGGCCCTGTGGGGCGTCGCCGCGGGCGCCGCGCTCATGGCGTGGATGCGGCCCGCCGACGCCGTGTGGGTCGCGCTGCCGCTGCTCGTCCTGGTGGCGGCGGCTCGCCGGTGGCGGCCGGCGCTCGCGCTCCTGGGCGGGCTGGTCGCGGGTGCGGGACAGTGGGTGATCGAGGCGTACACCGACTACGGCGGCCTGGGCCGGCGACTGTCCGAGGCCTCCGACATCCAGGGCGGACTCGGGTGGCACCTCGCCGTCGACGACCAACTGCGCAGCCTGGTCGGACGGACCCTGTGCCGCCCGTGCACCGGACCGATGCCGAACCCGGCGGTCATGGTCTGGTGGTTCGTCCTGCCGCTGCTCGCCGCCCTCGCACTGGTGGTCGCGGCGCGGGCGCGGCGCACCGCCCCCACGTTGTTGCCGCTGGCCTGCGCCACGACGGCCGCCGTGCCGTACCTGTTCATGATCGGGTACGCAGCCCCCCGCTTCCTGCTGCCCGCCTACGCGCTGCTCGCGATCCCGGTCGCGAACGCCCTGCTCCACCTGGTCACCACGAAGGCCGGGCGATGGCGGCCGGTGGCGGTGGCCCTGGTCGGCGTCGGGCTGGCCGGGCATCTGGCGGTGCAGTACGCCGTCCTGGACCACACCGTGGACCGCACCACGGCCGACCGCCGCGACTGGGCACGCACCGCCGCCCACCTGCACCGCCTCGGCGTCCGCCCGCCGTGCCTGCTCACCGGCCGCGAGGCGATCCCCGTCGGCTACTACACCGGCTGTTCCTCGGCGGCGACCGGCGGCCCGAACGCCAACAGCACCCGGGCGGACATCCTGCGCACCGCCCGCCGCATGCCGACCGCCGTTCTCACGCGGCCCCGCGCCGCGCCCCCCTCGTACGCCCGCGACTGGGAGACCCACCGGTCCGCGGGACTGGACCTGCACATCGCGCCGACGCCGGCCCGCCGGGACGGGCCCGGATGACGTCCGAGCAGGTCACCGTCGAGCCCACCCGCAGACGTGCCCCCTGGCACACCGCCCTCGCCCTCGTTGTCTTGGTGACCGCCGCCTGCCTGGCCCGGCGGCACTGGCCCGTGCTGGAGACCGGCGCCCTCCGGCTCGCCGTGGCCGACCAGGGCTGGCTGCTGGTCGGCGCCACGGCCACGGGCGCGACCTGGCTCTGCTCGGCGCTCGCCCAACAGGGCGCCGTGCCCGGGCGGCTGCCGCCGGGGCGGCTCGTGGCCACCCAGTTCGCCGCCTCGGCCGCCAACCACGTCCTGCCCGCCGGGCTCGGCGCGAGTGCGGTGAACCTGCGCTTCCTGATGCGCTGCGGGATGCCGGCCGGCCGCTCGGCGACCGCGGTCGCGGTCAAGGGCGCGGCCGGCGCCCTCGCGCGGGGCGCCCTGATCGCCGTACTCGCCACCGTCTGCCCGGGAGTCCTGCGGATCCCGCCCGGCTGGGGCGGACGGGCGGCCCTCGCCGGCGCGACGCTCGCCGGCATGGTCCTGCTGGGCGTCCGGCTCCGGCCGCGATGCCGGCGTGCCCTCGGCGTCGTGCTGGCGGACGTCCGGGCCATCCACGCGCGGCCGCGGCGGGCGGCGGCCCTGTGGGGCGGCTCGCTGGCGTTCGTCCTGCTGCACGCCCTCGTCCTGATCGCCGTCACCCGGGCCGTCGCGCTGCCACTGGCCCCGGCCCTGGTGGCGCTGCTCTACCTCGCCGCGAGCTGCGCCGCCGCCCTGCTGCCCACCCCGGGCGGCCTCGGCTCCCTCGATGCCGCGCTCGGCCTCGCCCTCGCCGCGGCCGGAGCGCCCCCGTCCGCGGCCGCCTCCGCGGTGCTCGGCTACCGCCTGTTGACCATGTGGCTTCCGTTGGTGCCGGGCCTGTTGGTGCTCGGGATCCTGATCCGGCGCAAGGCGCTGTGACCGTCCCCCGGCGTTTCCCGGCCGCCCGCTTCTGGTAGGAGTCCGGTTGTCGGGCCGCGGACGAGGGGGGCATGCCATGACAGGAAGCGATCACGGCGGACGGTTGGGGGAGGAGTTCTTCACTCCGGGATCGTCGTCCTTCACCGAGTTCTTGGCCGCGCACCGCCCGGAGTTGCTCAGCACCCGCCGGGTCCTCCCGGACGGCGTGGTCGCCGCGTCCGACCAGGTCCCGCACGGCACCACCGTGCTCGCCCTCACCTACCGGGACGGTGTGCTGATCGCGGGCGACCGCAGAGCCACCATGGGCAACCTCATCGCCCAGCGCGACCTGGAGAAGGTGCACCCCGCGGACGACTACTCGGCGGTCGCCTTCGCCGGCACCGTCGGACTCGCGGTGGACATGGTGAAGCTGTACCAGGTCGAGCTGACGCACTTCGAGAAGATCGAGGGCACGGCGATGACCCTCAACGCGAAGGCGCGCCGCCTGGCCGGCATGATCCGGCAGAACCTCGGCCAGGCCATGCAGGGTCTCGCCGTCGTACCGCTCCTGACCGGCTACGACCCCTCGGCCCCCGAGGGCGAGCGGGGCCGTATCTTCAGCTTCGACGTCGTCGGCGGGCTGTACGAGAAGACCGACTTCCATGCCGAGGGGTCCGGATCGCCGTACGCCCGGGGCGCGTTGAAGAAGCTGTTCCACAAGGGCATGGACCGGCGCGAGGCCGCCCTGGCAGCGCTCCACGCGCTGTACGACGCCGCCGACGACGACTCCGCGACCGGCGGCCCGGACATCCACCGCCGGATCTTCCCCGTCGTCTCGGTCATCACCGAGGACGGCTTCGAGCGGTTGCCCGAACCGGAGACGGAGCGGCTGAGCCGCGAGATGGTCGAGCAACGCCGCGGCAGGCCGGACGGACCGAACGTGACGGCGTGACCCGCGACTTCCTGACCGGGCACTTTCCCCACCCGTGGTGAAGACCTGTCACGGGCTTTACTGCACATGACTTGCAGCTGCCGGAGGATGGCACAAGGCTGCTCGACGCGGCCGTTGGTACGACAGGAAGATCCTCCCCCCGATGACGGCCGGCCCTGATTCCGCTCCGCCCCTCCTCCCCGCCACCGCCCCCGAGAGGGGCTCGGCCCGGCACCGCGTCCTCGGCTCCATGACGCGGCAGGAGTGGGTCAGGGTGGGAGGGATGGCCGTCGTGGTCGTGGCGCTGCACGTGATCGGCTGGTTCACGCTGGTCGTGATCGTCGCGCCGCACCACTACGGCATCGGCGAGAGGTCCTTCGGCATCGGCATCGGCGTCACGGCGTACACGCTCGGCATGCGGCACGCCTTCGACGCCGACCACATCGCGGCGATCGACAACACCACCCGCAAGCTGATGGGCCAGGGGCAGCGACCGCTGTCGGTCGGCTTCTGGTTCTCGCTCGGCCACTCCAGCGTCGTCTTCGCCCTGGCACTGCTGCTCTCGCTCGGCGTGAAGACACTCGCCGGACCCGTCCGCGATGACAACTCCCGGCTCCACGACATCACCGACCTGATCGGTACGACCGTCTCCGGGGCCTTCCTCTACCTCATCGCGGCGATCAACCTGGTCATCCTCGCCGGGATCTGGAAGGTGTTCCGGCAGATGCGCTCGGGTCACTACGACGAGGCCGCCCTGGAGGACCAGCTGAACAACCGCGGCTTCATGAACCGCCTCCTCGGCCGGGTCATGAAGTCCATCACCAGCCCCTGGCAGATGTACCCGCTCGGCCTGCTCTTCGGCCTCGGCTTCGACACCGCCACCGAGATCGCCCTGCTCGTCCTGGCCGGGTCCGGCGCCGCCTCCGGCCTGCCCTGGTACGCCATCCTGTGTCTGCCCGTCCTGTTCGCCGCCGGCATGTCCCTCCTCGACACGATCGACGGCACCTTCATGAACTTCGCCTACGACTGGGCCTTCTCCCAACCGGTCCGCAAGGTCTACTACAACCTCACCATCACCGGCCTGTCCGTCGCCGTCGCCCTGCTCATCGGCACCGCCGAACTCCTCGGCCTGCTCGCGCGGAGGTTCGGCCTGCACGGCGCCTTCTGGGACTGGATCGCCGGCCTCGACCTGAACGTCCTCGGCTTCGTCATCGTCGGCCTGTTCTTCGCCACGTGGATCGTCGCCCTGGTGGTGTGGAAGGCCGCCCGCATCGAGGAGAAGTGGACGGCGGGCCTGGCGGCAGCCGCGGAGCGCGCGGCCGAGTGAGGCAACAGGGCCTTCCCGCTTGCCGAGAACCGGTCGTGATCACTTCAGTGGCGTAGCGACAGAACGATTCGCCAGGTGAAAGGCCACCTCAAATGATCAGCCGCCGGGGCACACCGGCCATCCTGAGTCGGCAGTCCCACCCTCCACCGACCAGGGAGATTCCCTTGCGTGTTCGTCGTATCGTGACCGGCGCCCTCGGTTCCGCCGCCCTCGTGCTCAGCTCCATGGGCGCGGTGACCACCACCGCTAGCCCCGCGGCGGCCGACCCGTGCGGCTTCTACGAGACCGGCTCGGACGCCTTCTACAACCACTGCACGTCCGACGGTTCACGGGTCGTCATCAAGGTGGAGGTCCCCTTGGCGCCCGACTACGAGCGGTGTGTCGGCCCCGGCAAGTCCTGGCTGGGTTCGGCGAGCAAGATCAGCGGTGCCTACTACGTCGGCCGTACCTGCTGACGAGCGGTCCGACCCGGAGTGCTCCGTACCGCCCTCGGCCCGGGCGGTACGGAGCACTCCGTGCTTCATCGCCTCTCAGGCACGCAGTCTGAACTCCTTGCGTCCCTTGGTGAGCTGCTTCTCCGGGTCGCCGGTGTACGACCACGGGGTGCGCGTGGCACGCGGCCCGAGCATCCGCAGCAGTGACGCGGAGATGTCCTGGACGCCCGCGCAACAGGCCGCGTGCGTCAGGTAGTTGACGTCCCGCAGCTCGCCCGGCGCCACCTCGTTCTCCGTCCGGCCCATGATCCACCGCTGCCAGGTGCGCCGTACGTCCGTGATCGCGCCGTCGTTGTTCCAGTGCTGGCCGAGGCCTACGGAGGCCCGGCTGCCCTGCGCCGCGTCCAGGGAGTGCCGGTACTCCTCGACCCGGGCGTACTGCACCAGCACCGGCAGCGCGCAGCCGGGCGGTGCCACGCCGGCCGCGTCGCGGGCGAAGTCGTACATCAGGCCGTGCGAGCCGTGCCAGCGGGACGAGTAGTAGTGCAGGACCTGGAGGTGGCCCTCCACGCTGTACTGGTCCCGCCCGTGCAGCTCGTCCCACCAGCGCGCCAGTTCCTGCCGGCGCACCCCCGCCGGGTACAGCCGTGCCACGGAGATCAGCGAGATCCACGGCGTGGGGTCGTCCGGATACGCCTCGGCGGCCTGCAGACAGGCCATGACGGCGCTGTCGACGCGGTGCCGGCCGATCGGCACGCCCCGGCCCGCGGCGATGGCCAGGTTGAACGCCCGGGCCGTCTCGGTCGCCGCGTAGAGCACCAGCGCGTCGGCGGCGCTCGGCTCGGCCGCGAGCCACGTCTCCGCCGTCGAACTGCTCGCACAGGCCTGGGCGAGCAGCCGGACCCGGTGGCCCCGGGCGAGCCAGTCCGGTCCGGTGGCGTGCAGGAGTTCGCGCACTCCCTGCCAGCGGCCGATGACGAGGTCGTGCCGGGTCGAGCTGAGTGCGGTGTCCCCGCAGTCGGGGTCGAAGTCGGGAGCGAAGCGGTCTCGCGCCATCGGAGTCTCCCTCAGAAGTCGGTGGGCAGACCCTCGTGGACAGGGGTGTGCGCGTCCGCGCGGTCGTCGGGGACGTAGTCCGTCTCGACGGTTCGGGTGGCGTCGAGCCTCGCCGGCCGGTAGTAGTCGCTGCCCTGCCGCCAGTACCAGAGCATGGGGATGAGGCCGACGGCCAGTCCGCCGATGCCGATCGCGACGGAGGCGGTGCTCAGTTCGCTCAGCGACTCGACGAACACCCAGAACATGAACAGGGCGCCGAACAGCGGCCACAGCCCGCCGAACACGAAGTTCGCCACCGACTTCAGCAGCATCCTGCGGTAGGCGACGACCACCGCGAGCCCGGCCAGCCCGTAGTAGACGGCGATCTGCAGACCGATCGCCGAGATCGCGTCGGAGAGGATGTCGCCGACCGTGCCCAGGGCGTTGGAGGCGATCAGCATCACCAGCGCCACCGTGCCGACGACCACGATCGCGACCCACGGGGTGTTCCACCGGGGGTGGACCCGGCCGAGCGCGGACGGCATCGTACGGTCGCGGCCCATCGCGAACAGCGAGCGCGTGACCTGGATCAGGGTGGTCTCCAGCGTGGCGATGGTGGACAGCATCACCGCCACGACGAGCAGTTTGCCGCCCCAGCCCGGCCAGAGCTCGTCGCCGAGCACGGACAGCACGTTGGCGTCGTTCTCCTCGATCTGACGGGAGGAGAGGATCACGTTCACCGCGATGGTGAACGCCTCGAACAGCAGGAACACGATGCCGACGCCGATGAGGCCCGCGAGTCCCGTCGTACGGCGGCTGTTGCGGGTCTCCTCGCTCAGGTTGCTGGTGACGTCCCAGCCCCAGTAGTAGAAGGCGGCGATGAGCGCGCCGGACGCGAAGCCGGACACGCCGTCGAAGTGGCCGAAGCCGAGCCACGACCAGTCGAAGGCGCGGGCGCTGCCGGTGTGGAGGACGGCGAGGACCGCGAACAGCGCCAGAATGGCCAGCTCCACCCCGGACATGACGAGCTGTGCGCGGACGGTGAGCCGGGCCCCGCCGAGGACGACCAGCAGCATGGCCACGAACCAGGCAGCGCCGACCACCGTGGACAGCGCGGTGTTCTCCGCGAGCTTCTCGTCGAAGAGGGCCAGCGTCATCGACCCGGCGGGCAGCGAACCCGCCACCATGAAGATGGTCGCCGAGATCACCAGCGCCCAGCCGCTGATGAAGCCGAGAAAGGGATGGAGCGTACGCCCCACCCATGAGTAACTGGCGCCCGCGTTCACGTCGATCCGGCCGAGATAGCTGAACGCCAGTGCGATGCCGAGCATGGGTATCGCGCAGTACAACAGGGCCGCGGGGCTCGCCAGGCCCACCGCGCCGACCAGGACGGCGGTGGTCGCGGCCAGCGAGTAGGCCGGGGCACTGCCGGCGACGGCCATCACGACCGTGTCGAACGTGCCGAGGGCATTGGCCTGCAGACCTCTGCCCCTGAAGTTGCTCATGGATGCGCTGCTTTCCGTCGTGCACGACGCGGGGAGGACAAGGCCCCGACGGCGTAAGGGGAGTGGGGGGTGGACCCGTCCCGGACGAGCGAGGGATGGCCTCGGGTCGGGGACGGTGAGGGAAAAGGAGGGGTGGCGGATACCGCGCGGTCGCTGCGTGGACAGTCGGTCACACCGTGTGTGCGTGTGATGATAGCCGCACTCATTGAGCTTTCAAGATTGACCGGTAAGTAATCTCCCGAGGCCGTCGAAAGCCCCACTCCCGTCCCACATTCGAGGTTGGAGATCCCGTAGCGGGAAACGCGGATCAGGACACCCGAGACAGACGAGCGCGACGCGCCAGGGAGGCGACGATGGACACGGAGCGGACGAACCCCGAACCGATGGGGGACGACGCGTACCAGCCCACCGGAACCAACGAGGAGCAGGAGGACGCGGCCCCGCTCGACCTGCAGGACGCCGTCGACGAGCGGACGTACGACGAGACCCTCGCGGAGGGCTACTCGCCGCCGGAGAAGCCGCTCGGCGTCACCAAGTACGGCACCACGGCCTCCGAACAGCACGACGGCGAGAGCCTCGACCAGCGCCTCGCCCAGGAGGTCCCCGACACGGCCGTGCCCCCCGGCGACGGCATCGGCGACGCCCCCGAAGGGGAGGGCGAGCCGATCGACCCCGAGGCGGGCACCGACCGCGCCGGCCGCCTCGTCGCCCCCGACGAGGGCGCCCACCCCGACACCACCAAGGAGGCTGTTGCCTCCGACGTGGGCATCGACGCGGGAGCCGCCGGCGCGGAGGAGGCCGCCGTCCATGTCGTCGAGGACGACGCGATCCTTGCCGACGGACCGCAGGACGAACTCGCGGACGTGCTTCCGGACGACGAGGAGAGCTGAGCGGAACGCTCAGTCCCCGATCCGGTCGATCAGGCGGAGCTTGTTGGTGGCGTCCAGGGCGGCGACCTTGTAGGACTCGGCGAGCGTGGGGTAGTTGAACACGGCGTCGACCAGGTAGTCGACGGTGCCGCCGCAGCCCATCACGGACTGTCCGATGTGGATGAGCTCGGTGGCGCCGGTGCCGAAGCAGTGCACCCCGAGCAGGCTGCGGTCCTCGGCGGACACCAGCAGCTTCAGCATGCCGTGCGAGTCGCCCATGATCTGGCCGCGGGCCAGTTCCCGGTAGCGGGAGATGCCGACCTCGAACGGCACCCGGTCCTCGGTGAGTTGGTCTTCGGTGCGGCCCACGAAGCTGATCTCGGGGATGGTGTAGATGCCGATCGGCTGGAGGTTGTGCATCCGGGCGACGGGCTCCCCGCACGCGTGGTACGCCGCGGCCCGCCCCTGCTCCATCGAGGTCGCCGCCAGCGCGGGGAAACCGATCACGTCACCGACGGCGTAGATGTGCGGCACCTCGGTGCGGTAGTGCTCGTCCACCGTGATCCGGCCGCGCGCGTCCGCGGACAGTCCCGCCTTGTCGAGGTGCAGTTCGTCGGTGAGGCCCTGCCGGCCCGCCGAGTACATCACCGCGTCGGCCGGGATCTTCTTGCCGCTCTCCAGGATGGTGAGCGTGCCCCGGGGGTGGCGCTCGACGGCCGCCACCGTCTCCCCGAAACGGAACGTCACCGCCAGGTCCCGCAGGTGGTACTTGAGCGACTCGATCACCTCGACGTCGCACATGTCGAGCATCCCGGCACGCTTCTCGACCACGGTGATCTTGCTGCCGAGCGCGGCGAACATGGACGCGTACTCCATGCCGATGACACCGGCACCGACGATGACCATGGAACGCGGCACCCGTTCCAGGGCGAACACGTTGTCCGAGTCCATGATCGTCCGGCCGTCGAACTCGACACTGTCCGGCCGTGCGGGCCGGGTGCCCGTGGCGATCACGAAGTGCTCGGCGCTGACCAGCCGTTCGTGGCCGGTGACCTCGCGCAGGGCGACGGTGTGGCCGTCGACGAAGCGGGCGGTGCCGGAGTAGAGGGCGATGTGGTTGCGGGACAGCTGACTGCGGACGACGTCCACCTCACGGCTGACCACGTGCTGGGTGCGGGCGGTCAGGTCGCCGACGGTGATGTCCTCCTTCAGCCGGTAGCTCTGGCCGTACAGATCGCGCTGGCTGAGACCGGTGAGGTACAGCACCGCCTCGCGCAGGGTCTTGGAGGGGATGGTGCCGGTGTGGAGGGAGACCCCGCCGACCATGTCGGGGCGGTCGACGACGGCCACCCGGCGGCCCAGCTTGGCCGCGGCGATGGCGGCCTTCTGGCCGCCCGGACCGGATCCGATGACAAGCATGTCGAAGTCGGGCACCTCAGGAGTCTGGCAGTCCCGGTGCCCGCTTCGATAGAGCGAACGGTCAACTGTGCTGCCGCCGGGGGACCACGGAGGCGTCGGTGAACTCCCGGCTACGGCAGCAACTTGTCCAGCGCGGCCGGGCCCTCCGCCTCCAGCTTCCGCTTCGCCCATGCCAGATTGCGAGGGGTCAGGTCCTTGCCCGAGGCGAGTACCACGTCCTCGGGTGACACGTCCGTGCCGGTGCGGGTGTGGAGCAGGGCGTCCGGTGTGGCACGGTCCTCGGACGGCCCGGGCGCGTCGGGTGATGACGTCGGCATGATGTCTGCTCCTCGGATCCGGACAGTTCCTCGGTCCCGGTTTCCCTCACCGGGCCCGCTATCACCATTCAACGCCCAAGCCGACCCTGCATCCCGAGCGGACGGAGAAACAGTCACGAACGCTGCGAAGAGACCCCCCTCCGGCTCGGGATGCCCGCGCGATCACCCCGGCGTCTAATGGCGGTATCGCACGACTCGGCCGACCGGAAGACGAGGTCCATGTCACGTACACCTACAGCCGCCCGGGCCCAGGACGAGGGAGAGGAAACCGCCGCTCCGGGGGTACTGCGGCGACTGGGGCAGTGGTGCGCACGGCACTTCGTGATCGTCATCGTGGCCTGGCTCGTGGCCCTGGGAGCGCTGCAGGCCCTGAACCACTCACACGGCGGCACCTACTCCGACAACTTCTCCCTCCCCGGCGTGCAGTCCCAGCAGGGTCTCGACGTCCTGGAGAAGCACGACCCGGCAGCGGGCGGCTACAGCAGCCAGATCGTCCTGCACGACGGGCAGAAAGCGCTGACCTCGCTGAGTTCGCAGATGTCGACGACCGTCGGCGACCTGCAGAAGCTGCCGCACGTCCTGGCCGTCCAGAATCCGCTGTCCGGCCAGGCGTCGAAGGTCGGCCCGATCACGTCAGACGGAAAGACGGCGTACATCACGGTCCGGTTCGACGTGCAGCCCTCCACCCTCGGCGACGCCTACCTGGACGGCGTCGACAACGCCGTCCAGCCGCTCCGCGCCGCCGGCGCCGAGGTCGAGTACGGCGGACCGCTCGGCGAACTGGCCCGGCCGGCCGCCGACGACCGGGTGAGCGAACTGATCGGCTTCGCGGTGGCGATCGTCGTCCTGCTGGTCGGCTTCGGCAGCGTCCTGGCCGCCGGACTGCCCCTGCTGACCGCGCTGATCAGCGTCATCGGCGGGCTGGCCTGTCTCGGCCTGCTCGCCGCGGCCTTCACCTTCGCCACCGTCTCGCCGACCCTGGCCACGATGATCGGGCTCGGCGTCGGCATCGACTACGCCCTGTTCCTGATCACCCGTCACCGGCAGAACCTCATGGACGGCAAGGACCCCGTCGGATCCGCCGGGCAGGCCGCCGCCACCAGCGGACGCGCCGTCCTGGTCTCCGGCTGCACGGTGATCGTCGCCCTCGCCGGGTTGTCCGCGTCCGGGGTGTCCTTCATCAGCAAACTCGGAGTGGCCGCCGCCGTGACGGTCGTCTCGGCCGTGCTGGGCGCGCTGACCCTGGTTCCGGCGCTGCTGGGCCTCATCGGCACCCGCATCGACCGCTACCGGGTGAAGCACCCCGTCGCCGAGACCGACGCCGCCGCGGGCGCCGTGTCCGAGGGCACCTGGCACCGCTACGCCCAGCGGGTGGCCCGGCGGCCGTGGCGCTTCCTGGCCGCGGGCGTCACGACCGTCGTCATCCTCGCCATCCCGGTCCTGTCCATCCAGCTCGGCCACATCGGCGACGGCGCCGACCCCACGTCCTTCACCGACCGGCGGGCCTACGACCTGATGACCGACGCCTTCGGGCCCGGCTCCAACGGCCCCCTCACCGTCGTCATCGACCAGACCTCCGTACCGTCGTCACAGCGCGACACCCTCACTTCCACGGCGCAGAAGACCCTCAACGCCGTCGCCGGCGCCTCCACGGTCACCACGCTGACACCCACCCAGGACGGCGACGTCCTCATCGCCACGGTCTACTCGCAGAAATCCCCGCAGAGCGCCGACACCACCGACCTCACCAACCGCCTCGTCGACGACACCCTCCCCGACGCGGTCTCCGGCACGGACGCCAAGGGCTACGTCACCGGGACGACCGCCGCCCAGGTCGACTTCCGGGACATCGTCGCGAGCAGGCTGCCCCTCATCATCGGCGTCGTCGTGGCCCTGTCCTTCCTGATCATCCTCATCGTCTTCCGCGGGCTGCTCGTGGCACTCAAGGCGGCCGTCCTCAACGTGCTCTCGATCACCGCCTCCTACGGCGTCGTCGTCGCCGTCTTCCAGTGGGGCTGGGGCGGGCCCGCGCTCGGCGTCTCCGGCAAGGTGCCCATCGAGAGCTACGTGCCGATGATGATGTTCGCGATCATCTTCGGGCTGAGCATGGACTACGAGATCTTCCTGCTCTCCCGCGTCCACGAGGCCTGGCTGCGCACCGGAGACGCCAAGGCCTCGGTCGCCCACGCCCTGGAGATCACCGCGCGGGTCATCTCCTGCGCCGCACTGATCATGGTGAGCGTCTTCGCGGCCTTCATCGTCAGCGACAACATCGTGGTGAAGATGCTGGGACTGGGCCTGGCGGTGAGCGTCCTCATCGACGCCACCGTCGTACGGCTGCTCATGGTCCCCGCGGTGATGACCCTGCTGGGACGGCACGCCTGGTGGACACCCCGCCCGCTCGACCGGATCCTCCCGCACATCGACACCGAGGGGGAGCGCGAGCGGGCCTGAGACCTCGATCGACAGCGAGGCGGAGCGCGAGCGTCCCTGAGATCTCAGGGACGCTTCAGCCGTCCAGGTGCCAGGACGAGCATCGTGACGTCGTCGTTGAGGGTCCTGCTGTAGCCGACGAGGTCCGTCCACACGCGCACCGCCAGGGCGGCCGGGTCGTCGTCGGGGAAGCCCGTGAGCCGCTCGGCCAGGGGATAGAACACGCCGGCCGCGTCCCTGGCCTCGGTGACCCCGTCGGAGGCCAGGAAGAGCCGGTCGCCGGATCGCAGCGGCACCGTCCGGCCGGCCGGCGGCACGGCGTCGGCCAGACCGAGCCCGAGCGGGCTGCCCACCGGCACGTCCAGCTGGACGACCTGCCCGTCCCGCAGCAGTACGGGAGCGGGATGCCCGCACGCCACGATCCGCACCGCCCGCCCGTCCGCGGCGAACTCGAGGAACACGGCCGTCGCGAACAGCTCGGAGTGCCGTTCGCCCGCCGAGTCCAGCTCCAGCCTGCGGTCCAGCCGGGCGGCCACCGCCTCCGGGTCCGGCTGGTCGAGCACCGCCTCCCGGAACGCCCCCAGCAGCGCGGCGACCGTCGCGACGGCCGACAGCCCGTGTCCCTGCACGTCGCCCATGACCGCCCGGACCCCGAAAGGCCCCTCCCGCACGTCGAAGAAATCGCCCCCGACCAGCGTCCCGCGCTGCGCCGCCCGGTACAGGCCCGCACACCGCACGGCCCCCACGTGCGGCGGCAGCGGCGGCATCACGGCGTGCTGCGCGGCCTGCGCCACCGCCCGCTCGGTGACCAGCTGGGCGTCTCGGCGGCTGCGCACGAACGACACGAACACGCTCAGCGCCGCCACGAAGGACACCGTGAGCAGGTCGGTGCTGCCGGGATCGTTCAGGTGGAAGGCCGGCACGAACAGCACCGCCACCACCAGACCGCCGAGCACCGCGGTCGCCGCCGGACCGTAGGACAGGACCGCCAGGGGCGGGATGGCGCCCAGCACGAACCCGATGTCGAGCGGTTCGGAGCTGAGGAGGGTCGCCGTGCACACGCTCGCCAGCAGCGCGGCCGGCAGCACCCGCACCCAGCCCGGCGGCGGGGCGCCCCGCAGCCAGCCACGCCGGTCCCGTTCGGGGCGCGGCCATCGGCCGCGCAGAGTGCTCACACCCCTACGCTGCTACGTCGGCCCCCGTACCGCATGCCGGGAGCGTGGCGGTATCCGAACGGCGTGAGCGTCGGCCGTGTCCCCGCGATCGCCGGGTCCTGGATGTAGGAGGCGAAGCCGGCCGTCGTCGAAGGCGAAGCCGTACGCCCTGCCGTCCTCGGTGGTCGCGTGCAGTCAATTCGGCCCCCAGGACCGCTTCAGCGGTGTAGCGTGAGGCGCCACGCCCTGAGACCGACGGAAGGAGGCGAGTGCCGTGCAGATCACGACAACCACCCAGCGCTCCCCTTCCGTTGCCCCGGCGTGCTTCGTCTGACCGGGAGCGCTCCACGCAGCATGCTTCTCGGAGGACACACCCATGACCCACTCGGTCATCCGCGCGCTCGACGAGCGCGACACCCATCTCTTCGACGCCCTGCCCGACCCGCTCGGCGCCCGTGAGGGACACCGGAACACCCGGCATCGCCCCGACTGGAAGCGGGTCGCCCTGCGCGACGGCACTGTCGTGGCGCGCGGTGCCTGGTGGGGCGGCCCCGACGACGCCGAACCCCTCAACATCAACTGGTTCGACGTGGCCGAAGGTGAGGAGGAGGCCGGCGCCGAACTCCTGCGCACCGCGCCCTGGCAGGTCGAACTCGAACTGAACCTGCCCGGAGGCTGGCGCGAGGACCCCGCCCTGCACGCCGCCGCCGAGACCCGCTTCACCGCCGCCCGCAAGGCCGGATACGAGCTCCTGGTGGAACGCTTCCTGTACCGCTGGACACCGGAGTGCGGCCTGCCCGAACGGCCCGGCCGACTGGTCTTCCGCCCGGAACCGGACGACGAGGTGTTCCTCGACGCCCTGCGCCGCATCCACTCGGTCACCCTGGACGCCCACGCCCTTCGGGCCATCGAGGAGGGCGGAGTGGACCAGGCGGCCCAGGAGGAACTGGACTTCTTCCACTGGTGCCCGTCGCCGCGACAATGGTGGCAGGTGGCCCACACCCCGCAGGGAGACCCGGTCGGCATCCACATCCCGGCGCACAACCCGTCGGGCCCCTGCGTCGGCTTCATAGGAGTCCTGCCGCAGCAGCGGGGACAGGGCTACGCGTACGACCTCCTGGCGGAGTGCACCCACTTCCTGGTCGAGCAGGGGGCGGAGTTCGTCTCGGCCGCCACCGATCAGGGCAACTTCCCGATGGCCGCCAACTTCACCAAGGCGGGCTTCCCCGTCGTACGGGAACGCATCAACTTCCAGGCGCCGCGCACCGGCTGACGTGAGGCAGGCCCTCCCGGCACCGGCAGGCGGTTCGGGCCGTCTGTCAGTGCCGGGTGGCATGCTGATCGCCGGGTGGATCGGCGGCGGACGACGGAGGCGGGCGCGGTGGGGTTCGACGGCGAGGTCTGGCGGGTGCGCAGCGGCGAGGAGGCGGTCGGGGAGATCCTGATCGACGACATCGACTTCCCCTGGCTCGCGGGGCGGTTCACGGCCGGCCCGGCGTACGGCATGGTCCAGGAGCTGTTCGCCCGCGAACTCGCCCTGGCGGAGCGGGACGACGAGGAGCACTGGAAGGAGTGGGAGGCGGCCTACGACGAGATCCGGCGCCGTGTGTCGCTGTCCTCGCCGGACGGCCCCGTGCCCGAGTTCCTGCTGCACATCGAGAACGACCGGGCCTGGTTCCGGTGGAGCGAGGAGCCGTTCGGCGACGAGGAGTGAGCGGGCACCCGCCGGCCGTGGGTCAGCCGCCGTCCAGCACGCCTTCGGCCGCCGCGAGGATCTCGGTGACCCGCAGCCCGAACCGGGCGTCGCACGGGTGCGGGCGGCCGGTGCGGGCGGCGTCGAGGAGGGCGTCCGCAGCGCGGGAGAAGGCGGTGAGGACCCCCTCGGAGCTCTCCGGAAGCAGCGTCACCCCAAACTCGCCCCTCAGCTCCAGGACGACTCCCGCCGCGGCTGTCGGGGCCGTGAGGCTCAGTGTCAGCGTGCTCGAGGCGCCGTCCGCGTGGTCGAGGACCACGTGCACGGTGTCGCCCGGGCCGTGCGCGGCCGCCGCCACCCGCCGGACGTCGCCGAGCACCGGCAGCAGCACGGACAGCGCATGCGGGCCCACGTCCCACAGGGCGCCCTTCTCACGCCGCCACGGCGAGTCGGCGAAGGGGCTGTCGCTGGTGAACACCGAGCCCAGCCATTCGGCCCGCCCGGTGAACCAGCCCCGCGCTTCCACCTGTTCGGCGATCCACGTCTCGGTCTGGGACTGGAAGCGCGTGGTGAAGAAGACGACGGAGGCGACGCCGGCCGCCTCGACGGCCTCGACCACCGCCCGCCCCTCCTCCACGGTCGCGGCGATGGGCTTGTCCAGCAGCAGATGACACCCCGCCCGCGCGGCCCGCACCGCGAGCCCCGCCTGCACGGCCGGCGGCAGGGCCACGGCCACGGCGTCCACGTCGGCGAACAGCACGTCCACGTCGTCGTAGACACGCGTGCCGTGCAGGTCGGCCAGTTCCTTGGCCGCGTCCGTGCGACGGCCCCACACCCCGACGAAGTCCAGTCCGTCGTGTGCGCTCAGGGCCGGGGCGTGGGCCATCCGGGCCCAGGGTCCGGTACCGAGCAGTCCGATGCGCATGCCGCCGCCTCTCCACGCCGTACGACCTGGTGACGACCGGCACAGCCGACGCCGAGGGTGAGCCTGTCACACCGGCCGGGCGCACGCGCAAGCCCCCTGGGGCTGCCGACGGGGGGACGGGGCGGCGTCACGAGACCGGTGACATCGCCGGTCCCCGCGCCAGGGGTGCCCGCCGACAGTGACACGACCAGCCCTCCGCGGCGCCCGCCGGCCCGGCACACCCGCGTGTGCCGGCCCCCGGCCGGGCGGCCCGCCCCCACAGAAGAGGACGACTCGTCGTGCACCAGCACCCGCAGAACACCGCACTTCCCGGGGCATCCCACCCGTCACCGCACGGCGCCGGCCGCCCCAGGGCTCCCCGGTTCACCGGTGCCCTGGCGGCGATCGCCGCGACCGTGGGGCTCGGCACCCTCGCCGCCCCCGGCGTCCAGGCGGCGGACAACCCGTACGAACGCGGCCCGGCACCCACCAACTCCTCCATCGAGGCGCTGCGCGGTCCCTACGCCGTCTCCGAGACGACCGTCTCCCGCGCCGCCGTCACCGGGTTCGGCGGCGGCACGATCCACTACCCCACGAGCACCGGTGACGGCACCTTCGGAGCCGTGGTCGTCTCGCCCGGCTACACCGGCACCCAGTCCTCCATCGCCTGGCTGGGACCGCGCCTGGCGTCCCAGGGCTTCGTCGTCTTCACCATCGACACCCTCACCACCCTGGACCAGCCGGACTCCCGGGGCCGGCAGCTGCTCGCAGCCCTGGACCACCTCACCGAACGCAGCTCGGTGCGCACCCGCGTCGACCGCAGCCGGCTCGGCGTCATGGGGCACTCGATGGGCGGCGGCGGCAGCCTCGAGGCCGCGAAGTCCCGGCCCTCCCTCCAGGCGGCGATCCCGCTGACACCGTGGAACGCCGACAAGTCCTGGCCCGAGATCAGCACACCCACCCTGATCGTCGGCGCCGACGGCGACTCGGTGGCACCGGTCGCGAGCCACGCCGAGCCCTTCTACAGCAGCCTGCCCTCCTCCCTCGACCGCGCCTACCTGGAGCTGAACAACGCCACCCACTTCTCGCCGAACACCTCGAACACGACGATCGCCAAGTACAGCGTTTCCTGGCTCAAGCGGTTCATCGACAACGACACCCGCTACGAGCAGTTCCTGTGTCCGCTGCCGCGGCCGAGCCTGACGATCGAGGAGTACCGCGGCAACTGCCCGCACACCTCCTGACGGCGCCGACGGCGTTGTGCCGGTGCCCTGCCTCCCCGGCGGGAGTCCGTGCACCGGCACAGGCCGTCCACCCGTTCGGACGTGCGGCTTCCGCCTCTCGTTACGGGTCAGTAGCGTCGCGGGAATGACCGGACCCAGGACCGTGCCGACGACGGACGGACCGAACCGGGCGGAGAGGTACACGGCAGCGGCCGAGCAGGCGCTGCTCGCCGGACGCCCGCACCGGGCGCTCCGGCTGCTCGCCGCGACGGGCGGCGGCGCGGCACCGGCCGGGGTGCGCGGCCGCGCCGAACTGGTACGGGGGCTGGCGGAGCTGCGCGACGGCCCCGTGGGTGACGCCCACGCGTCCCTGATGCTCGCCGCGGCCCTGCTCGGTCCCGACGCTCCCGGACAGTCCGCCCGTGCCGCTCTCGCCGCCGCGGACGCGGCGTGGGCGGCGGGCGACCGGGCGGCCTGCCTCAGGGCGCTCGCGTGCGAGGCCGCCGACGGCGACCGTGGCGACGCCACCCGGATCCTCCCGTCGGCGAGCGTCGGAACGGGCCGGGGACGCGGCGGGTACGACCCGGTGCGCGATCACGCGCTCGGGATGTGCGCCGTACTGGAGGCGCGCTTCGACCGGGCGGCCGTACCGCTGCGCCGTGTGGTGGAGTACGCCCGCACCGGTGAGAAACCGGAAGGCCTGCTGCGGTCGGCGGCCGCGGCCCTCCTGCTCGGGGACGTGGGCGCGGCCCGCCGAGCCGGCGCGCGAGCCCTGGCGGCGGCCCGGAACCGGGGGGCCGCGACGCTCGTACCGCGGGCACTGGAGTACCTGGCGTACGCCGAGCTGCGCGCGGGCCGGCACGCGCAGGCCC
>NZ_JBXEJE010000007.1:0-243640 GCF_056820935.1 Streptomyces sp. Q2 | reverse complement strand
CGGCCTCCTTGACGGCGGCGAGCGCGTCGATCAGGTGCGGATAGGCGGAGATCCGGGTGCCGGTGATGGGGAAGTTCTCGGTGGCGCGCAGGGTGTGAACACCCCAGTACGCGTCGGCGGGGACGTCACGGTCGCCGAGAAGGTCGTGCTCGGTGCGGGTGACTGCGGTCATGAGGAGGCGGCCTCTTTCTGAGGGGCGGAGGTGAAGGGGCGGGCGGAAGCAGACGAGACCGCGTGATACGACTCCGGCGGCGCATACGTCCCAGGGGCGCGGGGAACTGCGCGACCAGCCACGGCGCACCCGCAGTCGGCCGAGCACAGCACCCCTGCGTCGCTCGGCCGGCCTGCCGTCCGGCGCGCATTCGGACCGTCAGGCACAGGCGGACAAGGTCACCGGGTCGAGCGCCCGCACGGGGCGTACGCAGCCGACCGGTTCGCCGCCGCCGAGCAGCGGCTCCCCCGCGAACTCGGCGAGCGCCAGCGGGTCGACACCCGCCCGGGCCAGTGCCGCCGCGGCGACCGGCACGCGCGCCCGGTTCGCCCCGTCCGCGATCTTCACGGCGACCGCGCGGCCGTCCGGGAGGGCCGCGACCTGCACCCCCTCGAACCCGTCCTTGGCCAGCAGCCCCGGCACGGCCCGCATCAGCGCGGCCACGTCCCGGCCGGACCCGGACGCCATCTCGGCGTGCTCGCGCATCGCGTCGGCGACACGCGCCTCCGGGGTGCCGGACGGGGCCGTGGTGATCCGGGCGGCGGCACGGGCGAGGCCGTGCAGCGAGACGGAGAACAGCGGCGCACCACAGCCGTCGACGGTCACCTGGGCGATGCGCTGCCCGGTGAGGTCCTCGACGATCTCGGCGATCGCCTGCTGGAGCGGGTGCCCGGGATCGGTGTAGTCGTCCAGGGACCAGCCGTTGAGCTCGCAGAGGTACAGCATGGCCGCGTGCTTGCCGGAGCAGTTCTGGGCGAGCCGGGAGGGCAACCTGCCGTCCCGGATCCAGTCGTCCCGGACGACCGGGTCGAAGGGCAGGTCGGTGACGTTGCGCAGGTGATCCTCGGTGAGCCCGGCGAGTTCCAGGATCCGCCGGGTGCCGGCGAGGTGGCGTTCCTCGCCGGAGTGGCTGGCCGCGGCGAGTGAGAGCAGCTCGCCGTCGAGTGGCAGTCCCGCCCGGACCATGGCGACGGCCTGGACCGGCTTGAGGGCCGAGCGGGGGTAGAAGGCGGCCTCGATGTCGCCCAGTTGGAAGCGGACGTGGCCGTCGGCGTCGAGGACGACGACGGAGCCGTAGTGGATGCCTTCCACGACCCCGCCGCGTATGAGGTGGGCGACGGGAGCGTGGAGGGGCTCACGGATCAGGGGTGCGTCCGCGACGGAGTTGTTGTGCATCACTGCCTGGTGGTGGTCGGCCGGCGCGTGGATCACGCGTCGGCTCCGGTGGTGGACTTGCGCGCGGTACGGCCGCGGACGGCGAACCAGCCGACGACCAGCGCCCCGCCGATCAGCGGGAGGCACAGCACGGTGGTGCGGCCGGCGCCGCCGTCGGCGTACATGAGGACCAGGACGGAGGCGAGGAAGGCCAGCGTCACGAGCTCGGTCCAGGGGGAGCCCGGCAGCCGGTAGCCGGGGCGGGACAGTTCGCCCTTCTGGGTCTTCTGCCAGAACATCAGATGGCAGACCATGATCATGCCCCAGGTGGAGAGGATGCCGATCGCGGCGAAGTTGAGCACGATCTCGAACGCGTCGGCGGGGACGACGAAGTTGAGGCCGACGCCGAGGACGCAGATGCCGCTGGTGAGCAGGATGCCGCCGTAGGGCACCTGGCTGCGGCTCATCACGCCCGTGAACCGGGGGGCGGAACCGGACATCGCCATGGAGCGCAGGATGCGGCCGGTGGAGTACAGGCCGGAGTTGAGCGAGGACATGGCCGCGGTGAGGACGACGAGGTTCATCACGCCGCCGGCCGCCGGGATGCCGATGTTGGACAGCACCGTCACGAAGGGGCTCTCGCCGGCGGTGTACTTGTTCCACGGGAGCAGCATCGACAGCAGGACGACCGAGCCGACGTAGAACAGGCCGACCCGCCACATGATCGAGTTGATCGCCTTCGGCATGATCTTCTCGGGGTTCTCGGTCTCGCCCGCCGCGACGCCGACCAGCTCGACGGAGGCGTAGGCGAAGACCACGCCCTGGATGATCAGCAGCATGGGCAGCAGGCCGTGGGGGAAGACGCCGCCGTTGTCGGTGATCAGGGACGGGCCCGGCTGGTGCCCGTCGACCGGGTGCTGGGTGACCAGCAGGAAGATGCCGATGAGCATGAAGACGACGAGCGCGCTGACCTTGATGATCGCGAACCAGAACTCCAGTTCGCCGAACATTCTCACCGATATCAGGTTCACGGTGAGGACGACGGCGAGCGCGATGAGCGCGATCACCCACTGCGGGATGTCGGAGAACATGCCCCAGTAGTGGGTGTAGACGGCCACGGCGGTGATGTCGGCGATGCCGGTGGTGGCCCAGTTGAGGAAGTACATCCAGCCCGCGACGTAGGCGCCCTTCTCGCCGAGAAACTCACGGGCGTACGACACGAAGGCACCGGACGAGGGCCGGTACAGGACGAGTTCACCGAGCGCGCGGACGACCAGGAAGGCGAAGAGGCCGCAGACCGCGTAGGCGACGAAGAGGGAGGGCCCGGCGTCGGCGAGGCGGCCGCCGGCGCCGAGGAAGAGGCCGGTGCCGATGGCCCCGCCGATGGCGATCATGTTGACGTGCCGGGACTTCAGGGACTTGCTGTAGCCGGCGTCTCCGGCGTCGACGTGCGCGGTCTGTTCGCGGGTCGCCTCTTGGAGGTGCTGCTCGCTCACGCCTCGGGTCCGCCTTCCAGGGGGGTGTCCGCGCCCTGCGGGCGCACGATGTCGGTGAGGGTCGTCTCGACGCGGTCGAGGTGGTGGGCCATGGCCTCCACCGCGTCGGTCTCGCAGCCGTCGATCAGCGCCTCGACGATGGCGCGGTGCTCGCGGTTGGACTGCTCGCGCCGGCCGCCCAGTTCGTTGAGGAACGCCGACTGGCGGGCCAGTGCGTCGCGGATCTCCTCGATGACCCGGCGGAAGACCGGGTTCTGGGCGGCCTCGGCCACGCCGAGGTGGAACAACGTGTCCATCGCGACCCACGCGGTGGTGTCGGTCTCCCGCTCCATCCGGTCCAGGAGATGGGCCAGGTGGTCGAGGTTCTCCGCGGTGCGGCGCCGGGCCGCGTACCCGGCGACCGGGATCTCGACATGGCGGCGCACCTCCAGCAGGTCGCTGGCCGCGTAGTCGCCGAAGGTGGGGTCCTCGACGGCGCTCGCGACCACGAAGGTGCCCTTGCCGGTCTTGGAGACGGTCAGCCCCATGGTCTGCAGGGCCCTGAGGGCCTCGCGCAGCACGGGGCGGGAGACCTCGAGGGTGCGGCACAGCTCGGCCTCGGAGGGGAGCTTGTCGCCGATCGCGTACTCGCCGCGCTCGATGGCGCCGCGCAGATGCCCGAGCACCGCTTCCATGGCGCTGATGCGCCGCGGGCCCTGACTGGCTGTCTGGCTGTCTGACAGGTTCACGGGAGTGATACTCCGGGGGTTGCGGGGCCCCTGTCAAGGTTGCTGAAACAACAAATTCACGGGGTGGGAAGCCTGAAAGACGCCTCTCACCCCGGGCCGACGACCGCCGGGCCGCCGACGGTCAGCTGCTCAGCCCGCCCGTGGCCAGCAGACCGAACAGCAGCACNCACGGGGTGGGAAGCCTGAAAGACGCCTCTCACCCCGGGCCGACGACCGCCGGGCCGCCGACGGTCAGCTGCTCAGCCCGCCCGTGGCCAGCAGACCGAACAGCAGCACGCCCACGATGAGCCGGTACACCACGAAGGCGTTGAAGGAGTGCTTGGCGACGTACTTCAGCAGCCAGGCGATGGACGCGTAGGCCACGGCGAAGGAGACGACGGTTCCGACGGCGAGCGGCGCCGCCCCCACCCCGGCGCCGAGGGCGTCCTTGAGTTCGTACAGGCCTGCTCCGGTCAGGGCGGGGATGCCGAGGAAGAACGACAGCCGGGTCGCGGCGACGCGGTCCAGGTCCAGGATCAGCGCCGTGGACATGGTGGCGCCGGAGCGCGAGAAGCCCGGGAAGAGCAGGGCGAGGATCTGTGAACTGCCCACCAGCATGGCGTCCTTGAACGAGGTGTCGTCCTCCCCTCGCTTGTGCCGGCCCATCTGGTCCGCCGCCCACATCACCCCGCTGCCGACGATCAGCGAGCCCGCCACCACCCACAGCGAGGCGAGCGGTCCTTCGATGAGCGGCTTGGCGGCCAGACCGACGGCCACGATCGGGATGGTCGCGCAGATCACCCACCAGGCGAACTTGTAGTCGTGGTGGTAGCGCTCCTCCTTGTCCACCAGCCCGCGGCCCCACGCCGTGACGATCCGCACGATGTCCTTGAAGAAGTACACCAGCACGGCGGCGATCGCCCCGACCTGGATCACGGCCGAGAACCCGACGACGGAGTCGTCGTCGACGGGGATGCCCATCAGCCCCTCGACGATCTTCAGATGACCCGTGGAGGACACGGGCAGGAACTCGGTCACCCCCTCGACGGCTCCGAGGACGACGGCCTGACCGACGCTGATGACGCTCATGGGATCCAGTTCTGCTCAGGGGGTGCATACGGCGGGGTCTGTCTTACTACACGCAGACGAGAGCCGAGCGCCTACGCCCACACCGCCTGCGCCACCGCCACACCCACGAAGGCGGCCCCCAGACCCGCGGTGACACTCCCGACCACGTTGACGGCGGCGTAGAACCCCGCCCCCGTCCCGGCCAGCCGCAGCGTCTCGTACGAGAAGGTCGAGTACGTCGTCAGCGCCCCGCACAGGCCGGTGCCCAGGAGCAGCTGGAGGTGGGAACCGGCGGCCCCCGAGGCCGCCGCGCCGGTCAGGAGGCCGAGGATCAGACAGCCGGTGAGGTTCACGGCGAAGGTGCCCCAGGGGAAGACCGAGTCGTGCCGGGACTGCACCGCCCGGTCGGTGAGGTAGCGCAGTGGGGCGCCGACCATGGCACCCGCGACGACCAGCAGCCAGTTCACAACTACTTCTTACCCTTCGTGCCCGGATCGCCCTTTTCGTCCTGACGGCCGGCGTACCTGATGACCTCGCAGTCGTCGAGGATCACCAGTCCCTCGGTGACGAGTTCGTCGAGCTGCGGCAGGAACGCCCGTACACGCTCCTCGTCGTCCACGATCACGACGGCCACCGGCAGGTCCTCGCTCAGGGACAGCAGCCGGGAGGTGTGGATCAGGGAGGAGGCGCCGAAGCCCTCGATGCCGCGGAAGACGCTGGCGCCGGCCAGGCCGGCCCCGTGGGCGCGGTGCACGATCTCGCTGTAGAGGGGCTTGCGGTGCCAGGTGTCGTGCTCGCCGACGAAGACGGTCACCCGCAGGGCACTGCCGGTCAGCCTCGTCATGACTGCCTCCACTTCAGTACCCGGCGGGTGGCCGCGACCGCGAGCCACACCGCCGTGAGCGCCGCGACCAGGGTCGCGAAGAGGTACGTCAGCCCCGTGCGGAGATGGCCGGAGTCGACCAGCTTCTGGATGTCGACCGCGTACGTCGAGAAGGTGGTGAAGCCGCCGAGCACGCCGGTCCCGAAGAAGGGGCGCACGAGCCGGTGAGCGGCCCACACGTCGGTGATGACCACCATGAACACGCCGATGACGGCGCAGCCGACGACGTTGGTCCAGAAGGTCGCCCAGGGGAATCCGCCCGGCTGGGTGGGCCACCACACGGAGGCCGCGTACCGGGCGGTGGCGCCCACGGCACCACCGAGCGCGACCACCGCGACGACCGGGGCCTGGCCGCGCCAGAGCGGTTGCCGCGGGGCGGGGGCGCGGACGCTGTCGGTCTCCTGGGCTGTCATGGTCGTGCGTCTCCTACTCGCCGGGGCCCTGGCATGCGGGCGTGCTCCATCGCAAGTAGGGACCGTTGGCGGCATCCGAGCCGCGGTTCGGGTACGGCGGGCCCCACCGCCGCGCCGCGTGGTGATCGCGGCTGGTCAACAGGGTAGCCCCGGTGGGCCCCCGGGTCACTTCGTGTTCGGCGCCTCGCAGACCGCGATACCGGGCTCCCACAGGCTGCCCAGGATCAGGTGGCCGGCGGTCTCGCAGACGCTGGTGACCATGCGGAAGCCGGAGCGGCGGCGGGTGAGGTGGTGGACGATCTCGCCGTGGTCGTCGACCGCGAGGACGCCGATCGTGCCGGAGGGGCGGAAGGGGGCGCGCACGGCGATGCGGGCGGCCGTGCGGCGGACGTCGGGGGTGCCGCGGTGCAGCAGGTCGAGGGGCGGGACGCGGGGTCCGGCCAGCGGGACCCAGATCGGGCCGTCCGGCGCGCCGCGCCACAGGTTGTCGGGCATCCCCGGGAGGTTCTCGACGAAGGGTTCGGCGCGGCCCGCCTTCGGTCCGGTGAGCCAGTACCGGGTCAGCCGGTAGGCGCCCGTCTCGGCGACGACCAGGAAGGTCTCGTCGGCGCTCGCCGCGAGGCCGTTGGCGAACTGCAGGCCCTCCAGCAGGACTTCGGGCTCGTCCGTGCCCGGGGCCAGGCGCAGGAGCCGGCCGGTGCCGGTGCGCTCGACCAGGTCGCCGATCCACTCCTCAAGGGGGTAGCGGCGGCTGGAGACGGTGAAGTACACGGTTCCGTCGGAGAGGGCGACCACGTTGCTGCAGAAGCGCAGCCGTTCCCCCGCCAGCGAGGCGGCGAGGACCCGTACCGTGCCGTCGGTGAGGTCCACGCCCAGCAGTCCGCGCTCGGCGTCGCACACCAACAGGGCGTCGTCGGGGAGGAGGTGGAGGCCGAGCGGTCTGCCGCCGGTCCTGGTGAGCACCTCGACGCGGGTCGTGGCGGGGTCGGTCAGGCCGCTCAGGCGCAGGATCCGGCCGTCCTGGACGCCGGTCAGCACGCGGCCGCGGTCGTCGGCCACCACGTCCTCGGGGCCGCGGCCGCCGATCGCCACGTAGTGACGGGGAAGCAGAGCCGTGGGACGGTTCATGGGCGCCTGACCTTCTGCCGGGGGCGGATCCTCCTCGCAGGCGGGTACCCCCGCGGGCCGGTCGCCTACCAGCCCTTTTCGAACATGCGCGCCACTTCGGCGATCCGCATCTCGTCACGCCGGTAGTGGGTGCGGCGCCGGATCCGCGTGGTGCGCAGCAGGCCGATGTCCGCGAGCAGGTCGAGGTGGGTCTCGGCGACGGCGCGGCGGACCCCGAGCTTCCCGGCGACGGCGTCGGCGGTCACGCCGTCCGTCGCGGGATCGCCGTACGGCGGCGGCGGGAAGTGCGCGGCCGGGTCCTTGAGCCATTCCAGGATGTCCAGACGCCTCTGGCCGGTGGGAGTCCTCAGCATCGCGTTCCCCTCCGTCCGGGCTCCTCGTACAGCGTCTTCCCACTGTGGCGCAGCCGATGCCGCCGCGCACGGGACTCCGCAACGTTGTCCGGTACCGAACTCCCTTACGAGGCAGGGTTGTTCGGCGAACAACCGAGCCCTGCGGGGTGAGAGGTCCCCTCCGCCCGCGGCTCGTGCGCTCGCACGGGCGGAGGGGAGTCGGTTCAGCCGTCGAGTCGTACGACGCGGACGGCCCCTGCCGGGGTCCCGAGGCGGCCGGTGGCGCGTTCACCGGTCAGCAGCTCGGTGCCGTCGGCGTCCAGCGGCACCTTGACGTCCGTGGCGGTGTGGTTGATCGCGAACAGGTAGGTGCCCGACTCTCCGGTCCGGCGCACCACCTCGACGTCGCGGGGCAGCTCTGCGCGGGTGCCGAGGTCGGCGTCGTCCACGGCCCAGCCCAGCAGCGCGTCCAGGCCCTCGGCGGTCAGGCGCGTGGAGACGTACCAGGCGGTGCCCTCGCCGAGTCGGTGCCGGGTGACGGCCGGGTGCCCGGCGGTCAGGCCGTCGGCGTACGTCCACACGGTCTCGGCGCCGCGCGGCACCACGAACTCGGTCCACACGTCCGCGGTGAGCTCGGAGCCGTCGGGGCCGGTGACGCGCACCAGCTGGTCCCTGAGCAGCGGCGAGAACTCCTCGACGGTCAGGCCGAGCACGTCCCTCAGCGGCCCCGGGTGGGCACCCTCGTGCACGGCGTCGTGCTCGTCGACGATGCCGGAGAAGTAGGACACGACGAGGGTGCCGCCGTTCTCGACGTACTCCTTGATGTTGCGGCCGGCCGCCTCGGTCATGAGGTACAGCGCGGGCACGACGACAAGGGGATACCTCGACAAGTCGGCTTCGGGGTGGGCGAAGTCGACGGTGAGGTGGCGGTCGTAGAGAGCCTCGTAGAAGGCGTCGGCGCGCTCGCGCGGGTCGTGGTCCTCGCTGGGGCGCCACTGGAGGTTCTGCGCCCACCAGGAGTGCCAGTCCCACAGGACGGCCACGTCGGCGACGGTGCGAGTGCCTCGGATCGTGCTCAACGAGTCGAGGGAGGCCCCCAGTTCGACCACCTCGCGCCACACGCGGGTCTCCGTGCCGCCGTGCGGAACCATCGCCGAGTGGAACTTCTCGGCGCCGCGCCGCGACTGACGCCACTGGAAGAACATGGCACCCTCGGAGCCGCGCGCCACGTGCGCGAGGGAGTTGCGGGCCATCTGGCCGGGAGCCTTGGCGGGGTTGCGGGGCTGCCAGTTGATGCCCGAGGTGGAGTGCTCCAGCAGCAGCCACGGGGCGCCGCCCGCGACGGAGCGGGTCAGGTCGGCGGCCATCGCGAGGTTCACGTGGGTGCGACGGCCGTCGGTGATCAGGTAGTGGTCGTTGGTGACCAGGTCGACCTCGCGGCCCCAGGCCCAGTAGTCGACGGAGTCGCACTGGCTGAGCGCGGTCATGAAGTTGGTGGTGACCGGGATGCCGGGCGAGAGGCGGTGCAGGATGTCCCGCTCCGTGCAGAAGTTCTCGCGCATGGTGGCGTCGGCGAACCGCTTGTAGTCCAGCGCCTGGCCCGGGTTGCCGACCGTGGGTGCCGTGCGCGGCGGGTTGATCTGGTCGAGGCCTGCGTAGCGCTGACCCCAGAAGGCGGTGCCCCAGGCCTCGTTGACGGCGTCGACGGTGCCGTACGTCGTAGCCAGCCAGCGGCGGAAGTGGGCGGCGCAGGAGTCGCAGTAGCAGGCGGAGACCGGGACGCCGTACTCGTTGTGCACGTGCCACAGGGCCAGGGCCGGGTGCCCGGCGTAGCGCTCGGCGAGCCGGGTGGTGATGTTCGCGGCGGCGGCGCGGTAGTCGGCGTTGCTGTGGCAGATCGCGCCGCGCGAGCCGAACGCCAGGCGGATGCCGTCGGCCGTCACGGGCAGCGCGTCGGGGTGGGCGCCGTAGAACCAGGCAGGGGGCACCACGGTGGGCGTGCCGAGGTCGACGCGTATGCCGTTGTCGTGCAGCAGGTCCAGAAGCCGGTCCAGCCAGCCGAAGTCGTACGCGCCGGGGGCGGGTTCCAGCAGCGCCCAGGAGAAGATCCCGACGCTCACCATGGTGACGCCGGCCTCCCGCATCAGCCGTACGTCCTCCTCCCAGACGCTCTCGGGCCACTGCTCCGGGTTGTAGTCCCCGCCGAAGGCGAGCCTGGTGAGGCCCCTGGGGGTGGTCTCCGGCATGGGTCTCTCCCGTTTCTGGAGGTTGGGAACGTGCACACACGATGTCAACGGCGCGCGGCCCAAGATAACCGTACGAGGGTGAGGCTTGCCAAGTGTTCGAATTGGGAGCCTGCTGTGCACGATCACAGCCAGGGGTTCTTCCTCGTGATCGGCCTGTGGACGGGGCGGCCGTCATCGGACCGCCGGGGCCTTAGAGTCGTGACCATGAACAGTGCGGGGGCCCGGCGGAGAGCGCCGACGATCCACGACGTGGCGCGGGAGGCAGGGGTCTCACGCGGCACCGTCTCACGCGTGCTCAACGGCGGGCACTACGTCAGCCCCGCCGCCCAGGAGGCGGTCAACGCCGCCATCCGCAAGACGGGCTACGTCGTCAACCGGCACGCGCGTTCGCTGATCACCGGGCGTTCCGACTCGGTGGGTTTCCTGCTGAGCGAGCCGCAGGAGCGGTTCTTCGAAGACCCCAACTTCAACGTGCTGCTGCGCGGCTGCACCCAGGCGCTCGCCGCCCACGACATCCCACTGCTGCTGATGCTGGCCGGCACCGAGGACGAGCGGCGGCGCATCACGCGCTACATCACCGCCGGGCACGTCGACGGGGTACTGCTGGTCTCCAGCCACTCCGGAGACCCGATCGCCGAGGAGCTGCGTGCGGCGGGCGTGCCGCTGGTGGCGTGCGGCAAGCCGATCGGCCTCGGTTCCCGGGTGAGCTACGTGGCGGCCGACGACCGGGACGGCGCCCGGGACATGGTGCGCCACCTGCTCTCCCTGGGCCGTCGCCGCATCGGCGTTGTCACCGGCCCACTGGACACACCGGGCGGTGTCGAGCGCCTCGCCGGGTACCGGGAGGTGCTCACCGAGGCGGGCGTCACGATCGACGAACGGCTCGTCGTCTCCGGCGACTACAGCCGGGCCAGCGGCGAAGCGGGCGGCGAGCGCCTGCTCGCGCAGGCCCCGGACGTGGACGCCGTGTTCGTCGCCTCCGATCTGATGGCGCAGGGCGTCCTGACGGCACTGGAGCGGGCGGGCCGCCGGGTGCCGGACGACGTGGCGGTGGGCGGCTTCGACGACTCACCGGCCGCCCTGGCCTCCCGACCCGAACTGACGACGATCCGCCAGCCCTGGGACCGCATCAGCGCCGAGATGGTCCGGGTACTGCTGGCGCAGATCGGCGGCGAGGACGCGGCGGCGGTGATTCTGCCGACGGAGTTGGTGAAGCGGGAGTCCACCTGAGGCATCGGGGCGGGCTGGGGCCAGGGCCGAGCTGAGTAAGGCATCGGGGCGGGCAGGGGCCAGGGCCGAGCTGAGGCAACGGGGCGGGCAGGGGCCAGGACGGGGGGCAGCGGCTGAGGCCGAATTCGAGGCGTCGAGGCAGCTGGGGTCGAGGCCGACCCGAAGCATCCAGGCGGGCAGGAGCCAGGGCCGACCTGAGCGAGGCATCCGGGCAGGCAGGAGCCGAGACCGACCCGAGGCCCATCCGGGCCCCCTGGCCGAGGCCGACCGGAGACCCAGACCCGGCCCGCGGCCGAGACTGACCCGAGGCATCAGACCGCGGCCGAGACCGGCTGAGCAACGTCTTCCCGCGTGCCCCCGCCCCCGCCCCCGCTCCCGCTCCCGCTCCCGGCGGTCCGTGGTCCGGCTCATTCGCGGTAACCGGTCAGGATCGGAGAAGCGGCTCCCCGCTCCCCCGGCCTAGCGTGGGACCACCGACGAAATCCGTCGGTCCGCGCAGCACCGAGGAGCCCGCCATGACCGCCGGTCTCAACACGATCGTCTACCCCGTCAAGGACATCGCCCGGGCGAAGGCCCTGTTCAGCGCCCTGCTGGAGGTCGAGCCCTACGCTGACGAGCCCTACTACGTCGGTTTCAAGGACTCCGGCCAGGACGTCGGCCTGGACCCGAACGGGCACGCCAAGGGCATGACCGGGCCCGTCCCCTACTGGCACGTCGCCGACATTCGGGGCCGGCTCGCCGCCCTGCTCGACGCCGGCGCGGAGCTGCTCCAAGACGTCCAGGAGGTCGGCGGCGGCAGGATGATCGCCTCGGTGAAGGACGCGGACGGGAACCTCGTCGGACTCGTCCAGGACTCCTGAGCTGTTGGCGCCGTCCCGTCCCGTCCGGATGGATCCAGAACGCCCGCGCTGTTGCCCCCTCCGCTCCCTCCGGATGTCGATGCACACGCATTAACATTGGTGCATGGCAGTGAACGCGGCCGGTTCCCGGCTCGAAGAACAGTGGCGGGACATCCTGTCGGTGCACGCGCGCACGATGTGCGAGATCGACCGCGCGCTGCACCCGCACGGACTGGGCGCGAGCGACTTCGAGGTCCTGGACGTGCTCGCCTCCGAGGCGCCCGAGGAGGGCGACCAGTGCCGGGTGCAGAACCTCGCCGGACGGGTGCACCTCAGCCAGAGCGCGCTGTCCCGCCTCATCGGACGCCTGGAGAAGGACGGACTGGTGGAGCGCTCGGTCTGCATGGAGGACCGGCGGGGCGTCTGGGTCGCCCTGACCCGCAAGGGGCGTGACCTGCACACCGAGGTGCTGCCGCTGCAGCGCGAGGTGCTGGCCCGGACGCTGGGCTGACGCCGGGCCGGTCCCCGCCTTCGCCGCGTCCCCGCCTCGCCTCGCCGCGTCCCCGCCTCGCCGCGGTCCCAGCGCTCGCTACAAGGCACCTCCGCACCTTCGCACCTCCGCACCTTCGCACCTTCGCGTCAGCGCGTCCCCGCCTCAGCCCAACAGATCCCGTACGGCGGCGAAAGCGGCCTCCACCGTGGCCTGATCCGCCCCGGGCCTGGCCAGCGCGCTCATCGGGATCGGGGTGACCGCCGGGAGGCCCCCGTACGGCGTCAGGCCGTCGGGGGCGGGGCCCACGGCGGCGAGCAGGGCCACGCCCTGCCCGGTGCGGGCGATGTCGAGGACGCCCGCGAGGTAGCCGGCGTCGCCGACGACCGTGGCGGGCACGCCCTGCGCGGCGAGGGTGGAGATGGCCCGGCGGCGGATCGCGCAGGGGTCCTCGATCGCGACCAGCGGAACGGCGGCCGGTGCGGGCGGCGGCTCCCAGCCGGGGACGGCGTGCCAGGTGAGCGGGAGGCCGCCGACGGGGGTGCCCTCGGTGGCGGCGGCCTCCGTGACGTACACCGCCACGTCGACGCTGCCGCGCTCCACGGCCTCGACGAGGCGGGCGGAACGGTCGATGCGGAAACGGACCCGGCAGCCGGGCCGTACCTCCTGGACCGCGGCGGTGAGCCGGGGTAGGAACTGGTCGGCGGCGTGCTCGGTGGTGCCGACGGTGACGGTGTCGCCGTCGGATTCCAGCAGAGCGCGTACGGCCTCGTCGTGCACGGCGAGGATGCGGCGGGCCTGTTCCAGCAGCCGACGGCCCTCGGGGGTGAACCGCGTGCCGCGTCCCTCGCGTTCCACGACGGGCAGGCCCAGGGTCTTCTCCAGTTTCCGGACGTGCTGGCTGACCGCCGACTGGCTCAGGGAAAGGGTCCGGGCGGCACGGTGGAAGCCGCCGCAGTCGGCGATCGCGGTCAGACTGCGCAGGGCCACGATGTCGAGGACTGGTTGGGGCATGCCGTGACACTAGCGGCCACCGGGGACCGATCGCGATGTCTGATCGGTTTCGATGCGGAATCGTCGTTGGACGCGGTCCGCCGCCGCCGGTCATGATGGGCGCATGTTGCACACGACCGCTTCCGCTGCCCTTCTGACGCAGCGCCGAGTCATTGACTTCGGCGTGGCGTGCAGCGCGCGCTGTCGCTGACCTCCCGCCGCTCACCGGCGTCTCTCCGCAAGCCGCGTCGATCACGTCCTCATTGCCGTTTCGCTGACACGTGACAGTCGCCGTCGGCTGCCCTTTTCCGAACGCCTCCCCCTTGCCCGGAAACCACCGGCCCGGAAGTCCTTTCCCCGGACATGGCCATGCCCCTGCCCAGAAACGGGAGCTGCCCCCTCATGACCTCATCCTTCTCCTGGGACGAACCCGAAGGCCTCGCCGCGCGCGGCACGTTGATCGTGCTGGCCGGCCGAGGTGAACACGGCGGTGTGTACGAGCGGTTCGGCCGTCGGCTCGCCTTCGACGCCTATCGGGTCCGTGCCCTCGGCGACCCGTCCGCCGATCCGTCCGTGCTCGACCTGGCGGCGAAGCTGCTCGCCGACGAGTCGCTGCCCGGCCCGAAGGTCCTCGTCGGCTCGGACACGGGCGCCCTTTACGCCGCCGAGCTGGCCGCCGAGCAGATCCCGGGCCTCGACGCGCTGATCCTGGCCGGTCTGCCCACCACGCCCTGGACCGCGGGGAGTTGGGAGGCGGAGGTCGAGGCCCGCACCGCCTGTCCCACCCACCGGTCCCGCCTCGCCGAGGACCCCGAGTTCCGGCGCGGGGCACTCGACGAGCACCCGGAGCCGCCCGAGCCGCGTCTCGGCCTCGTGCGGGTTCCCGTACTCGCCCTGCACGGCCGGGAGGACAGGGTGAGCCCTCTCGCCCAGGCACGGGACGCCTACGCGGGACACCCGCACGTACGGACGGTGACCTTCAACGGCGGCCGCCACGACGTCCTCAACGACGCGCTGCACCGCACGGCCGCCGCGACCGTCGTGCTGTTCCTGGAGCGGCTGCGCCTGTCCCCCGAACTGCCCACGATCGCGGAGGGCCCGGCATGAGCGTGACCACCACCGTCCCCGAGCTCCGCGACCTGCTCGCCTCCGACACGCCCCCGGTCGTCCTCGACGTCCGCTGGGCCCTGGGTGATCCGCACGGCCGCGACCACTACGCCGACGGCCACATCCCGGGCGCGGTCTACGTCGACCTCGACACGGAACTGGCCGCTCCGCCGAGCCCGGAGGGCGGCCGGCATCCGCTGCCCCGGATCGCGGACCTGCAGGCCGCGGCACGCCGGTGGGGCATCGGGCAGGGACAACGCGTCGTCGTCCACGACGACCTGGGCAACACCGCCGCCGCTCGCGCCTGGTGGCTCCTGCGGTACGCGGGCCTCGCCCAGGTCACCCTCCTCGACGGGGCACTCGACGCCTGGCGAGCTGCCGGGCAGGCGCTGGAGTCCGGTGTCCCGGCCGACCCGCCGCCCGGCGACGTCGTGCTGCGTCCCGGCGGCCTGCCGGTGACCGATGCCGACGGCGCCGCCGAACTCGCCGCGTCCGCACTGCTGTTGGACGCGCGGGCCGCCGAACGGTACCGCGGCGAGGTGGAGCCGGTGGACCCGCGGGCGGGGCACATCCCGGGCGCCGTCTGTGCCCCCACCGGGGAGAACCTCGCGGCGGACGGCACCTTCCTGCCGCCCGAGGAACTGCGCAAACGGTTCGAGGAGAAGGGGGTCGCAGGGGCCTCCCGCGTCGGGGTGTACTGCGGCTCCGGTGTCACCGCCGCCCACCAGATCGCCGCACTGGAGCTCGCCGGGTTCGAGGCGGTGCTCTTCCCCGGCTCCTGGTCGGCCTGGTCGGCCGATCCCGACCGTCCGGCCGTGAAGGGAAACCACCCGTGACGACGAACTCACCCATGACGACGAAACCGCCGGCCGCGACGGTACCGCCGCGCCAGGCGGCAGCCTCGGACACGCCCCCTCCGACCGGCCGTGTCACCATCCGCGGCACGATCAGGACCGGCCGCCGCCTCACCGTCCCCCGCTCCGTACGCCGGTCCGCGGGCCCGGTGGGCCTGGTTTTCCTGTGGTTCCTGACCTCGGCCACGGGCCTGCTCCCGGAATCCGTGCTGGCCTCCCCCGTGGACGTCGTACGCCAGGCCGTGGAGCTCACCAAGAGCGGCGAACTGCCGGACGCCATCGCCGCGTCGGGCCGCCGGGCCGCCGTCGGCTTCCTGATCGGCGCGAGCATCGCGCTGAGCCTGTCCCTGCTGGCCGGGCTGTTCCGGCTCGGCGAGGACGTCATCGACTCCTCGATGGGCATGTTCCGGGCGATCCCCTGGGTGGGCCTGATCCCCCTGTTCATCGTCTGGTTCGGCATCGAGGAGACCCCGAAGATCGCCCTGGTCGCGCTCGGGGTGACATACCCGCTGTACTTCAACATCTACGGCGGCATCCGCTCCACCGACGCCCAACTCGTCGAGGCGGCACGGATGATGGGGCTCGGCCGACTCGGGCTGATCACGTACGTGATCCTGCCGAGCGCGCTGCCCGGGGCCCTGGTCGGACTCCGGTACGCGCTGTCGACCGCGTGGCTGGCCCTGGTCTTCGCCGAGCAGATCAACGCGGACGCCGGCCTCGGCTATCTGATGAGCAACGCGCAGCAGTACTTCCGTACGGACGTCATCGTGCTGTGCCTCGTCGTGTACGCACTGCTCGGGCTGGCCTGCGACTTCGCCGTACGGATCCTTTCGCGCCGCCTGCTGACCTGGCGCGCCAACTTCGAGGGCGAGGCGTGAGCGTCATGGCCAACAGCGTGGAAACACGGGGGCTTTCCCGGGCCTTCGACGGCAACACCGTCCTGCACGACCTGGATCTCGACATCCGCGAGGGCGAGTTCGTGGCCCTCTTGGGGCACAGCGGCTGCGGCAAGTCGACGCTGCTGCGGATCCTCGCCGGACTCGACGACGAGATCGGCGGCGAGGTGACCGTGCCGGCCCGCCGCAGTGCCGCCTTCCAGTCACCGCGGCTGCTGCCCTGGCTGAAGGTGTGGCGCAACGTCGTCCTCGGACTGCCCGGACGGCCCGACCGGGAACTGGCCGACAAGGCCCTCGCCGAGGTCGGCATCGCGGAGCGCGCGGGCGTCTGGCCCAGGACGCTCTCCGGCGGGCAGGCCCAGCGCGTCTCCCTGGCCCGCGCCCTGGTGCGCGAGCCCGAACTGCTGCTCCTGGACGAGCCGTTCGGCGCCCTCGACGCGCTGACCCGGGGCAGGGTGCAGCAGCTGGTCGCCGAGCTGTGGCAGCGGCACGGCTGCGCGGTCCTCCTGGTCACCCACGACGTGGAGGAGGCACTGCTGCTCGCCGACCGCGTCCTGGTGATGGACGAGGGCCGCATCGCCCACGAACTCACCGTCGACCTGCCCCGCCCCCGCGACCTCACCGCCCCCGAGTTCGTCACCCTGCGCGCCCGCCTCCTGAACTGGCTCGGCGTAACCCGCACTCTGGAAGGAACCCCCTCGTGATACGCCGATTCGCAGCCGCCACGCTGAGCTTCTCCGCCCTGCTGACGCTGACCGCCTGCGGCGCGGACTCCTCGGCGGACGCCTCCGGAAAGGGCCGGGTCACGCTCACCATCGGTGACCAGGCCAAGACCCTGCAGACGATCGTCGCCGCCTCCGGCGCCCTGAAGGGCGCCGGCTACGAGGTGAAGTGGGCCGAGTTCGAGGGCGCTGCCCCGCTCTACCAGGCCGTGCAGGCGGGCGCCGCCGACACCACCTACTCCGCGGACCTGCCCGCGCTCCAGGCGCTGAGCGGCGGAGTGCGGTTCAAGAACGTGGCCGCCCTCAAGAACGACGGCCGGCATGTCGGCATCGTCGTCGGCAAGGACTCCGGCATCGACAGCGTCAAGGACCTCAAGGGCCGGAAGGTCGTGGTGTCCTCGGCGAAGGGCAGCGTCTCCGAGTACCTGCTGGCCAACGCGCTCAAGCAGAACGGCCTCAGCTACTCGGACGTGAAGGTGCAGTACCTGCTGCCCACCGACGCGCAGGCCGCGTTCGCCTCCGGGAGGATCAAGGCCTGGGCGACCTTCGGCGTCTACCAGGCCGTCGGCCTGGAACAGGGCGGCAAACTGCTCGTCGACGGCGCCGACGGACGGGTCAGCGGCTACGGCTTCGTCGGCGCGTCCGACAAGGCGCTCGCCGACTCCCCGAAGAAGGCCGCGCTCGCCGACTTCCTCAAGCGCCTCGGTACGGCACTGAAGTGGACCAGCACGCACCAGGACGCGTACGCGAAGGCCATCGAACAGCGCAACGGCGCGGACCCCTCCGTGGCGAAGACACTGGCCTCCGCCGCGTACAGCAAGGTCCTGCCGGTCTCTTTGGACGTCAACAAGACGGTCCAGGGCGTGGCCGACCTCATGAACGGGATCGGTGTGCTGGAGCCCAACGTCGACGTGGCCCAGTCGGCCGACACCTCCCTCCTCGACTGATCCCTTCTCACTGATCAGGAGCTGCACATGCCTGTCGAGTTCATCAGCGCCGTCCACACCGACTCCGCGGCCTCCGGTCCGGCCGCCGCGAGCCGCACCGGCTTCGACCCCGACCACCTGCGCACGTACGCCCGCACCCTCGACGACGGCGGCTTCGACCACACCCTCGTCGCCTACCACTCGGCGTCCCCGGACGCCTTCCAGGTCGCCCAGTTCGTCGCCACCCACACCGAGCGCATCCGCCCGATCCTGGCGCACCGGCCGGGCGTGATCTTCCCGACGCATGCCGCCCGCGCCCTCGCCACGCTGGACCGGATCAGCAACGGCCGGCTGAGCGTGCACATCATCTCCGGCGGCAGCGACGAGGAGCAGCGCCGGGAGGGCGACTACCTGGGCAAGGCGGAGCGGTACGCGCGTTCGGACGAGTACATCCAGATCCTGCGAAAGGTGTGGCAGGCCGACGGACCGGTCTCGCACAAGGGCAGGTACTTCACCTTCGAGGACTACTACTCGGACGTGAAGCCGGTGAACGGGCTGGTGCCCGTCTCGGTGGGCGGCTCGTCCCCGGACGCGTACCGGGTCGGCGGTCAGCAGGGCGACATCTTCGGGCTGTGGGGCGAGCCGCTGAAGGAGACGGCCGAGCAGATCGCCGCCGTCAACGCGATCGCGGATGCCGCCGGGCGTCCCCGTCCCCGTATCTGGGTGTCGTTCCGTCCGATCATCGCGCCCACCGACGAACTGGCCTGGGAGAAGGCGCACCGCACCCTGGGGGTGCTCCAGGACCAGGCCCGCAACACCGAGCTGCTGCGCCACTACCGCACCAGCGGCCGCCCGGACAACGTGGGTTCGCAGCGCCTGCTGGACATCGCCGAGCGCGGCGAGGTGCACGACCGCTGCCTGTGGACCGCCCCGGCGGTCGCCACCAACGCGGCCGGCGCCTCGACGGCGCTGGTCGGCTCGCCCGAGACGGTGGCGAAGGCGCTGCTCGACTACGTCGACATCGGCTGCGACCTGCTGTCGATCCGGGGCTACGACCCGCTCAACGACGCCATCGACTACGCCCGTCACGTCCTGCCGCTGGTGCGTCAGGAACTCGCCCACCGCACCACGACCCAAGCCGCCTGATGGAGATCCCGTGTTGTCCCGTCGCACCGTGCGCACGTCCGTCGCCGCCCTCGCAACGGAAAGGACAGGACGCGTGACTGGCGCGTCGCGCACGGAAGGCGTCGCCCCAGTGACCACCGCACCGGAATCGAAGGTGTTGGACCGATGACCACCGCACCGGAACGAACCGCCTCCGCCAGGCTCCTCGGGCTGCTCGCCCGCGATCTGCCGCCCGACCGGCTGACCACCGACCCCGCCGTGCTCGCCGCGCACGCCACCGACCGTTCCGGCAGCCGCCCGGACGGCGAGGCCCTGGCCGTCGTGCACGCCCGGCGGACGGAGGACGTGACGGTCACCCTCCGGCACGCGCACGCGCTGCGCGTGCCGGTGGTGCCGCGCGGCGCGGGTACCGGTCTGTCGGGCGGCGCCACGGCGAACGAGGGCTCCCTGGTCCTGGACTTGTCCGCGATGAACCGCATCCTCGAACTCAACGCCGACGACCAGCTCGCCGTCGTCGAACCCGGCGTCATCACGGCTGAACTGGACCGGGCGGCGGCTGCGCACAAACTGCGGTACGCGCCCGACCCGGCGAGCGCGGCGCTGTCCACCATCGGCGGGAACATCGCGACCAACGCGGGCGGTTTGCGGTGCGCGAAGTACGGGGTCACCCGGGACAGCGTCCTGGGTCTGGAGGCGGTCCTCGCCGACGGGACGGTGGTCAGGACCGGGCGCCGTACGGTCAAGGGCGTCACCGGCTACGACCTGACCGCCCTGCTCACCGGTTCGGAGGGCACCCTCGCGGTGATCACGTCGGCCACGCTGCGACTGCGGCCCGTTCCGGTGGCGACGGCAACGCTGGCCGCCTACTTCGCGTCCTTCGAGGAGGCCGCCGAGGCCTCGTACGCGATCACCCGGGCCGGGGTCGAGCCCGCGCTGGCGGAGCTGGTCGACGGGCCCGTGCTACGGGCCATCGACCCGGCGCTGCGGGAGCGGGGCGCGGCGCTGCTGGTGGTGCAGTGCGACGGCGCGGGCGCGGCGGCGGAGGCCGCGGCGGTGGCCCGGCTGGTCGCTGCGTCGGCCACGACGGTGGAGACGACCGAGGACCCGGCCGAGGCGGAGGCCCTGCTGGCGGCCCGCCGGCTGGCGCTGCCCGCGCTGGAGCGGTTGGGCCGTCCGCTCATCGAGGACATCGCGGTCCCGCGCTCACGGCTGGCCGAGGCGGTGCGCGGTATACGGGCGATCTCCGCACGCCACGACGTACCGGTGTTCACCCTCGCCCACGCGGCGGACGGCAATCTGCACCCCATCCTCGTCGTGGACCCGTCCCTGGACCGGCTGCCGGAGGCCGCGTGGGAGGCGGCCGGCGCGATCTTCGCCCTGGCACTGCGGCTGGGCGGGACACTGACCGGCGAGCACGGGGTGGGCCTGCTGAAGCGGCAGTGGGTCGCCGAGGAGCTCGGCCCCGCGGCCCACGCGCTGCAGCGGCGGCTGAAGGAGGTGTTCGATCCCCGGGGGATCCTCAATCCCGGCAAGTGCCTGTGAGGCGTGCCGTGTCGTTGCCGGGCATGCGAAAAACCGGGGTGCGGGGGCAAGAGCCTGCCCGCACCCCGGTCGCGCATGCCGGTCCTGGCCCGGCCGATCCCCCTGCCGCTGAGCGGTGGCCGGGCCCGATCCGCTCGCCTCTACGGCCTCGCCAGCAGGGTGCGGACGCCCTCCGACGTGAGGGTCAGCGGATGCGCGGAGTTCGCGTCGATGGTCAGGGACAGGTCGTCGGCCGGCCACTGCGCGGCGAGTGCGCCCAGCGGGACCAGACGGTAGCGGGAGACGTACGGCAAAAGCTCGGCCATCTCCGGCTCTGAGGTGAAGACGGGCACCACGGGAGCGCCGTCCGGCTGCTCGAGGACCGGCAGCGCCACCACGCTGGAATCAGCGGCATCCTCCTGACCGGCGTCGTCGGGCACCGGCACCAGCACCTCGCTGCTCGCGAGAGTGGCCAGTGCCGCCGTGTCCTCGGTGTTCTCGGCCAGCGCGTCAAGCGCCCGCCGGGCCGGTGTGACGGTGTTGTCGTAAGCGGGAGTTTCCATAAGTGATGATTCCCCTGATAGCGGCGGTCGTGCGGCCCGCGCGGGGCAAGATCGCCCCGAGTGCGGTCCTGCTCGCGTACCCGACCGCAGCCGGAGCATTCATACGGATCTCGACGGATGACGGACGGCTCGGCATTCAGCGTGCCCGGAAGGGCAGCCGCGGGCGCGTGTTTGCGCACGTGTACGTGCCGGCATCAGCAACCCGGCGTCGTCCTCGGTGTCGTCGCCGCCCGCGAAGTAGACGCCGGGTACCCAGCCCACCTGCCGTTGTCCGTCCTCGTACTGCCACCAGTGGTTCCCGGCCGAGCACGCCCGGAAGGTCTCACCCTTCATCTCGGTCACGAACCAGTTGGCGGCATCGCCCTGCCCGGCAGGTGGTCACGGCGTGCGGAGCCCGGAGACGACCGTAGCGGCCTTGCTCCCGGTGCGGCGGGCGGGGCTCCCGGTCAGCGCGGCCGCCAGGGGTGCGGCGTGCGGATGCGGGCTGGTGCGCGGACGCACGTACGAGGGGACGGCGGGCGGGGCACCGGCGACCGGGAGGTACCGGACGTCGGGGTCCGGGTTTCCGGCCGCGACCGAGGCGGGCAGCGCGCCGACGCCGCGGCGGGCGGCGACGGCGTGCAGGGACACACAGGCGATGCCCGCGACCCGGCCTTCGGCGAGGACGCGGACCGTGCCCCGAGCGGTAGAACAATATGGATGGCATGTACACCAATGCCGGTGGTGCATGTGAGACGCACGGGCCGCATGACGGCTGATCGCGACGGTGCCGCCGTCCGAGGTATGCGTCGGGGTCGGCCGGCGCCCGACTCGGCGCGGTTCATCCGGCAGTTGGAGCCGAACGGGAAACCTGCGGCCGCCCCAGTCCACCTGGCGGGCAGCGGTTCGCCGAGACCTCCACCGGGCCCTGCGTGCACCGGCCTTCCGAGAGGCGTGACCGTCGTCATGGACGCATGCCTCTCACGTTCATGACGACGGTCACAGCGAGATGGGCCGTGCCTCGGGTCAAGCCGTCGCGCAGGCCGTTCCGTTGAGCGTGAACGCGGCCGGCGCGGTGTTGGTGGCTCCCTTGTTGGCGATGAAGCCGAGGGTGACCGAGCCGGCGGCCGGAATGGTGGACGTGTAGGACGCGGGGGCGACGCTCACGGTGCCGCCGCTCTGGGTGGGCGTCCCGCCCCACATGTTGTTGACGGTCTGGCCGTTGGCGAAGGTGAAGACCAACGTCCAGCCGCTGATGGCGGCGGTGCCGGTGTTGCGGATGACGATTTCGCCCTGGAAGCCGCCGGACCACTCGTTGGTGGCACGGTAGGCGACGGAGCAGTTCCCGCTCGGGGCGCTGCTCGTGCTGACGTTCACCGTGGCCGAGCGGGCCGAGCGGTTCCCGGCCGCGTCCCGGGCGTAGACGGCGAAGGTGTACGCCGTGGCGGCGGTGAGGCCGGTGACCGTCACCGAGTTGGTGGCGGAGGCGGCGACCTTGGTCTCGGTGCTGCCGCTGACCCGGACCACGTCATAGCCGGCGACGCCGACGTTGTCGGTGGACGCGGTCCAGCCGAGGGCGGCGGAGGTGGCCGTCACGGAGGATGCGGTCGGGGTACCGGGTACGGTCGGGGCCTGGGTATCCCCCGGGTTTCCGCCCCCGAAGACGGTGGCTTCCTCGGAGGTCTGGGCGATGCCGTTGGCGCCGTTGAAGATGCGCTGGCCCCATGAGCTGAGCCGGTCGGAATCGAAGCCGATCGACAGGTCGAGGATCGGGTCGGTGTTTCCGCTCCAGGACCAGGCTAGATAGCCGAGGTCGAGCTGCTCGGCGGTGGCCATCATGGTGTCCTCGTCCGGGTCGCCCCACTGGTCGGCCGGCCCTCCGAACTCGCCGATGAGAATGGGCAGTTGGGCGTCGGCGAAGGCGTTCAGGTAGTCGGTGATCTCCTGGGCGGTGTCGTAGACGCTGTACATGTGGATCGAGAAGATCAGGTTGCCGGTGACGTCGGCGTCGTAGACGGCCTGGGCGTTGGCGCGCATGACACCCTGCCAGTCCTGGCCCCAGTTGGGCGCGTCCACCATGATCGTGTGCTCGAATCCGGCGGTGCGCAGCTTCTTCACCGCCGCGATCGTCGGGTCGGTCCAGCCGGCGGGGTCGGTGTTGCCCCAGGGCTCGTTGCCGATGTTGATGATGACGTAGTTCTCTTCACCGGCGAGGACGTCCTTGAGCCCGATCCAGTAGTCGGCGGCGTGGTCGAGCGTTCCGGCCGCGGCCTCCTCTCCGTAGCCGGTGGTGTCGTGCACCTCCAGTACGCAGATCAGCCGGTTGGCCTTGCACTGGTCGACGATGTTCGCCACGTCGGCAGGGCTGTTCTCGGTCCAGCGGTGGCCGTCGGAGAGCACGACGCGGACGCTGTTGGCGCCCAGTGCCTTGATGTCGGCCAGCGACTGCGTCTCGCCCGGGTACCAGGTGTGCGCGTGGTTGACGCCGCGCATGACGAAGTCGTTGCCGTTGCCCTCCAGCAGTCGGCCGTCACTGATGTGCAGGCCGGTGGCCTGGACTTCGGCCTGCGCCTGGGCCTGGACTTGGGCTTGGGCCACGACGGGGCAGAGGACGCCGAGCACCACGAGGCCGATCAGGGTGGCGAGGCCGGTCAGCAGACGGCCCAACGGGTCCTTTCGTGTCGTGCTTCTTCTCGTTCTCATTGCGACTCCAGGGGGTGAGCGCCGAGAAACTCAGGCATCAGAGGTGTCATGGGAGCGCTCCCATGAAGCCACTATGCCAAGTACACGTCAAGACATCGCGCACGCATCGTCACGTGACGAACGAAGGGGCGCGGCCCCGACCGGGACCGCGCCCCTCACTCACGGCCGCGTCGGATCAGGCCTCGTCCCGCGGCTCACCGGCGCGCCCCTGTGCCCAGCAGCCCGGGCAGCGGGTTGACGAGATCCCCGCTCGGCGACTGGCGCTGGGCGGAGGGTCCGGTCGGCCAGACGGCGGGGCAATGGGTGCCCTTGCGGGGGGTCTTGAGGGTGAGCAGGTAGGTGTCGATGGCGTCACGCGCGCACGGGCTCAGCCAGTAGTCGCCGTGCCCGACACCGTCGTACGTGAGGAACACGGCCTCGCGGCCGATCTGGCGGGCCGCGTTGGAGCCCCAGGAGTGCGGAGTGGCCACGTCGTAACGGCTGTTGGTCACCAGGATCGGCGGAGTGCCGTCGACACGGAGCCGGTGGGGCGGGTTTGTCACCTCGGTCGGCCAGTTCTGACAGCCGGTCAGGTCCGTCCAGGCGAGGGAGCTGAGCCGGGTGACCGGGGCGCGGCGGGCCAGTTCGCGCTCGAAGCGGGCGAGCGTGCCGTACGACCGTACGTCGAAGTCGTAGTCCTGGCACATCACCGGGAGGTACGCGAACTCCGTCGGCTCACCGCGCTTCCCGACGGACCGTGCCGCGGCGGGGTCGGGTGCGTCCAGGTAGGCGAGGTCCTCGGCGAACTGGAACCAGGAGGCCGGGTCGTACATGTAGCCGAAGGCCAGGGACTGGAGGTCCTGGGTGGTGAAGGTGTAGGGCGGGTCACCCGGCAGGACCAGTTCACCCGCGTCGGCCCGCTTGTAGAGCGAGTCGAACAGGGCGCGCGCGTCCTGGTCGTGCAGCACGCAGGAGGCGGTCCGGGCGCACCAGTCGGCGAACTGGCCGTACGACTCCTCCATCGCGATGGTCTCGGTCTTCTGGTAGGCCCACGGGTCGAGGCTGTGGTCCATGTTCGAGTCGATCGTCATCGCGCGGACGCGGTGCGGGTAGCGCTCGGCGTACTGCTGGCCGATCCCGGTGCCGTAGGAGACGCCGTAGTAGCTGATCCGCTTCTCGCCGAGGCCGGCCCGGATCGCCTCCATGTCACGGATGACGCTCGCGGTGTCCATGTTGTCGACGAGTGGCCCGGTGAGGTCGCGGCAGCTCTCACCGAGGGCGCGGTTCGCCTCGCGCAGGGCGGCGAAGGAGGAGGCGCTGTCCGGGTAGAGCAGTGCGCCCTGCTCGGCCACCCGGTCCGCGTCGCACTTCACCGGGTTGCTGAGGCCGACGCCGCGCGGGTCGAAGCCCACGATGTCGAAACGCTCCAGCAGTTCGGGCGAGAAGGAGTCGGGGGCACTGAACGCGAAGCCCACCCCGGAGCCGCCCGGACCACCGGGGTTGATCAGCAGCGAGCCGATCCGGTGCTCGGGGTCGGTGGCCAGGTGGCGGGCGAGGGCCAGGTCGATGGTGGCACCGCCCGGCCACTTCCAGTCCACGGGAACCTTGATGGTGGCGCACTCGAAGCCGCCCTGACCGGAGGGTGATTCACAGGGTGCCCAGGCTATTCGCCCGGGTGACGGCGTCTTGGCCGCGGGCGCCGCGGCGGCGGTTCCGGCGAGCAACTGGCCGAACAGCGCGGTGACCAGGGCTCCGACGGCCAGTCTTCGGCGGCCTGTCGAGCGTGAGGTCGGTGGGGGGTTGGACGGCACGGATGTTCCTCCACGAATCAGGAGTTCACAGACGGATCACAGCATGACCCGAACCTCCTTGCGGGACAAGAAATTTGATGATCCATCAGGTAAGGGTCACCGATGGCATCACGCGTACGCCGGCAAGGGCACGTGCCGGGGGGGTGTCCGCCCACAGGTCGGCGCGTCAACGCCGGCGAGTTGGCAGGTGACCGATTGCGCGCCGTTCCGAGGACGATCGTCCCCCGACACGGCCCCGACCCCCACGCACTCCGATGATCCATCGACTGTGCACGTACCCAACCGACCGCCCACAGGCTCACGCCGCCGACCTGTACGAAATCCCCCCGACACACATATGTACAGCTCTTGTCACCTCCCCTACTGTGAACGTTCACGGAACCAGTTACATGCGCATGCCAAGCTCTGCTCGGCTTCGCACGTCTCGATCAAAGGAGTTCGGGATGACCGTGAACGGTCCAGGTCGCACAGTGAAGGCCGCCCTGCTCATGGCAGCCGTCGCCCTGCCCGCGTCCCTGCTCACCACCCCCACGACCGCCACCGCCGCGGGCACGCTCACCATGCTCGGCGCCGACGTCTCGACCGCGCAACGCGCCCTCGATCTCGGCGCCAAGTACTACGACGCGAGCGGCACCGCCAAGGACCCGCTCGACATCCTCAAGGGCGCCGGCGTCAACTACGTCCGCCTGCGGGTCTGGAACAACCCGGCCAGTGGCTACAACAACAAGGCCAAGGTGCTGGCCTACGCGAAGCAGGTCAAGGCGAAGGGCCTCAAGCTGCTGGTCGACTTCCACTACTCCGACACCTGGGCCGACCCGGGCAAGCAGTACAAGCCGGCGGCCTGGTCCAGCCACAACATCGGCCAGCTGCAGACGGACGTCTACAACTACACCTACGACGTCTGCAACAGCCTCAAGTCCCAGGGCACCACCCCGGACAGCGTGCAGATCGGCAACGAGATCAACGTCGGCATGCTGTGGAACGAGGGCAAGGTGGTGAACAACGACTTCACCAACCTCAGCCTGCTCCTCAAGTCGGGCTACAACGCGACCAAGTCTTGCAACAGCGGCACCAAGGTGATCATCCACACCGCCAACTCGGACAGCGACGCGCATGCCCGCTGGTTCTACGACGGCATCACCGCCAAGGGCGTCAACTGGGACATCACCGGGCTGTCCTACTACTGCCCGTGGCACGGCACGCTGGCCAACATGGGCAGCGTCGTGTCCGACATGAAGTCCCGGTACGGCAAGGACGTGGTCATTGCCGAGACGGCCTACCCGTTCACCTCGGCGAACGCGGACAGCACCAGCAACTCGATCACCTCCGGCTGCTCGGGCTATCCGCTCACCTGGCAGGGGCAGGCCGACAACTTCACGGCCGTGCAGAACACGGCCCGCAACGCCGGTGCGATCGGCGTCTTCTACTGGGAACCGACCTGGTACGCGGTCTCGGGCAACGGCTGGGATCCGGCCGACATCAACAACAGCGGCAACGGCTGGGACAACATGGCGATCTTCAACTGGACCGGCCAGCTGAACCCGAACGTCAAGTGGACACCGTAGCCACCGTCAAGTGGACACCGTAGCCACCGTCAAGTGGACACCGTAGCCACCGTCGAGGTGACACCGTAGTCACCGCAATCCCGTAGCGAACGGCACCGTCTCCGGACGGTGCCGTTCGCGTTGGTGCGGGCGCACGACGAGCGCGGGATCTCCGGCGACCGGTCGGACGAGGCTCGGCGAATTCATCAATGTGAACAAGGATCATGTACGCGACCGTTGACGCGTTCACGGCAGCCCCTTTAACGTCCCGGGAAAGCGCTTTCCCCCGGCCGGACGCAGTTCCCGGCTGCCCGCTCCATTCATGATGCCGAACCGACCACCTCATGACACCCGGAACCGCCCTCTTCACCGAGCGCCTGGTCGGACGAGCCCACCCACCTGGAGATGAATGATGCAACCGAGAGCCGTCATCGCGTCCGTCAGCCTGCTGACCGGCACGGTCGTCGCACTGTCCGGTACCACGGCGCAGGCAGCGTCCACCCGTTATGAGGCCGAGAGCTCCCCGGCGGTCTGCACGGGCACCATCGACTCCGACTGGGCCGGCTACTCCGGCAACGGCTTCTGCAACGGCAACAACGCGGTCGGCGCGTACTCCCAGTTCACCGTGACCGCACCCGCATCGGGCACGGCGACACTGAGCGTCCGTTTCGCCAACGGAACCACCACCACCCGGCCCGCGAACGTCATCGTGAACGGCTCCACGGCCACGACCGCGTCGTTCGAGTCCACCGGCACGTGGGGCGCGTGGACGACCAAAACGCTGACCGTGCCGGTGAGTTCGGGCAGCAACACCATCCGGCTCAGCCCCACCGCCGCCGTCGGTCTGCCCAACATCGACTACCTCGACGCGGAGGTGGGCGGCACCACCACGCCGCCGACGGGCTCCGCGCTGTACGTGGCGCCCGGCGGCACCGACAGTGCGGCCGGAACGCAGGCGGCCCCGACCACGCTCACCTCGGCGATCAGCCGGATCACCCCCGGCGGAACGATCTACATGCGCGGCGGCACCTACCGCTACTCGCAGACGGTCACCATCCCGGCGGGCAACAACGGCACCGCGAGCGACCGTACGGAACTGGCGGCCTACCCGGGTGAGACCCCGGTGCTGAACTTCTCAGCCCAGGCAGAGGACCCGGCGAACCGCGGACTCGCGGTGAACGGCTCGTACTGGCACGTCAAGGGCCTGGTCGTCGAGCGTGCCGGTGACAACGGAATCTTCGTCGGGGGCAGCAACAACATCTTCGAGCGCACGGTGACGCGCTTCAACCGGGACACCGGCCTGCAACTCTCGCGGATGCTCTCCAGCACGCCCAGCAGCCAGTGGCCGTCCAGCAACCTCATCCTGAGCGCGGAGTCGCACGACAACGCCGACTCCGACGGCGAGGACGCCGACGGCTTCGCCGCGAAGCTCACCTCCGGACCCGGCAACGTGTTCCGCTACGCCGTGGCCCACAACAACATCGACGACGGCTGGGACCTCTACACCAAGCCCGACACCGGCCCCATCGGCGCGGTGACCATCGAGGACTCCCTCGCCTACGACAACGGCACCCTCACCGACGGCTCCCAGGCCGGCAACGGTGACCGCAACGGCTACAAGCTCGGCGGCGACGACATCGCGGTGAACCACATCGTCCGGCGCAGCATCGCCTACCACAACGGCAAGCACGGGTTCACCTACAACAGCAACCCCGGCTCGATGACGGTGTCGGACAACATCAGCATCGACAACGTCCAGCGCAACTTCAACTTCGACGCCGGCACCTCGGTGTTCCGCAACAACACCTCGTGCCGCAGCGGCAGCGGCACCAACGACCGGATCATCGGCAGCTCCGACAGCTCCAACCAGTTCTGGTCCGGCTCGAACGGCTCCCGGTGCTCGTCCTACTCCGGGGCGCTGCACTGGTCCTTCGCCTCGGACGGCCGCCTCGTGGTGACCTTCGGCTGATCGAGGGTGTCAGGCCACGACTGCCCGGTGCCGCCCCCTCGTGAAGGCGGCACCGGGCAGTCGGTGGTCGGTCGGTGCCCCGTGGGGGTCTTCCGGGCCAGGGAACCTCCCTGCTCAGGCCTCGGCCGCGGGGAGGGTCACCTCGAAGCGGCAGCCGCCGGGGACGTTGCGCACGGCGGCCCGGCCGCGGTGGGCCTCCACGATGCCCCGGACGATGGCGAGGCCCAGTCCGGCGCCGGCGGGCGGGGTACGGGCATGTGTGCCGCGCCAGCCGGTGTCGAAGACCCGCGGCAGGTCCTCCTCGGGGATGCCGCCGCAGCCGTCGGTGACGGACAGGACCACCCCGTCCAGGGAGCGTTCGGCGGCGACCGCGACCGTGCCGTCGGAGGGGGTCCGGCGGATCGCGTTGACCAGCAGATTGCCCAGCACCCGGCTCATCTCCTTGCCGTCCACCTCGACCGGTATCGGCTCGATGCGGTCGCCGACCAGCATCACCCCGTACTCGCGGGCGAGGGCGTCCGCTCCCGCGAGGGCGTCGCCTACGAGGTCATACACGGAGATGCGGGAAGGAGTCAGGGCGAGCGCCCCGGCATGGATGCGGGAGAGCTCGAAGAGGTCACCCACCATGTCGTTGAGGCGTTCGACCTCCGTGCGCATCTGGCGGAGGTAGCGCTGGGGGTCGGCGGCGACGCCGTCCTCCAGGGCCTCGGACATGGCGCGCAGCCCGGCGAGGGGCGTGCGCAGGTCGTGGGAGATCCAGGCGACGAGCTCGCGTCTCGAGGTCTCCAGGGCGCGCTCGCGATCCCGGGACTCGGCCAGCTTGGCACTGGTGGCGGCCAACTCCCTGCTGAGCGCATCGAGTTCGGCGGTCGCCGGGCCGTCGGGAGCCGCGAAATGACCGCCGTCACCGAACGAGCGGGCGGCGGCCGTGAGCGCCCGGCTGCGGGCGACGACCCAGCGGCCGAGCAGCAGGGCGGTGGCCAGGGAGACGACCGCCGCCATCGCGACGACCGTGGTGACGACGCTCAGGTCGTGCGAGGACAGGAACATCGCCTGCGCCACGGCCAGCGTGCCCGCGAGCATGGCGGTCACGGCCACGGCGGAGACCACGGCGAGGGAGGCGGTCAGCGAGCGTCGCCTGATCAGCCACAGTGTGCCCGCCCCGAGCAGCCCGGCCGTGACGGCGCCGAGGAAGGCGAAGAGGGCGATGAGGAGGGTGTCGCGCATGTCAGACCGCCTCCTCGCGGGGTGTGGCGTCGAAGTGGTGGCCCGCTCCCCGCACCGTCTGGATCAGCCGGGGCCGGGCCGGGTCGTCCTCCACCATGCCCCGCAGCCGGCGCACACGGACGGTGACGGTGGACAGGTCGCCGAAGCCCTGGGCCCACACCTCGCGCATCAGCTCCTCGCGGCTGTGGACGCGGCTGTGGACGCGGTGGTCGCGCAGCAGGAAGGCGAGGAGGGAGAACTCGCGGTGGGTGAGGTCGAGTTCGGTGCCGTTCTTGGTGGCGCGGCGGGCTGCCGGGTCGACGGCAAGGCCCGTCGCGTGCCCGGGGCGGGCCGCGACGGCGGGCCGGCCGGAGCGCGCCACCGACTCGACCCGCGGCACCGGTTCACGGGGGCTGAAGGGCTTGGTGACGTGGTCGTCGGCGCCCACTTCCAGGCCCAGGATCCGGTCGCTCTCGTCGCCGCGGGCGCTGAGCAAGTAGCCGGAGACCACCTCGGCGACGGGCGGGGCGTCATCCACCATGAGGACGCGGCTCGTGCCCACGCGTCCACGCGGAGTGAGCACGGGGCCCGGAGATGCGTACGACTGGTGCATGCCCCCACCTTCCCACCGGCCTCGCTTCCGTACGGCCCGCCCACCTCGATGTCCCTGTTTCGTAAGAACACACGGAGGGGAGCCGGGGAACGAAATGCCTGAAATATGACAAAGAGGGATAATTTCCCTACCGCGGCGACGCGCGATCGCGTCCCCCCACTGAACAGGCAGGTCGGCCCATGCCGAAGAAAACACCCTCGTCCGAGCCCTCACACGGAAAGGGTCCGAGCCGTCATCAGGGCACCGGGCAGCACGGCTGGTCGCCCGATGTGGATGAGACCCGGCAGCAGGACAACCCGAGCGCTCGCCGCTCCTTCGACGCCGGGCAAGCCGGTGCCAAGGGGCGGGGCCGGACGAAGTCCAAAGAGGAGACGAAGTCCGTTCCCGGTGACACGGTCGAAAGCGACAGTTCTCGCGGCGAGGAGTACGGCGGCGAGAGCGAGAAGGGCATGCGGGACACGGGACGCAAGGGCCGCTCCAAGCGCCCCAGCGGCACGAAGGACGCCTCCGCGTTCACCGGCGTGGACCCGCAGGACCCGCCGTCCAAGCGCCGGCCGGGTTAGGGCCCGTCCCGACGGCCGAGGGCCTGACCCGCGGGTCAGGCCCTCGGCCCTCGCGTCGGCAATCAGCAGATCCGCGGCAACTGCTCCCCGATCGGCAGGTCGACCACCCGCGTTCCCCCCAGCCCGGTCCGGGCCACCACCATGCCGGGATGCGTCTCGACGGCCTCGCCGATGATCACGGAGTCCGCACCCAGCGGATGGGCCCGCATCGCCGCGAGGACGGCGTCGGCGTGCTCGCGCGGGACGAAGGCCACCAGCTTGCCCTCGTTGGCGACGTACATGGGGTCCAGGCCCAGGATGGCGCAGGCATTGGCCACGGCCGACGGGACCGGGACGTCGCGCTCCCGGATGACCACGCCCGTGGCCGAGGCCGCCGCGATCTCGTTGAGCGCGGCGGCCAGGCCGCCTCGGGTGGGATCGCGCAGCACGTGCAGGTCCGGGGTGACGGCGAGCATGGCGTCGACCAGGCCGCCGAGCGCCGCACAGTCACTCTCGATCTCCACACCGAATTCCAGGCCCTCGCGGACGCTCATGATCGCCACGCCGTGCACGCCGATGGTGCCGCTGACGATCACGACGTCGCCGGGGACGACCCGCTGAGGACGCAGGTCGACGCCTGCCGGGATGAGGCCGATGCCGGCCGTGTTGATGAAGATCCCGTCGCCGTGGCCGGCCTCGACCACCTTGGTGTCGCCGGTCGCCACCTCGACGCCGGCGGTGCGGGCCGCCGCGCCGAGCGCCTCGGCCACCCGGGAGACGACGTCCAGTTCGACGCCCTCTTCCAGGATGAATCCGCAGGAGAGGTAGGCGGCTCGGGCGCCGCTCATGGCGAGGTCGTTGACGGTGCCGTTGACGGCGAGGTCGCCGATGCTGCCGCCGGGGAAGAACAGTGGCCGCACCACGAAGGAGTCGGTGGAGAAGGCGAGCCGGGCGCCACCCAGTGACAGAGCGGCGGCATCACCCATCTGGGCGAGCGCCGCTCCCCCGTAGGCGGGGGCGAAGATCTGCTGAACCAGTTCGGCGGAGAGCGCCCCGCCGCCGCCATGGCCCATGACGACACGGGGGCGGTCGCGCAGCGGGGCCGGGCACGTCCAGGCCGCGGGGTCCACTGCCGTCGTGGTGAGGTCGGTGGTGTCAGACAACGGGACTCGCCTCCCGGTCCTTGGCGGTGGTCAGGTCCAGACGCCGGTAGAGGTAGTACGCGGCGCAGGCGCCCTCGCTGGAGACCATGGTGGCTCCGAGGGGGGTGCGGGGCGTGCAGAGGGTTCCGAAGGCCTCGCACTCGTGCGGCTTGAGCAGTCCCTGCAGGACCTCTCCGCTGCGGCACTCGGCCGGTTCACGGGTCTGGATGCCTTCGACGGAGAAGCGGTACTCGGCGTCGTGGTCGCGGTACTTCTCCGCCAGCCGCCAGCCGCTGTCGGGGATCACGCCGATGCCTCGCCAGGCCCGGTCGGTGACCTCGAAGACGTCCTCCAGCATGGCGCGGGCGGCCGGGTTGCCTTCCGGGCGGACGGCGCGGGCGTAGGCGTTGTCGACGGTGTGCTCGCCGCGTTCCAGCTGGCGGACGGTCCGGCGCACGCCTTCGAGGATGTCCAAGGGCTCGAATCCGGTCACGACGATCGGCACGCGGAAGCGTTCGGCGAGTTCCGGGTACTCCCCCATGCCCATCACGCTGCACACGTGCCCGGCCGCCAGGAAGGCCTGTACCCGGCACTTCGGCGCCGACATGATCGCCTCGATGGCGGGCGGTACGCGGACGTGGGACACCAGCAGGCTGAAGTTCGGGATGCCCAGGCGGCGCGCCTGATGGACCGTCATGGCGTTGGGGGGTGCCGTCGTCTCGAAGCCGATGCCGAAGAACACCACTTCGCGGTCCGGGTTCTGCTGCGCGATCCGCAGGGCGTCCAGCGGTGAGTAGACGACGCGTACGTCGCCGCCCTCACTGCGCACCTGGAACAGGTCCCGGCCGGTGCCCGGCACGCGGAGCATGTCGCCGAAGGAGCAGAAGATCACGTCCGGACGGGAGGCGATCTCCAGGGCCTTGTCGATGACCTCCAGCGGGGTCACACACACGGGGCAGCCCGGACCGTGGATCAGTTCGACCTCCTTCGGCAGGAGCTGGTCGATGCCGTGGCGGATGATGCTGTGCGTCTGTCCTCCGCAGACCTCCATCAGGGCCCAGGGCCGGGTGACCGTGGAGTGGATGTCGTCGAGGAGCCGGCGCGCCAGTTCGGGGTCCTGGAACTCGTCGATGTACCTCACTTCCGCACCTCCTCGACGGTGTCCTCGCCCGTGTGCCCGGTGGCCGGTCCCGCTTCCGCGGCCAGTTCCCAGGGGTCGCCGAACTCCTCCTGCAACAGGCCCATTTCGGCGAAGAGTTCGAGCGTCTGCTTCGCCGACTCCTCGTCCAGGCGTTGCAGGGCGAATCCGACATGGACGATGGCGTACTCGCCGACCTGGAGGTCGGGCAGGTACTCCAGGCACACCTCCTTGACCACGCCGCCGAAGTCGACGGTGGCCATGCGGGTGCCGTCCCGTTCCTCGATGTCGAGCACTTGGCCGGGTACCGCCAGGCACATGGGGCTCTCCTTGCTGTGGGTGGTGCGTCGGTCAGTGGGCGGTCGTGGCACGGGCGGCCACCATGAGCTGGCCGAGGGCCAGTCCGCCGTCACCCGGTGGGACCAGGTGGTGCCGCAGGACCGTGAAGCCGTCCTCGCGCAGGGCGTCGGCGCAGGCCGAGGAGAGCAGGGTGTTGGCGAACACGCCGCCGGTCAGGGCGACGGTGTCCAGTCCGTGCAGGTCTCGCGCCCGTACGCAGATGCGGTGCACCAGGCCGGTCACGGCCCGGTGGAAGCGGGCCGCGACCACGGCCGGCTCCACACCCGCCCGCAGGTCGCCGACGATCGCCGCGAGGACGGGGGCCGGGTCGGCCCGCACCGCGCGGTCCCCGTCCGGCTCCGAGGTGCGGAAGGCGAAGGCGTACGCGGTGGTGTCCTCGGCGGGGGCGTGCAGTGCGGCGCCTTCCAGCTCCACGGCTGCCTGAGCCTCGTATCCGGCGCGGTGGCACACGCCGGCGAGAGAGGACACGGCGTCGAAGAGCCGGCCCATGCTGGAGGTGGGGACGCAGTTCAGGTTGCGCTGCAACTGCCGCTCCAGCACGTTGAGTTCGTCGCGCGGGCAGACGGCGACACAGGCGAGGTCGTGCGACCAGGCGATACCGGCCGCGCGCAGGTGGGCCAGCGCCATCCGGTACGGCCGGCGCACCGCCGCGTCTCCACCGGGGAGCGGGACGTAGGCGAGATGTCCGAACCGGGTGAAGCCGTCGTAGTCCGCGAGCAGGATCTCGCCGCCCCATACGGCGCCGTCGTCGCCGTGGCCCGTGCCGTCGAAGGCGACGCCGATCACCGGCCGGGTGCCGTCCAGCCCGTGTTCGGCCATCGCGGCGGCGACGTGGGCGTGATGGTGCTGGACGCGCACGACGGGCCGGCCTGCGCCGTTCCTTTCGGCCCACCGGGCGGAGCGGTAGCCGGGATGCCGGTCGGCGACCAGCGCCTCGGGGCGCACGCCGGTGAGGGATTCCAGTTGGGCCACCGCATCCTCGAAGGTTCGCTGCGTGGCCAGGTCGTCCATGTCGCCGATGTGCGCGGACAGCCAGGCGCGACGCCCCTCCCCGAGACAGAACGCGTTCTTGAGGTCGCCGCCGACCGCGAGGGCCGGCCGGACGGGCAGCGGAAGGGTGACCGGCAGCGGGGCATAGCCGCGAGCCCGCCGCACCAGCAGCGGCTTCCCGTCGCTGACACGGACCACGGAGTCGTCGCACGGCACATGGATCGGCCGGTCGTGCGTGAGCCAGGCGTCGGCCAGGGGCGCCAGCCGCTCCAGCGCCTCCTCGTCGTCGGTGACGATCGGTTCACCGGCCACGTTGCCGCTGGTCATCACCAGCAGCCGGGGGCCCTCGACGTCGCCGGGCAGGCCGAGGAGCAGATGGTGCAGGGGTGTGTACGGCAGCATCACACCGAGATCGGGGCTGCCGGGCGCGACGGCCTCGGCCGGCCGCAGGGCTTCTGCCTCGTCCGAAGGATTCGGCCCTGCCTCCTGCGAGAGGTCCGTAAGGCGGCGCAGCAGCACGATCGGCCTGGTGCCGCTCTCCAGCATGGCGCGTTCCTCGGGACTCAGCCGGACGAGGTGCGCGACGTCGTCCACGCTCCTGGCCATGAGGGCGAACGGCTTGTTCCCCCGGCTCTTGCGGCGTCGCAGCAGGCCGACGGCTTCGGCGTCGGAGGCGTCACAGGCCAGGTGGTAGCCGCCCAGGCCCTTCACGGCGAGGATCGCGCCCCGGGTGAGAAGTGCGCGCGCTTCGGCCACGGGGTCCGTCCCGCCCACGTTCTCCGGCCGTCCACCGAGTGCTTGTCGGGGCGCGAGCAGACGCAGACGCGGACCGCAGGCGGGGCAGGCAACCGGCTGCGCGTGGAAACGGCGGTCGTCCGGATCGGCGTATTCACGGGCGCAGTCGGAGCACATCGGGAAGCCGGCCATGGTGGTGTTCGCCCGGTCGTAGGGAACACCGGTGACGATCGTGAAGCGGGGGCCGCAGTGGGTGCAGTTGACGAAGGGGTGGCGGTATCGCCGGTCGGCGGGATCGGCCAGTTCACCGAGGCAGTCGGCGCAGGTGGCCGTGTCCGGGGAGACCAGGGTGCGGGCCGGCCCGTCGGTACGGGAGGCGAGGATGGTGAACGCGTCGCCGCCCGTGACCGGTAGTTCCTTGTGGTGGACGGACTCCACGTGGGCCAGCGGGGGCGCGTGTACGGCGATCCGGTCGCAGAACCGGGCCACGGCCGAGGCGGTTCCCTCCACCTCGGCGACGACGCCCTCCGGGGTGTTGGTCACGTGTCCGGCCAGGGCGAGCTCGGTGGCGAGGCTGTACACGTACGGCCGGAAGCCCACGCCCTGCACCACTCCTCGAACGACGACCCGACGGCGCAGCGGCTTGTCGCCTGCGACGACGGCCGAGGGCTGCGGACCGCTCACGAGCGGGTCTGCGCCATGGCACCGGTGCCATCGGGGGCGGCGTGCCCATGGCCATGGTCATGGTGGTGATGCGCGGGGCCCCCGGTTCCGAAGGTGTCCGGCTTGCGGGCCATGACGGGGGTGTGGACAGGCGCCCCGTCCGCCGCCGCCAGCGCCCTGTCGAGCAGCGCGCCGATCGCCTCGCCCCGGCGTGCCGAGGTCAGGAGCACCTCGACGCCCGGGTTGACCTGCTCCACGTTCGCGCGGAACGCGTCCTCGTCGAAGGCGACGGCCTCGGCGATGTCGGTCTTGGTGACCACGACCAGGTGGGCGAGGCCGAAGGCGGTGGGGTACTTCAGTGGCTTGTCCTCGCCCTCGGTCACGGAGGCGAGGACGACTCTCAGCGTCTCCCCCAGGTCGTAGGAGGCCGGGCAGACCAGGTTGCCGACGTTCTCCACGAACAGCAGTCGGGTGTCATCGGGCAGCCAGCCCTCGAGGTGGCCGCCGAGCATCCCCGCCTCCAGATGGCAGAGCCCGTCGGTGAGGACCTGCTTGACCGGCACGCCGGAACGCGCCAGGCGTGTGGCGTCGTTCTCGGTGGCGAGGTCGGCGGTCAGCGCCGCGACCGGAATCGACCGCTCGCGGGCCAGCAGCAGCTCGCGTTCCAGCAGCGCGGTCTTCCCGCTGCCGGGACTGGACAGCAGGTTGACGACGGCGGTGCCGCGAGCCGCGAGATGGGCGCGCAGGGTGTGCGCGGCCGCGTCGTTCTTGGCGAGTACCGCCTGCTGCAGGTCGACCACACGGCACATGGTTCAGCGCTCCTCGGAGATCGGTTCGCGGGCCTGCGGGTGCGTTTGGCCGTCCTCCCAGTGCACGGCGGCGATCTGGAGTTCCCGGCCCGAGAGCAGGTCGGTGCTGGTTCCGTCGCACGCGGGACAGCTCAGCCGTGGCGGCATGCCCACAGCCCACTCGTGCGCACAGGACGTGCAGCGGGCTCGCCCCGGCACCGCTTCGGTGACGAGTTCGGCGCCTTCCAGCACGGTTCCGGCGCAGGCCAGTTCGAAACAGAAGGAAAGGGAGTCGGGCACGACACCGGCCAGTTCACCGACCCGCAGCCGCACCGACCGCACCGCCGTGACGTCACCGGCCTGGGCAGCGGCCTTCTCCACCTGGTCGATCACGGCGAGCGCGACGGACATCTCGTGCATAGGTCTGTGTCCTCCCAGCCGTCATTAGAGGCGAGGAGCCCCGGTTCGACGGCCCGGCACGCCGTCGCCGCCGACCGGGTACGCCGTTCGACGCAACGTCATGAAGCGCTCGTCGTGAACCCGGTTCACATGCGTCGGATCCGCAGGTAGCGCCTGATGTCGGGAAGTACCTGTGCGACAAGTGCGGCCGCGGCGGCCAGGGCCGCGCCACCGACGATGGTCTTCTTCATCCCGTCTCTCCTCACTTCGAAGCCTCCGTGGTTGTAGCCCGCGCCACGGACGGCTCGCCGTCCCGCAGCATTTCTTCGATCAGCCGTACGGCCTCGGGTACGGCCTCGGACACCGGCGGGCTGAGACCGATGCCCTCCTCCACCGTGGCCGGTTCGCATCCGACGATCAGGGTGCGTCGCGGCGGCCGGCCGCCGGTCCCGGCGCAGAGCGTGCCCAGCAACGCCAGGACGGTGTCGGGGGTCATCCGGTGGCCGTCGATCGCGGGGGTGTCGTGGGGCTCGCCCGCGCGAGGGCCGTCGTACTCGATCACGTACAGCGTGCCGGGTGCTTCGCCGCGTGCCGTGGCGTCCACGAGGACGAGGGTGTCGTAGCCGTCCAGGAGCTGGTAGGCGAGGTGGACCCCGCGCACGCCGATGTCCACGACCTCGACGTGGGCGGGCAGTTGGCGCTCGGTGAGCCTGCGGGCGGTCTCCACGCCGAATCCGTCGTCCCCGAGGAAGATGTTGCCGATGCCGGCGACGAGGGTCCTCGGACCCGCCGGTGGGGGAAGGTTCACGCGTCGTCCTCCAGCGGTGTGACCTCGTCGGGCTGGAAGTACAGGAACCGGCCCTGCTCGCGGCGGATGTCGGCGCCCGGATCGCCCTCGACCGTCACGGCCAGGTGCACCCCGCCGTCCACGTCGTGCAGCACCGCCTCGACCGTCGCGCTGCACCCTTGCAGGAACAGGTCCTGTGCGTCGGTACGCCGCAGGCCCGGTCGCAGCAGCACGCGGCTGCCCGCGCCCAGCGACCGGCCGTCCACGACGACCCGGTCCTGTGCCGGGTCGAAGCCGGCGTCGCTCGCCGGGTCCCACCACGGGGTGTCCGGGCGCGGCACTCCGTACTCGTCCGGGAACCCGTCCGCGGCGGCGGGGGCGGCCGCGGTGCCGGTCACCTCCCGCAGGCTGCGTACCGCGCCGTGCAGGCGTTCCAGAACCTCGGGCGGCATCGAGTCCGCGAGGTCGATCACGGCGGCCGCCCGGTCGTCGGTGCCCCGGGCCTCGCGTTTCTCCTCGTCGGTGAGGGCCGCGGTCCGCAGCGCGAGGATCTCGTCGATCTCGGTGGCGTCGTAGAGGGCGCCGGGGCTTTCCGGTGCGATGGCCGGGTGGTCCTCCAGGATGATCGGCGAGGACAGCACGAGGTCGGCGCGGCCGGGTTCACCGGCGAGTACGGGCCAGGTGTGCAGGTTGCGGCAGGCGGCGGTCGCTCCCTTGGCCCACTCGGGGGGATCGGTCATCGACAGGAACGATCCGGCGCTGAGGGCCATGAGGAGGTGCGCGGCGACCAGGGAGTGCGGCAGTGCCGCGTCCCGGTCGGCACTGCGGCCCTCGGGGGGCGTCCAGGGGGTGGTGTTCTCGACGATGGCGGTCAGCCGCAACGCCCGGTACGGCCCGTCGATTTCGCGCGCGGACAGGCGCACCGCTCCGCTGATCTCCTCGCACCGCCGGACCAGTCGGCCGACGGTCCGGCCGGCCTCGTCCACCACCGGCTCGGTGTCCTCGCGGGCGGGTCGCTCGAAGGGAAACGTGATGCCGTCCCCCAGCAGCTCGTCCACCGACGCGACCACCTCGACGCGTTCCTCGGCCCCCTCGTCCCAGGGCACCAACACCCGGTCTTCGAGGCGGAGTTCGGGGACGGTGTCGTGGCCGCCGTCGGGGCGGGCCTGCTGCACGGTCCGCCGCCGGGCGTGCAGGAAGCGCACCTCGACCGACAGGGTCGCGCCCGCCTTCGGTTCCATCAGGCACTCGGTGTGCTGGAAGTCGTGCTCCTCGCACTCGGCGCCCCAGGCGGGCGGCACGAGCACCCCGAACTGCCAGCGCAGCCGGTTCTTGGCCGCCGACGCCCGGTATGGGTAGAGCACGTAGCCCTCGAAGAGCACGGCGTCGGCCACCTGGCGGGCGAGGGCGAACCGCTCCTCGGTCTCGGGGGCGAACGCGGTCACGGTCACGGATCCGTCCTTCCGGTGGTGCCGGTGAGCGCGAGAAACGGGTCCGTCCCGGGTGGCTCAGCGGCGGCGCTCTCGTCGAGCAGGGCGCGCACGGTCGCCTCCCAGGAGGGCAGTGCGTGCCGGGAGCGGTAGGCGAGCAGGGCGTCCATGGTGTCCCGGGGCAGCCGGATCCAGCCGCAGCCGGGGAAGTGCTGCTCGACCATCTCCCGCCATACGGTGACCGGCATCCGGAAGGCCGCCTCGCGGTCCCACGGAACCGGCTCGACCTGGAAACCGCCCGCGCCGGTGAACGCCGTACCCGAGAAGAGCATCAGCAACGGAACCTCACCGCCGGTGAGCGCGGCCAGGTAGCGGCTGGCGGCGATGTCCATGTCGTAGGTGCAGGGCACGACGAGGTCGGTGTCGATCTCTCCGGTGAAGCTGGGGACCATCACGCAGACCTGGGTGAACTGCACCGGCTGGAGGGTGCTGCCCCAGCGCGAGCGCTCGCCGAAGAGATCCGCCAGCCCGTCCGCCTCGGCGGATTCGTAGCCGCGGCGGGCGGGTTCGATACGGATCTGGCAGCGCAGCGCGAGTGCGTGCACGCGGGCGTTGTCCGCCGCGGTGACACGCAGCCGGAAGACGAGGGTCGGTCCGGCGGCGTACCGGTCGGCGCGGACGCCGGTGCAGGCGAACGAGAACTGGGTCACGACCGGCCCACCTCGCCCACGGGCCGGGCGCGTCGCGCGACGTCCGCGAAGAACGCGTCCAGGGCGGCACGCGCTTCGGCTCCGCCGTCGAAGCCCTGCCACAACAGGCGCATCCGGCCGACCAGTTCGTAGCAGATGTCGATCGGGACGAGGTAGCAGTCGCACCGGCCGTCGGTGCGGCGCAGCAGCAGCGCCTCCACGTCGGGTTCGAGCAGCTCGGCGAGCGGGCTGCCGCCGAGGACCTCCGTCCACGTGGACGGTTCGAGTTCACTCTCGGTGGCTCCGGCCGGGCTCGGGTAGAGGGCGACCAGCCGGTCCAGCGCCGCGTTGCGGAAGAAGAAGGCGACGCCGACCGGGATCTGCAACGACTCCCACGCGCGGTCGTCGAGACGATGGCCGGGGTCGGTGAGGTAGCGGGCCGGGACCGCGCGGAAGCGGCCCGCCGCGGCGCCCGGCTGTTCCATCAGCAGGGCGCAGGAGACGCAGGCGCACGCGAGGGCGCGCTTCTCGGTGTCGACCAGGTGGCGGTGGTTCTCCTCGGGCACCGCCACCGCGCACAGCTCGCACCGCTCCGGCCGCGGCGGACGCGCGGTCAGGAACCTGCGCAGGCCCGGTGGCCGCGGGTCTGGACCCGGTGGCCGGACGGGCGTCGGGGACGCGTTCACCGGGTCTTCGCCTGCGCCGGACCGGTGCCGATCTGGAGCAGGGCGGGCTCCGCGGGTGCGTCCTGCACGTCGACGGCCCTGACCTCGGGCGCGAAGCAGGCGAGCGCGTCCTCGGCGGCCTGCCGGGCGCCTTCGCCGGTGCCGCAGCCGCAGCCGCCGCTCGCCCGCGTCCGCAGCCTCAGGGTGCCGCTCTCCTCGTCGAAGTCCACCACTTCCAGGGCGTGGTCCCGGACGCTGTCGACGGCCCGGGCGATCCGGGTGTCCCGGTCCTCGGGGTGAAGGTCGTGCAGCACGAGGAGGCTCGCGACGAGTTCGTCGTCGAGCAGCTTCGCCAGGGGCTCGCCGGAAGCGGGCAGCAGCTGGAGGATGCGGGCGAGGCCGGAGCCGTAGAAGTCCATGAGGGACCGCACGAGTTCCTCCGCGGCCGCGGCGGCCGTCGGGTTGCCGGCGCCCGCCAGACGGTCCAGGACCTCCTCGACACGGCGGCCGGTCTGCTCCGCGTTCACGGGCCGCGTCCCCGTCACGGCGCTCATCCGCCCAGTCCGCTCAGGCCGGTCGGCACGTGCATCTTCTGCACGGTCTTGCCGCCGCCGACGTACATGTGGACGCCACAGGGCAGACAGGGGTCGAAGCTGCGGACCGCGCGCATGATGTCGATGCCCTTGAAGTTCTCCGGGGAGTTCTCCTCGAAGATCGGCGTGTTCTGCACCGCGTCCTCGTAGGGGCCGGGCGTGCCGAAGGTGTCCCTGGTGCTGGCGTTCCATGGGGTCGGCGGGTAGGGGTGGTAGTTGGCGATCTTGCCGTCGCGGATCACCATGTGGTGGGAGAGGACACCGCGTACCGCCTCGGTGAATCCGACGCCGATGCCCTCGTCCGGCACCTCGAACTTCTCCCAGGTCTGGGTGCGTCCGGCCCGGACCTCCTCCAGCCCCTTCTCCGCGAAGTGCAGTGCGACGGCGGCGGTGTAGGCCTGGAAGTAGGTGCGCGCGCGGTTGCGTTCCAGCGCGTTGCTCCACTTCGGGATCTTCCACTCGAAGCTGGTCTCGGGCCTGGTCATCGTGCGGGGCAGGTTGATGACCACGCTGTGGCCGGTGGACTTCACGTACCCGGTGTCGACGAGCCCGGACAGGGCTGTGGACCACAGCCGGGCGATGGGGCCGCCGCCGGTGTCCAGGGCGAGGTGGTCCTTGCCGTCGAACCAGCGCGGCGACATGACCCAGCTGTACTTGTCGTCGAAGTTGCGCTTCTGCGGGGCGGGAATCGTGTGCTGGTTCCACGGGTGGCGCGGGTCGACCGGGTTCCCGAGGGGGTCGTGGGTGACGAACTGTTCCTGCCCCTGCCAGTCCTCGTAGTAGGAACTGCCCAGCAGGATGCGGATGCCGAGGTTGATCTCGGTGAGGTCGTTGGTGACGAGCTTGCCGTCCACGATGATGCCGGGCGTGACGAACATGCGCCGGCCCCAGTCGGTCATGTTCGCGTACGTGAAGTCGCAGTACTCCGGGTCGTTGAGCGCTCCCCAGCAGCCGAGCAGGACGCGGCGCCGGCCGACCTCCTCGTACCCGGGCAGGGCCTCGTAGAAGAAGTCGAACAGGTCGTCGTGCAAGGGCACGACCCGCTTCATGAACTCCACGTAGCGCATCAGGCGGCTGAGGTAGTCCGTGAAGAGCTGCACGGAGGCGATGGTGCCGACGCCGCCCGGGTAGAGCGTGGAGGGGTGCACATGGCGGCCCTCCATGAGGCAGAACATCTCCCGCGTGTAGCGGCTCACCTGGAGGGCTTCGCGGTAGAACTCGCCCTCGAGCGGGTTCAGCGACCGCATGATGTCGGCGATGGTGCGGTAGCCGTGCTCGCCCGCGTGGGGGGCCTCGGTGCGCTCGGCCAGTTCGAGGACGCCGGGGTTGGTCTCCTTGACCATCTTCTCGCAGTAGTCGACCCCTACCAGGTTCTCCTGGAAGATGTTGTGGTCGAACATGTACTCTGCGGACTCGCCGAGATTGATGATCCACTCGGCGAGGTGCGGGGGCTTCACGCCGTACGCCATGTTCTGGGCGTACACCGAGCATGTGGCGTGGTTGTCCCCGCAGATGCCACAGATGCGACTGGTGATGAAGTGGGCGTCGCGGGGGTCCTTGCCGCGCATGAAGACGCTGTAGCCGCGGAAGACCGACGAGGTGCTGTAGCACTCCGCGACCTGCTTCTGCTTGAAGTCGATCTTGGTGTGGATGCCCAGGCTGCCCACGATCCGTGTGATCGGGTCCCAGGCCATCTCCACCAGGCCACTGCCGTCGCCGGCCGCCGTCGTCGTCGATGCCATCGTTTGTGCCGTGCCCTTCGTTGCGCGGGGGTTCGTGTGGGGGTGCACGAAGCAGGGGCGGATTACTTGCGTCGGATCCTCACCACGGCGGCCGATATCCGGTGGTGATCTTGTCTCCGGTGCGGCGCCACTTGGGCTCCTTGTCCACGGTCTTGGCCGTGATCGACCGCAGCTTGCGGACCACGGCGCCATAGGCGCCGCTGGCATTGCTCGACACCTTCGCGCCGGGGGGCTCGTCCATGAACGGCATGAACTTGTCGGGGAACCCGGGCATGGTGCAGGCGATGCAGATGCCGCCGACGTTGGGGCAGCCGCCGATCCCGTTCATCCAGCCGCGCTTGGGCACGTTGCACTTGACGACGGGGCCCCAGCAGCCGAGCTTGACCAGGCACTTCGGCGAGTCGTACGTCAGGGCGAACTGGCCCTGCTCGTAGTAGCCCGCACGGTCGCAGCCCTCGTGCACGGTGGCCCCGAAGAGCCAGGTCGGACGCAGCTTGTCGTCCAGCGGGATCATCGGCGCGGCACCGGCTGCCTGGTAGAGCAGGTACGTGAGCGTCTCGGAGAAGTTGTCCGGCTGGATCGGGCAGCCGGGGACGCACACGATCGGGATGCCGGCGTGGGACTTCCAGTCCCAGCCGAGGTAGTCCGGCACGCCCATCGCACCGGTCGGGTTGCCCGCCATGGCGTGGATGCCGCCGTAGGTGGCGCAGGTGCCGATGGCGACGACGGCCAGGGCTTTCGGGGCGAGCCGGTCGATCCACTCGCTGGTGGTGATGGGCTGGCCGGTCTCCGGGTTGTCGCCGAAGCCGCACCAGTAGCCCTCGGGCTTGATCGCCTCGTTGGGGATGGAGCCCTCGACGACCAGCACGAACGGGTCGATCTCGCCGCGCTCGCCCTTGAAGAACCACTCGATGAACGTGTCCGAGCCGCCGACCGGGCCGCACTCGAAGTCGATGAGCGGCCAGTGGACGGCGATCTTCGGCAGACCCGGCAGTACGCCGAGCACGATCTCCTCGATGCTCGGCTGCATGGCCGCCGTCAATGCCACAGAGTCGCCGTCGCAGCTCAGCCCCGCGTTGATCCAGAGAATGTGGATCGTGGGTGTCTCGTCGGCGGGCGCGCCTGCGGCGTCCGCAGCGCCGACCGTGTCCGGCGTCGCCTCAGTCATGGGACCGCCTCCTGGGGAGGTATGGGATGAAGGCCGGCATTTCGGCCGACAGCCTTCTTCGTATCAGCGACTCGGCCGGGATGAGATGCGATCGAGGGCCATTCCAGTGACGCGAGCGTCCGAAGCGGCCGATTCCGTTTGCGCGACCGCGGCCGGGTTCAGGTGCGGCGGAGTGCCCAGCGGCCGCTCCTTGCGGACGAACGCGCGACGCAGAGCGTGGAACGGAGCGTCCGGGTCGTCGAAGGTACGGCGCATCCAGGCCAGCTCCCGCTCCCGGAAGACCGCCAACGGGGTCACGCTCTCCTGCCGGTCCAGCTCGGTCTTCTTCGCGGTGATCCGTGACTCCGTGGCCGGCAGTGACGCCAGTCGAGCGGCCAGGACGCCGACCTGGCCGGCGAACTCCTGCGGGCCGCAGTCGACCACCCGGTCGACGAGTCCGAGCTTCAGGGCGCCCGCCGAGCTCACGGGCAGCGCCTCGCGCATGAGCCGTTCGGCGGTCGCGGCACCCACCCTGCGCGGCAGGGTGTACGTCCAGTACTCGGAGCCGTACAGGCCCATCAGTCGGTAGTGCGGGTTCAGTACGGCACCCGAGCGGCACCACACCTCGTCCGCCGCGAGCGCGAGCATCACCCCGCCCGCCGCCGCGTTTCCGCCGACCGCCGAGACCACCAACCGGTCCGTGGTCGTCAGGACCGCCTCGACCAGATCGTCGACGGCGTTGATGTTTGCCCAGGACTCGGCGCCGGGGTCGTCCGCGGCCTCGATGACGTTGAGGTGGATCCCGTTGGAGAAGAAGTCGCGTTCGCCGCCCAGCACCAGCACCGAGGTGGGTCGTGCGCACGCCTCCCGGTAGGCGTCCAGCAGGCGTCGGCACTGCGCGGTGCTCATGGCGCCGCCGGGGAAGGAGAACGAGAGGAAGCCCACGTTCTGGTCCTCCTGGTAGCGGATGTCCGTCCAGGTGCGGTTCCCCGCGTCGGGCAGCAGGGGCAGGGAGTGCTCGCGCAGCGGCGGCAGCCGGTCGCCCAGGGCCTGCACCGCGGGCAGTTTGAACGTGGGCGGCTGCCCGGGCGTCCGCCGGGGCCGCAACTCGGGGATCCACACGGCGCCGTCCTTTGTGGCCCGGCAGATCGCCCCGGCCCGGGTGGCCAGGAGCTCGCCCGCCCGGCCGCGCAACGCGCCCTCGGGGTGGCCGCCGTGCAGGTACCACTCACCCCCCAGGAGCACATCCAGCACACCGGGCTGGGAGTCCGCCGCCCGCAGCTTGCGCACGACGGTCCGCGTGGAGTCCTCGGCCCAGTCGATCCGCCGGACGCTCTGGTCGAGGTACGGACGGACACGCGGGTGGGTGTCCTCCTGGTTGAGCGGGACGTGGTTTCCGCCCGCGAAGCGCTCGACGGCGAGCAGGACGGCCGCGAGGGCGGCGTCGGCGACCTCCCCGCGATACAGGTCGCTCTTGGACACCGGAGGGACCGGGCACGGTACGCAGGCCCAGACATCGCCGGCGTCCATCTCCCCATCGGCCTGCAGGACGGTGACGCCCCAGTCGTCGGCGCCCTCGTGGATCGCCCAGTCCAGGGATGACGGCCCGCGGTCGCCCAGCGGCCCCGGATGAACGATGAGGCACGTGTGCTCTGTCCACACCTCTTCGGGAATCGCCGTCTTCAGCATCGGCGCCACGATGAGCTCCGGGGCATGCCGGCGTAAGGCGTCCGGCAACGGGCTGCCCGGCAGCGCGAGCTCCACCGCCACGGTGTGCCCGCGGTCGCGCAGTTCGGCGTGGACACGCTGGGTGAGGCTGTTGAACGCGCTCGCTACGAGCAGGATGTGCACAGCTGCCTCCGGGCGGACGAACGGCAGGCAGGGATGACCCGCCGGCTTCGATCCTCAAGTAGACCGTTCCGCCCACCCCGGCAACAGACGGTGGGGTCATCCGAAAGCAGCTGTCGATCCGCCGTCCGGCCTCATCACGGACACGGCGGTCGAATGCTCACCGTGGCCACAGACCGTCGGCAATACGCCCCCAGGCGGAGCGGGTGGCGCCGAAGCGCGTCTCGTGAGTCCAGATGTGGGTGCACGAAGGGCACTGCAGGTGGAGCAGGCTGCCGGTGTTGGAGAGCAGATAGCGCCAGTGCTCGGAGCAGGTACGCCGCTGCTCGCAGGTGGCGCAGCCGCGATGGTCGTCACAGCTGGGGCAGGCCACCCAGGCGCGGCGCCCGATGTCGGCCTGCGGGTCAAGCGGCAGCATGGCCGCCCCCTCTGCGCGGGAGCACACCGGCCGAGACCAGTTCGTCGTACAGGCGCTGCTGCTCCACGCTGAGGCCCGAGTACAGCAACTCGTACGCCTCTTCCTCGCCCCGCAGCACCGCGACGGGGTCCCAGTCGGGGCCGAGAGCGGCCAGGACATGAGCCCGCCGGAGCATTTCGTGCGCACTCAGGTCGACGGCCAGGCCGAACGGTGCGGTGGCGTCCGGCAGGTCCGCCGCGGGCCTGCTCGCTGCGGCGGGTTCTTCCGGTTCGCCGGAAAGGGCGGGGCCAGGGGAGGACATGCGACCGAACGTAGGTAAGCCCTCCTCGCTGCGGCAAGAGCAGGTGGGAGAAGTCACAGCAGAACCGCAACCACTGCGGCACCCGCCGCCGCCTGCGGATCAGCGACCTTGCCGATGCCGCGGAGGCTCGTGTACGCGGCATCGACTCGTATACGCGGCATCGAAAAGGGCGGGGTCGCGGCGCAACGCCCGACAGCTGGTCAATACCGTCCACTCCTCGTTCATCACCCTGGGCATCATCCTCGGCTCGTCCATCGGCGCCATAGCCAGAGAAACCTGGGGCCTGCGCGGGCCCCTCTGGCTCGGCGGCACCATGGCCCTCCTCGGCCTGGCCACCGTTCTGCCCGAACTCGCCCGCCGTGCCACTCCCGCCACTGCCACCACGTCCGTCGACATCGAAATCGCCACCGGCACCGGCACCGCTTCCGCTTCCGCCAACCAGACGGAACAGGGGGGCGGTCAGCACGCCGCTTGCCCTCCACTCCGGTCCGCTCCCCCGCCCTGACCGATGGAGACGGCGACCGCGAACACCCCTGCGAGAAAGGCCCGGTCAGCCGCCCCTGCCGACCGCCGGCTCGGGTCGCCGCACCCTACGGAGCTGCCGCCCGGCAGACCCCGACAACACGGCTGTCGAGGCCCGCGTACGCCTCGTCTCCACGGACAGAGTCCCGGCGCCGACTGCCGCGGCCGGCGCCCAACCAGGCACGCGGGTGGACACACAAGCGGCGATCAATACGACGTGCCGGTGACCGCGTCGGGGTGGTCGGCGAGATAGCTCCGCACCACGGACGCGAAACTCGCGTCGGGCCGCAGACCGAGGCCGGCGGCGCGCCGGTTGTCGAAGAGGGCCGGCCATGAGCCGACGACGGCCTTCACGGCTGGGTCGGGGACGATGGTCACCAGGCCGGCGGCCTTGTCGCCGGCCACCTGCCGCAGTGTGTCGAGCATCTCGGCGACCGAGACAGTCAGGGCGGGCAGATTGACGGGCATCGTGCCGTCCAGGCGCCCGGGCCCGGTGCCGCGTTCGGCCTCGGCGATGCGCAGGATGGCCTGGATCGTGCGTCGCGGCGAGGACAGGGCCACCTGCAGGCCGAGGTCGACGGGGCAGACGGCCGGCAGTCCCGCGAGGGGCTCGCGGATGATGGCGGAGACAAAGCCGGAGGCGGCCGCGTTCGGCCTGCCCGGCCGTACCGCGACGGTCATCAGCCGGGCGACCCGCCCGTCGATGAAGCCGCGGCGGGTCAGGTCCGCCATCAGGTACTCGCACATCAGCTTCTGCGTCCCGTAGCTGGATCGCGGCATCGGCAGGGTCGTCTCGCTGACCACCGGCGCCGGCCCGACTGTCGGCCGGGAGCTGTAGACGGCGAGACTGCTGGCGAACACCACCCGCGCCACCGGCCCGCCAGCCACCGACTGCGCCCGCGCCGCCTGCAGCAGGGCGCGGGTGGCGTCCACATTGGCACGCATGCCGAGGTCGAAATCTGCCTCGCACTCGGCCGACAACGCCGCCGCCAGATGAATCACCACATCCACCGGGGCCGCGAACACCTCGGTCAGGTGGTCGACCACATCACCGTGCACCACCTCCACGAGCGGATCATCCTTCCGCGGAGTACCGGGCCACACGACACGGTCGACCAGCACCAGCCGGGTAATCGGCACACCGGCGAACACCCGCCTCTTCAGCAGTGCCTCGGCCAGCAGACGCCCCAGGAACCCGGACGCCCCCGTCACAGCGATCCTCACCGCACACCCCCGCTCAGCGACCGACACCCCACGATCCCGTATCCAGCCGGATCCCCGAAAGACCCTCAGCGGCTCGGCCCCCGCCCAGGGCTCTTTCGATGCCGTGTCAGGTGGCGAGCCCTCAGGGTTCAGGCCGGCCGGGCAAGTAATCGGATTGCCCTTTCCAGTTCCGTGGTACCGTGGCAAGCGAACCGGAAAGACCTATCCAGATCCAGAAATGGATAAGGCTATCCAGTTTTTCGCGTGCACTCTCCTGTCACGCTTCCACGAAAGGACCCTGCCGTGACCAGCATTGCCATCGTCGGAGCCGGCCCTCGGTTGGGCCTGGCCATCGCCCGCACCTTCGGCTCCCACGGCTTCGACGTCGCCCTGATCTCCCGCGACCGCGACAAGCTCGACGACCTCGTCGGCAAGCTCACCGCCGAAGGCATTGCCGCCGCCGCCTTCCCGGCGGACGTCCTCGACCGCGACGCACTCACCCAGGCACTCAAGGACGCCGCCGCGCAGTTCGGCGGCATCGACGTACTGGAGTACTCCCCGGTGGGGACGTTCGGCTCCACCACGCTGACCACCCCGGCCGACACCGACCCCTCGCACGTGCAGCACGAGATCGAGTTTCAGCTCTATGGGGCCATCGCCGCCACGAAGGCGGTGCTGCCCGCGATGCGCGAGGCCGGCGCGGGCACACTGCTGTACACCACCGGCGCGGGCTCCATCGACCCCGTGCCGCAGGTCGCCAACGTCAACGCCGCCGCAGCCGCGCTGCGCAACTGGGCGATCAACCTGCACAAGGAACTGGCCGACACCGGCATCCAGGCCGCCCACATCGGCATCGACGTGTCGATCGGCATGTCGGTGGTCCCCGGGTTCCCGACAGCCAAGCCCGAGCAGATCTCCCCCGTCTACTGGGACCTGCACACCACCAGGCGGGACCAGTCCGAGCTCGTCTTCAGCCTCTGACACCGGGCCGACAGGCTCACCGCGTAGCCGCCACCAGCAGCGGACTCACGCGGAAAATGTCGCCGCGCCGCCAAGGCGGGCCCTGCACCACTGCTTTGTCTTCATGACCCTGAGGTCAGTCGCTCGCGCCCGGCTCCGCTGCGGTGAGGCCCGCCGGACTGGCGCGGCGCATCGCCTTGTAGAGGGCGTCGTGGTCGGGCGAGTCGGGCAGAGGACCGCGGGCGGGGGCCTCCAGGGCCTGGATCGTCAGGCCGACGACGCGTCGCCAGGCGTCGGGAGCGGCATCGCCGCAGGCGTTGACGACACCCGCGTTGGCCATGTGGATCAGCACCAGGTCCGAGGGGTCGAAGTCCTCACGCAACCGCCCCGCCGCCTTGGCCCGGCCGATGAGCTCCACCATGCCCTCGTATGCCTCGTTGCGGCGCTCTTCCATGGCCTTGGCGGTGGGGAAGGTCATGGTCAGCACGTCGGCGAAGCCGTAGTCGGCGGCCTGCATCGCACAGGCGGCCTCGATGTAGCCGATGAAACCGCGCCAGGGGTCGGGGTCGTCGAGGGCGACGGCGACCGCGTCGGCGTAGGCGTCCATGCGGTCGGCGAAGACGGCGGCGACCAGTTCCTCCTTGACGGGGAAGCGGCGGAAGATGGTGGCGATCCCGACGCCCGCCTCACGGGCCACGGACGCCATGGAGGCGTTCAGACCGTCACGTGCGAACACCCGGCGCGCGGCAGCGATGATCCGCCCCCGGTTGCGTTCGGCGTCGCTGCGCAGCGGCTGGGCGGCGGTGTCGTCGGGGTATTGGGAGGCGGGGGTCATGCCTGCCACTCTAGCAATCGGATAGGGCTATCCGATTAAGGCACCGGCGGCCGAGCCGCCCACCTCGGCAACGCTCCCCGATGATCGACACCCCAGGCGTCACAGTCAGGCGAGCGGGACGCCGGTGTGGCTCGCCAGGGCTTGGATCAGGCGGTCGCGGAACGCTTCGTCCCGCGCTGCGGAATGGGGCGTCTGCGTCTGTCGGTGGTACCAGTAACCGCCGGTGCGCGGGACTACGTCGTGGTGGGTGGCGAGCCATACCTGCGTCTGATGCCCTGCGTCCAGGTCGTCCGATGCGCCGGCGCCACCCATACGTGTGGGGACCCATCCGGGGTCGACCGCATGGCTGGAGGTTCCTTCCCATCGGGAGGCGAGTGCGAGCGCCAAGGTGGTGACCCACAGTTTGCTGTCGTCATAAGAAGCGGTGCCGGCGGCCAGCCGCCGCAGGTCGGTGGAGCCGGTTCGGTGCATGGAGCTGCTGAGATAGATGAGCCTGGCCGGTTTTTCCATCAGGGCCGTCAGCATGTAGGGCGCGACGGTGTTGACGTTGACCGTTTCGGGCGAGTGCAGGACGCCGGCGTTGTGGATGACGGCGTCGAAGCGGCCGAACTCGGAGGCCTGCCGGGCGACATCATGGATCTCGTCCAGCTCGGCGAGATCGCCGACGACGATGCCCTTCCACCGGGCGGTGTCCTCCGCGTCGGCCAGACGGGCCGGGTTGCGGACGTGGATGACCACGTCGTGCCCGCCCTCGGCCAAGGCGTTCGCCGCGTCGCGTCCCAGTCCGCTGGACGACCCGGTTACCAGTATCAGCGCCATGTCTGTCATCTCCGGTATGAGTGATTCAGTCCCTGCGCCCGGTCCGGACGGACGACCTTGGGGATCAGCTTCGCGTTCAAGGTCCCGCTGCCGAGTGTTCTCCTCCTGCCGTTCGTCGTGCCGGTGCTGAGCATCTCCGAAAACCCGCTACGGGTTCACCACCATCGCCGCGGAAGGTCCCCTCAGTCATTGCAGACTCGGGGAAATCGGCCCATGCTTCTGCCGCTACGCCGGAAACGAGTCCCACCCTGACGCCAGAGACAGTCCCGCCCTGACGCAAGAGAAGAGGCCCGCATGGCGGCAACTCAGCGCAGAAGCCGGAAGATCATGATGACGCCGGACGAGCTGGACGAGTTCCTCGCCACCCAGCGCACGTGCCGGATCGCAACCGTCTCGAGCGACGGTGCCCCGCATGTCAGCGCCCTCTGGTTCGCCTGGGACGGAACCTCGCTGTGGCTGTACTCCATCGTGCGCAGCAAGCGATGGGCCGACCTTCGGAACGACCCCCGCGTCGCGATCATCATCGACTCCGGCGAGGGGTACGGGGAACTGCGCGGCGTCGAACTGTCAGGCACTGCGGAGTTCGTGGGCGAGAGCCCCCGCACCGGAGAACCATGCAGCGAACTCGACGCGTTGGAACCGCTGTTCGCCCGCAAGAACTTCGGCCTGGAGGCAATGCCGCACGATGGCCGGCATGCGTGGATCCGCCTGACACCGTCGAAGACCGTCTCCTGGGACTTCCGCAAGCTGTGACGGCTCCCGGCGACGCCGAAGAGACCACCCACCGAGGACCGCCCGATGTGGCCGAACAGGGCAACTCCGACAGTGCTCTCGCCGGCCCGGTGAGTTCCCGTAGCGGCCCCGACGGTCCCACCGTCCTCATGGTGCCCGCACGCACCTCTACCCCCGAGCTATGGTGCCCCACCACATGTGCCACTGACCTGCGGATTCCTACGGCATGGCGACACGAAACGTCCCCGCCAACCGCTTGGAATTGGTGCCGGTGTCCTCCCGCGCGACCGCTCCCCCACCCCCCGCCAGTGCCGGCGCGGGTGGCGCGCGCCTGGCCCATCACCCGTCGGCCCGGCGGCCTGGTCGCTCTCGCGATTCGGAGCACTGCACCAGGCGAGGAGAACCGACGCCTCCGCCAAAACTCACCGAAACACCTCATAACGTCCAGGTCCTCCCAGCGCACGGCCGGTAGAGACTCCCGACCCGGCCTTCGTGGCAACCGGGTTCGCGGACAGGCGGCTACTCAGGCAGGGGGCGGTCGTGGACGACGTTCTTCATGACGAGGGTGGAGGTCAGGCGCTGGACCCCGGGCAGTCGGGCGAGCTGCTGGTCGTAGAGCTGCCGGAATGCGGTCAGGTCGGTGGTGGCGACACGGAGCAGGTAGTCGGGTTCGCCGAACAGGCGCTGCGCCTGGATGACGTGCGGGACAGCGCTCACGGCCTCTTCGAAGGCCGTGACGGTGTCGGGGTCCTCCCAGCGCAGGGTGGCGAAGACGAGAGCCTCGAAGTTCAGGCCGACGGCCGCCGGGTCCACTATCGCCCGGTAGCCGAGGATGGCGCCCTCGCGTTCAAGGTCGCGCAGGCGACGGTGGCAAGGCGAGACACTGAGCTGCACGCGCGGGCCAGCTCGGTGACCGTCAAGAGGTCGATGGTGATCGGCTCCGGTGACCGTCCGTCGACGGAGCACAGGCGGCGGCCGGCCATCGCTTCGTGAGGGTGAAGGGCGCACGACCATCCGGGCGTCGACCGCGTGGCGTGCCGTTGACCGTGGCCCGTGTGGTGTGCCCTGAGATCTTGTGTTGGCTCACCCGTGAAGGAGACACACGGCATGTTCGGACAGTCGCAGGCTTTCAGCGGCTTCGCGGTCGACGATCTCGGCGAGGCCCGCCGGTTCTACGGTGAGACTCTCGGTCTCCAGGTGGAGGAGACCGGGCAGGGGGACATGCGGATGCTGACCCTCACACTCGGCAGCGGCGCGCGTGTCTTCGTCTATCCGAAGGAGACGCACACCCCCGCGACGTTCACGCTTCTCAACTTCCCCGTGGACGACATCGAGGCCGCCGTCAATGAACTGGAGCGGCGCGGCGTGAACCTTGAGCGCTATCCCGAATTCGACCACGACGAGAAGGGCATCGTCCGTGTCGGTGACGGCGGTCCTGCGGCGATCGCGTGGTTCACCGACCCGGCCGGGAACGTTCTCTCCGTGCTCCAGGAGAATTGACGAGCGGGGCCGGTTGACCCTGTGGGCTCGGCGGGCCCGCGTGCTGTGTGGAGTGCGCGTGCCCGCCATGGAAGCGCTGCGGGAGCTCTGAGGGACCAGCGTCCCTGCCCCCCCCGCCCGGACATCGGGTTCAGGCCAGGTCGAACCGATCGAGGTTCATCACTTTGTCCCACGCGGCCACGAAGTCACGCACGAACTTGTGTCCCGCGTCCTGGGACGCGTAGACCTCCGAGACGGCTCGGAGCTGGGAGTGTGATCCGAAGATGAGGTCGACCGCGGTGGCGGTCCACTTGAGCTCGCCTGTGGCGCGATCCCGGCCTTCGAACACGTTCTCGTCCGAAGTCGACGCCTTCCACTCCGTGCCCATGTCGAGCAGGTTGACGAAGAAGTCGTTGGTCAGCGTCTCCGGCCGGTGAGTGAAGACGCCGTGTGAGGATCGCTTGTAGCCGGTTTGCAGGATCCGCATGCCGCCGATCAGTACCGTCATCTCGGGGGCGGTCAGCGTCAACAGGTTGGCGCGGTCCAGCAGGAGTGTCTCCGCCGACAGCTTCTCGCCCGCGCGGACGTAGTTCCGGAATCCGTCGGCCCTGGGTTCCAGCACGGCGAACGACTCCACGTCGGTCTGTTCCTGCGAAGCGTCCGTGCGCCCCGGCGCGAACGGAACGGTGATCTGGTAACCGGCGTTCTTCGCGGCTTGCTCGACGGCCGCGCACCCGCCCAGGACGATCAGGTCGGCGAGCGAGACCCTCGTGCCGCCGGCATGGGAGCGGTTGAAGTCCTGCTGGATCCGCTCCAGCTTCTGCAGCACCTCGGCCACCTCGGGCAGGTGGTTGATCTCCCAGTCCCGTTGCGGCGCGAGGCGAATCCGTGCCCCGTTGGCCCCGCCCCGCTTGTCGGTGCCGCGGAAGCTCGCCGCCGAGGCCCAAGCGGTGGTGACCAGCTGGGAGATGGACAGCCCCGAGGCGACGATCGTGCCCTTGAGAGCAGCGATGTCCTCGGCCACGACGAGTTCGTGATCGACCTCGGGGACGGGGTCCTGCCACAGTTGCGGCTCGGGAACCCACGGGCCGAGGTAGCGCGTGGCGGGTCCCATGTCGCGGTGCAACAGCTTGTACCACGCCTTGGCGAAGGCTTCCGCGAGCTTGTCCGGGTTCTCGTGGAAGCTCTTCGAGATCGGGCCGTAGACCGGATCCAGCTTCAGAGCGAGGTCCGTCGTCAGCATCATCGGAGCGTGCCGCCTCGACGGATCATGAGCATCGGGCACCGTGCCCTGGGCCGAAGGATCCGTGGGAGTCCACTGCTTGGCACCGGCGGGGCTCGTCGTCAGCTCCCATTCGTACCTGAACAGGTTGTCCAGGTACCCGTTGTCCCACCGGGTCGGCTCGGAGGTCCATGCGCCCTCGAGCCCACTGGTGAGCGCGTCGGCGCCCTTGCCGCTGCCGTACGTGTTCCACCAGCCGAGACCCTGTTGCTCGACGGGTGCGGCCTCGGGTTCCGGGCCGATGTACGTGGGATCGACCGCACCATGACACTTGCCGAAGGTGTGGCCGCCGACGATGAGCGCGACCGTCTCCTCGTCGTTCATCGCCATGCGCCGGAATGTCTCGCGAATGTCCCGGGCGGAGGCCATCGGATCCGGGTTTCCGTTGGGCCCCTCCGGATTGACGTAGATCAGTCCCATCTGCACGGCACCGAAGGGAGTGGCGAGTTCCCTGTCGCCGCTGTAGCGCTCATCTCCGAGCCAGATGTCCTCGGACCCCCAGAAGATCTCCTCGGGTTCCCAGATGTCCTCTCGCCCGAATCCGAAACCGAACGTCCTGAATCCCATCGATTCCATGGCACAGTTACCGGCGAAAACCAGAAGGTCGGCCCAGGAGATTTTCTGTCCGTACTTCTGCTTGACCGGCCACAGCAAACGGCGCGCCTTGTCGAGGCTCGCGTTGTCCGGCCAACTGTTCAGGGGGGCGAAGCGCTGAGCGCCGCTGCCGCCACCGCCCCGGCCGTCGGCGACACGGTACGTGCCCGCGGCGTGCCAACTCATCCGGATGAAGAGCGGCCCGTAGTGGCCGTAGTCGGCAGGCCACCATTGCTGTGACGTCGTCATCACGTCGAAGACGTCCTGCTTCAGTGCGTCGAGGTCGAGTGCCGCGAACTCTCTCGCGTAGTCGAAGCCCTCGTCCATCGGATTGGAGTGGGACGAGTGTTGGTGGAGAATTTGGAGATCCAGCTGATTCGGCCACCAGTCCCGGTTCGTCCTGGGCCGAGTCGGCGTGGGGGTCGGAGAGGCGATTACCGGGTTCTCGCTTTCGCTACCGGACATGTCTTCCTTCTTTCTGCATCGGCGATTCCACGCATCATGCCGATGAATGTGATGTCGGCGTCCGTATAGTCGCGTACCGCAGACGGCACCGCTACGAAACACGCAGGGCACCCCGCACGACAAACGCGCGAGCAAAGGCATCTTTCCTACCTGGAAGTCGATCTCCAAGCGACGTGCCGGGTGACTGCCCTGACTCTCGTGAAGCGGACGGCGCGGCGCACCGGTGAGTTCGGCCATGCGGCCGAGGTGTCGCCCACTGCGGACGCGACTGCCGCCACCCCGGGTGGTCGGCCTTACGTCGATGCTGCCCGGAGTCATCGCGGCTCGCACGGCCGAGGGCCGACACGGAGGCGACCGACCCCGAAGCTGCCGCTTACCCATCCGGCCCGTGCCCGCCCCCAGGTAATGGAGAAGTGGGCCCCGACGACGCCGATCGGGGGCAAGCGGTGCGACGGTCGGCCGCGACTGACCAAGATCCGGACCCTGCGCGGGCCAACCCTCGCGATTGGCTTCGGCTCAGGCCCTTTCCCTGGCCGCCCGCCGACTCTGTACCACCAGCAGACGAAGAACCTGCTGGTGAGCTACTCGCCGAAGAAGCTGGGCTTCTTCCAGGCGCCTGTCGCCCAGCCGATTCACGACTCCGCTACGGGGATTCGAAAAACACGGCTTGGTTCTTGCCTGCGGTTTTGGCTCGGTACAGGGCGATGTCAGCGTCCCTCAGCGCTTCTGCCAGCGTGGTCGGCCTGGTGATGCTCCGTGCTCCGATGCTTGTTGTCACGTGAACCGAATGGCCATGGGCGAGGGTGAAGGAGTCCTTGAAGGAGTCGAGGATCCGGACGGTGTAGTCGCACAGTGCGCTCGCGCCCATGCCTTCCACGAGCAGTGCGAATTCGTCCCCGCCGAGCCTGGCCACGATGTCCTGCTCGCGGACCCTGCCTGTCAGCCGCCGTGCGACGTCAACGAGCAGTTCGTCGCCGGACGGGTGCCCCAGCGAGTCGTTGACTTCCTTGAAGCCGTCGAGATCGAGCATCAGCAGTCCGGCGGGGGAAGTGGCGGAGCACCGGCCGAGAGCGGATTCCAAGCGCTCGTTCAGCAGCACTCGATTGGCCAGACCCGTCAACGGGTCGTGGGTCGCCTGATGGCTCAGCTGCTTTTGGAGCTGTTCCTGCTCTCGCAGTGATGCTGCGAGGTCGTGGGCCTGCGTCCGCGCTTCGGCGGCCCTGCTCTGGGCGTACTGGGCCAGGAACGCGATGCGCAGCACCAACAGCAGCGAAAGGGTCGCCAGCATGCCGACGATCACCGTGACGTTCACGGGCTGGTACCGGATACCCCCGACATTGGCCACCATGATCAACGGCCCCACCAGGATGAGCGCGATCAGGATCGACAGTCGCCGCCGGGGCATGCTCTCATTGCCGTCCGACAGTTGTGCCGGACGGCCGACCGACGGGTGCAGCACCGCAGCCCCCAGCAGGAGGGACGAGACCATCCACCCCACTTCGGACACGTCCTCCGCGATCGCGGTCCCGGTCGTCGCCATCGTTCCGTAGTAGAGGCCGTCGGCGGCGAGGAGGGCCAGCAGCCATCCGATGCACAGAAGCAACGACGGAGTGCGCTTGCCGGTGGTGAGCATCAGCCGCGCGGCCACGGACAACAGCACCAGGTCGGTGACGGGATAGGCGATGGACACCGCGAGCGGCCACGCGGACAGTTCGCTGCGCAGGTAGGGGGCGATGATGAACGCCCACGACAGAATGCAGAACCCCAGCGTGACGATTCCCGCGTCCAGCAGCCCCGCTAAGTGCAGACGGCCTGACTGCTGCCGGGCCAATGTCACCAGGCCCGCGGCGAACAACAGGTAGCTGCCCAGGTACAGCATGTCGGCCACACCCGGGAACGGAACGTCTGCGTCGCGGACCTGGTACGTGCCCCAGATCGCGTCCGCCACCGTGTACGGAGCCATTGCCGCCGCGAGGAGACACCACGGAACGAACGATGGGGGCCTGTTCCTGGTGAGTCCCATTGCTATCGCGAAGACGACTGAGGCGGCTACCAGCACGGGCAGCATGTAACGCGCTGAGGAGGAACTGACCAGATAGATGATGATGATCGTGGTCCCTGCCGCCACATACGCCCAGACCGCCGCATCACGGCTGGCGGGCGACAGGCCTTGAACCTTGCCCACAGATTCTCCTTCCCTCCTCTGGCCCCTACGCGCCCGGGCGGCAGTGTGCGGGCGGCTCGTCAACCAGGTTCGCGGCCGGGAGTTTGGGAGCGGAGCGTCTCGAGAGTGCGACAGGTGCGGTCGAGTTCGTCCTGGAGGCGGGGAGCGGTCTCGGCCAGTGAGGCCGGGTGTCCGGCACGCGCGTGCTCTTCCAACTCCCGGCAGCGGGCGGCGAGGCCCTCGGCGCCCATGTTGCCGGCCGCACCTCTGAGGCTGTGTGCCTGATCTGCGATCTCCTGCGTGTCGTGGCGGTCGAGCGCGTGGAAGAGTGAACTGGTCATCTCGGGGGCCCGGACGAGGAAGTGGTCCACCAGCCTGTCCACCAGTTCGTGCTCGGCCGGGGTGCCGGCGCCGCGTAGTTCGTCCAGCCGCTGCTCGATGGATGCGCGCAGGTCCTCGTTGTCCGCCTGTGGGTCGGCTGGGCGGACCCAGTGCGCGAGGGCTTGTTCCAGGTTGTCGGCGCTGACGGGTTTGGAGACGTAGTCGTCCATGCCCGCGGCCAGGCACCGTTCCCGGTCCTCGGCGAGGGCGCTGGCGGTCATGGCGATCACCGGCAGGTGACGGCCGTGGTCCCGTTCCCGGCGGCGCAGTTCCCTGGTGGCGCTGTAGCCGTCCATCCGGGGCATATGACAGTCCATGAGTACGGCCTGATAATCGTGTTCCTCGGTCATGCGCAGGGCCTGGGCGCCGTCGGCGGCGGTGTCCGTGCTGTAGCCGAGCCGGGTGAGCATGCCCTGGGCGACCATCTGGTTGATCTCGTTGTCCTCGACGAGCAGGAGATGACCCCGGTGGGCGGGCCGGGGCGTGCGGGGGGCCTGCGCTTTCGGAGCCGCTCTGGTCACCGGCGTTGTCCGGGTGGCCACTTCGACCAGGGCGTCCAGGAGCTGCGACTGGTGGATGGGCTTGGACAGGCTCTGGGCGATCCCGGCCGCCTGCAACTCGGCGGCGGGCGGCGGGGGGCCGGAGGTGAGCAGCAGCATGTGCACGCGGGCGAAGTTCTGATCGGTGGTGATCCGGCGGGCGAGTTCCAGGCCGTCCATGTCAGGCATGTGCATGTCGACAAGGGCGAGGTGGAAGGAGCGACCAGCGGCCTCTGCCTCGTGCAGAGCCACCAGTGCCTGGGGGCCGCCGGCGACCATGGCCGGCTGAATGTGCCATCTGCGCAGCTGCGTGTCGAGGATCAGCCGGTTGGTGTCGTTGTCGTCGACGACCAGGACCCGCAGCCCGCGAAGGATGTCGGGGTGGGGTGGGGGCGGGGGTTGTTCGGGGGCGTCGGGTGCGCGAACCGGTACCACGAAGGAGAAGGTGCTGCCCTGGCCGGGCCGGCTGTTGACGCCGATGGAGCCGCCCATGGCCTCGGTGAGCCTGCGGCAGATGGCCAGGCCCAGACCGGTGCCTCCGTAGCGGCGGGTGGTGGAGGCATCGGCCTGGGAGAAGGCGTCGAACATCCGTGCCTGATCGGCCTCGGCGATACCGATGCCTGTGTCGGCCACCTCGAATTGCAGCCACGGCGCCTGCTCTGCGGGTGAACGGGACGGGGCCGGGCGGGCACGAAGCACGACCTCGCCGGATTTGGTGAACTTCACCGCGTTGGACGCCAGGTTGAGCAGGATCTGCCGCAATCGGCCGGCGTCGCCAAGCACCATCGCGGGCAGGTCGGGATGGCAGTCGCTGAGCAGTTCGAGACCCTGGGCCTGGCCGGTCTGCGCCACCAGCGAGACGACTTCCTCCACCAGCACCTGCGGGCTGAAAGCGACCTCGTCCAGTTCGAGTTTGCCCGCCTCCAGCTTGGAGAAGTCCAGGATGTCGTTGATCAGCGACAGCAGTGCCGTGCCGGCGGCCTGAATGCCCTCGGCGTAACGTCGCTGCTCGGCATCCAGTTCGGTGCCCAGCAGCAGGTCGCTCAGCCCGATGACGCCGTTCATGGGGGTGCGGATCTCGTGGCTCATGGAGGCGACGAACTGCGACTTCGCCTGGGACGCGGCGATCGCCTGGTCGCGGGCCTCCGCCAGAGCGGCTTCGGCCTGTTTGCGCTCGCTGATGTCCCGGATGAAGGCGTTGAAGCAGCGCGCCTTCGCCGACTTCAGCCGCCACACCGCCAGTTCGACCGGGATCTCGTGGCCGTCGTGATGACGGGCGGTGAGTTCGACCTGACGGCCCAGCACATGAGACTCACCGCCGGCCAGCACCCTTTGCAGACCGGCCCTGTGCGCGGCGTGGTACCGGTCAGGAATGATCGTCTCCGTCAGCGGACGGCCCACCGTCTCGCGGTGGCTGAACCCGAACAGCCTCTCTGCGCTCAGGTTCCAGTCGATGACCAGGCCATCCTCGTCGATGGAGACGAAGGCGTCCCGGGCGGTCTCGATGACCGAACGTGCCTGATCCTGCAACAGCCGCAGCGCTTCCTCCCTGCGCCGCTGGCCTTCCGCCTCACGGACGAACCCGCGTACTTCGATCGGCTCGCCTGCGGGTCCCCGCACCACCCAGGACGTCAACTCCGTCCACATCGAGTGCCTGTCGGCATGCCGCAGACGCAGACACACCGACACCCGGCCGTCGCGGAGCAGATCCCGCTCCGCCCACTCGAATTCCTCCACATCGGCCGGATGGACCCAGGACTTCAGCGACGTCCCCACGATCTCCTCGACCGGACGGCCCAGCAATGCCTGCCCCGCGGCGGACACCTCCTGGTAGACGCCCTCCGTCGTCCGGCGGAAGACCATGTCCGGAGAGTTCTTGAGCAGCAGCCGAAACCGCTCCTCGTCGTCGGCCGCATACTGCCTTGGCCCGGCTTTCGATTCCGGTTCCATCGTCCGCCTCCACATGTCAGGCACGGCCACAAGGCGCGGCCGGGACCACCGAACAGACCGGTCGCGACGGTTTCGGTGCGGCGTGCGATGACGGAGATCAAGCGATCCGCTCGTCGGACATTTCCAGCAAAGAATGAACCACTGAAGATCGCAAATCGAGGAAGCGGACGCCGAGCCGGTGTTTACGGTCGGGCTACGGCCATCCGAGTAGCCCGGTTGCCAGGCACCCTCATGCCCATGGCTTCCGGTGCCGGCCTTCTGACGGCCGACGCGCACGTACCGGACTGCCCCTGCGGGGCTGGACAACTGAGGTCCGGTCAGGGCGGGGCCGGCCGCCGGGCGTCCCGGGAGGCCGCGGGGCGGCGCCGTTCAGGCGGAGCCCGCCCCACCGTCCGTACCGGTGAGCGGCAGCCAGGCGGTGATCGTGGTACCCCGGCCCTCTTCGGAGTTCACCTCCGTCCGGCCGCCATGGTTCGCCACGATCGTGCGCACGATGGTCAGGCCCAGACCGGTACCAGGGATGGCCTGTTCGGTGGCGTTCGAGGCGCGGAAGAACCGCTGGAAGAGCTTCTCCTGCTCGGCCGCGGGAATGCCGATGCCGGTGTCGCTCACGCTCAGCAGCGCCTCCCCGTCCTGCGCGCCCGCTCGTACACTGACTTTGCCACCGCCGCGGGTGAACTTCACCGCGTTGGACAGCAGGTTCATCAGGACCCGGTCGAGTTGTTCGCCGTCCGCCTCCAGCACCAGCGGCTGCTCGGGGCACCGCGTCTCCAGTGTGACCGAGGCGGCCTCGGCGGCCGGTTTGATCGCGTCGACCGCCGAGGCCACCAGCCGTCGCAGGTCGATCGGTCCCTTCTGGGAGGTGAACGCGCCCGACTCGATCCTGGAGAGCGTGAGCAGGTCCTCGATCAGTGTCCGCAACCGGTTGGCGTTGCGGTCGACGACGTCCAGCATGCGCAGCTGGGACGGGGAGAGCGGACCGGTGTCCTCGTCCTTCAGCAGCTCGATGTATCCCACGATGCTCGTCAGCGGGGTGCGCAGCTCATGGGAGACGGTGGACAGGAAGTCACTCTTGGCCTTGTCCAGGGCTCGCAGCTTGTCCACCAGGCCCGACTCCTTCTCGTAGAGAAGGGCGGTGTGCAGCGCCCGGCCGACACCGCCGGCCATGGACTCGGCGATGTCGACCTCGACCGGACGCCAAGGTCGGTCGGCGCTGGTACGGGCCACGGACACGGCACCGATCGGTTCCTCCCCCACCCCTATGGGGATGATCACCGCCGAGTGCAGGCCCAGCGCCGCCGCGGCAGCGCGGTTCTCCGCCGGCATACCGGTCGTCCCGAAGGAGCCGGGGGCACCAGGCATCGGCCTGGTGTCGGACACGTACTGGGGCAGGTCGGTGACCAGCCAGGCCGTTCCCCGCCGGTAGTGGTCACGGACCACGTCCGCCGGGAGCGTCGGTATGCGTCCTTGCTCCTCGTCGGGCAGCAGGCCGCGCTCCGCGGACCACACCCGGGCCACGGGAAACTCTGAACCGCCGTCCTCGGCGAGCAGGATGAAGACGTAGTCGGCCTGCATGACCTCGCCGATGCCGCGACACGACGCGTCGAGGACATAGCCGACCTCGAGGCGGTCCCTGATCCGGATGCCGGTCTCCCTCGCGGCCGTCGACAGTCGATGCCGTTCCTCCTCGACCGCCCGTAGCCGGTCGCTCTCGTCCGCGAGCACGTTGACCGACCGCGCCACCGCCCGGATCTCCTCCGGCCCCGTCACCTCGACCCGGGCCGCACGGTCTCCCGCGGTGAGCCGGCCGAGCGTCCACGCGGTTCTCCGCAGCGGCCCGGTCAGGGCGCGCGTGGCGTGCACCGACGTGTACACGGCCACGGCGAGGGCCACGACCAGCGCGGCGCCGAGCCCGGCCACGCCCGCCCGGATCACCGCGTCGGCGTTCCCCTCCAGACGCTGCTCTTCTTCGTTCAGCTCGTCGTTCAGACGGGCGTTGGTCGCCTCGAACGCGCCGAACCGCCGGCTGGCCTCCCGGGTGAGCGCGACGGCCTGCGCGCTTCCCGGAGTGGTGTGCGCCTGGTCGTCGGCCAGGCGCAGATAGGCCTCGATCTGCCGCTGCTGCGTCGCGAGATCGCCTTCGTCCGCGACCTCGTGGCCACGGACGCCCTCGATGATCGATGGAATGCCGTCCCGGGCCGCGCGGAAGGCGGCGAGCTCTCTCGGGTCGCCCGTGACCAAATAGCCCCGCATCGAACGCTGCACGCTGATGCCCGCGTTGAACAGGCGCAGATTGTCGATCTCGGCGGGGTGGATGCGGTCGCTGATCCGGTCGCGCTGGCTGTCCAGCACCAGCGCGCCGATCAGCGTACCGGCCCCGCACAGGGCGATCAGAAGGGTCAGCAGCCCGAACGCGAGGCCGAGCCGGTGCGCCACCCGGCCGCTGCCCTGCCTGGATGCACGGCTCATGCACGATCACCTCCGCTCTCCCTCTCCTGACCGGGAGAGGCGAATCCCGCACGGGTCATGGCACCCCACACCTGGGGAGACCCGCGCAACGCGTCCCACATGCCGCGCAGCCGCCACCACGCTGTCAACTGGCGGTATCCGATGTTCTCGACGACCACCCCGACGAGGGCTCCCCAGACGTCCCGCCACCGGGTGAAACGGTGGAAGGCGTACTCCTCCACACCGACCGACACCATGCTGACGACGATGGCGTAGGCGTAGGCGGCAAGCATGAAGCGCCAGAGGAAGTCGACGTTCACCGCACCGATCAGTACGCCGAGGGGTACGAGAACCAGTCCCGCGAGCTCCACCAGCGGGGCCAGGAGTTCGAAGACGACGTAGAAGGGCAGTGCCAGCAGTCCGATGCGGCCGTAGCGGGGGTTACCGATCATGCGGCGGTGCTTGAGCAGGATCTCCGTCAGGCCGCGGTGCCACCGCCGCCGCTGGCGGGCCAGCATCGTCAGCTTCGAGGGTGCCTCGCTCCAGGAGATCGGCTCGGCGACGAAGACGATGCGGTAGTCACGACCCTGCTCGCGCATGTGCCGGTGGAGGCGGATGACCAGTTCGGCGTCCTCGCCGATACAGTCCGGGTCCATCCCGCCGACCGCCACGACCGCGTCCTTGCGGAAGAGGCCGAAGGCCCCGGCGATGACCAGCAGGCTGCCGAGCTTGGACCATCCGGTGCGGCCGAGCAGGAAGGCGCGAAGATACTCGACGACCTGAACGCGTCCGAGCACGTCCGGGGGCACACGCGCCTCGACCACCCGCCCCGCGACGACGGTGCAGCCGTTGGCGAGGCCGACCACGCCGCCGGAGGCGACCACCCGCAGCGGATCGTCGCAGAACGGTTTGGCCACCGCGAGCAGCGCCTGGGAGTCGAGGATCGAGTCCGCGTCCACCATGCACAGCAGCGGATAGCGTGCCAGGTTGATGCCGACGTTGAGCGTGTCGGCCTTGCCGCCGTTGTCCTTGCGGGCCACCACCAGGCGCACCGGGCCGCCCCTCGGCAGATGGACCGAGGTGATCCTGCCGCGTACGGGGACGTCGTCGGGCACCACGTACTCCACCTCGGCGAGGTCGAAGGCGTCCCGCAGGGCGTCCAGCGTGCCGTCGGTGGAGCCGTCGTCGATGACGACGACCTCGAACTCCGGGTAGCGCAGCAACAGCATGGCCCGTACCGCTTCGACGATGCCGGCCGCTTCGTTGTACGCGGGCATGATCACCGAAACGGGTGGGGTGAGGGGGCTGGTGGCGGCCTCGTCATGGCCCGCGAAGGGAGCCCGGCGCAGCGTTCTGACGAACTCCCCGAGGGCGATCAGGATGAGCACCAGATAAGTGGTGTTGATGGCCAGGAAGTACGTGATCACCGCGCCGTCGCACACGGTGAGCAGCGAGTGCGCCGCGCCCAGCAGCGACGCCCACGGTTCGTCGGCCGCCGTGATCACAGAGCCACCTCCGCACGGACGTCGTGGCGTGCGGCCCCGACCGCCGATTCGGCGAGCACGGCTCTGGCCTGGGCGACGGCCTGTCGGCGGGAGTGGTCCTCGGCCACCGCGCGCAGCGCAGCCTGCCCTTCCGGGCCGAGCTGCAGCAGCGCGCGAGCCGCCGTGGCTGCCACATGTGGGTCGGGATCGCCGAGCAGCTCCGCCAGCGGGCCCGTCGCGGCGACGGCTCCCAGAGTGCCAAGGGCCCCGGCGCCCACCATGCGCAGCGCGACCGGCTGACCCGGCCGGACAGCCGCCAGCAGCGGCTCCAGGCCGTCGGGCATACCCAGTCGGCCCAGCGCGCGTGCCGCCTTGATGCGTACCTCGATCTGGGGGTCCTCGCCCAGTGCACGGGCGATCCCTGACGTGTGTGAGACCACGCCGGTCGCGCCGAGGACTTCGATGGTCACGGCTCTGGCGAGAGGTTCCGGATGTTCCAGTCCCGCGGCGACACTCCGCTGTGCCTCCGGTCCCAGGGAGACCAGCGCCCTGGTGACCACGGCGGGCGGCACCGCCCGCGGTCCGCGGAGGGCCTCGAGGAGGTACGGCACGGACTCCGGTCCCCCGCACCGGCCCAGCGCGCGTGCGGCGGCCAGGCGGACCTCGGGGTCGCGATCGGCCAGCAGAGGGCACAGCGACGGGGCGGCGGGACGGTGGCCCAGTTGACCGAGCACCTGCGCGGCGCGCCCCCGCCGGACCGCGCTGCGGCTCGACAGGTCGGAGACGGCGTCCACGGCGGCCCCGCGCAACTCGTACAGGCGGACCAGCGCCGTACGGGCTCCGCCGGCGACCTTCCCCAGCAGCGCCGTCAGGGTCGGCTCCAGGGCGGCCCAGGTCCGTCTGTCGATCTCCGTCAGCCGGTGCAGCAGCTCGGTCTGCTCGTCCCCTTCGGCGCACAGGACCTGCAGCAGGAGACCGCGCACCGGTGCCGCGATCCGCTCACGTCCGCGCTGTCGGTACCTGCGGACGAGGCGGTTGCCGAGGATCAGCAGGCTCAGCGCCGAGACGACGGCCAGCAGGCCCAGCAACGCGCCACTGAGGAGGCCGTTGGGCATCACCGTTCCACCCGGTTGAGCACCGCGGTCACCCTGCTGGACAGCTCCCGCGGGCTGAACGGCTTGATGATGTAGTCGTCGGCTCCCGCCGCGAAGCCGACCTCGACGTCCGCTTCCTGGGACCGGGCGGTGATCATGATGACGGGGAGCGTCGCGGTCTGGGACGCCGCGCGCAGCTCCCGGCAGACATCCAGACCCGACATGCCCGGCATCCGTATGTCGAGCAGTGCCAGGTCCACCGTGTTCTCACGCGCGGCCTGGAGCGCCGCCATACCGTCCTCCACGGCCGTGACCTGGTGACCGCTCTGGGTCAGCTTGAACGCCACCAGATCCCGGATGTCCGCGTCGTCGTCGGCTATCAGGACATGAGCCATTACTCCTCCTGTGACTCCTGGGACTCATGGGACTCCTGGGACTCAAGGGCCAGGGAGTTTCGGTAGGAGTCCACGAGCCGTGCCACGGCCGACTGCCGGAACGGTTTGGGCAGCACCTCGTCCGCGAGACCGACCAGATCTTCCCGGTCGAGCACCGAGGAGACGACCAGACGGCATCCCCTCGTCCGCTCGTCCGCCCGCAACCTGCGGACGACCTCCCGTCCGTCGATGCCGGGCAGCAACACGTCGACGACCGCGATGTCCGGAGGGTCGGCGAAAGCGAGCCCGAGCCCCTCTTCCCCCGAATACGCGACGGCCACGGGGCATCCCCGCTCGCGGAAGTGCCGCTCCAGCAGGGCGCTCACATCCTGGTCGTCCTCGATCACGAGTACGCGCGGTGGCAACATCACCGTCCTGTCCACGAAGTCAGACCGTCAGTCACAAGTTAGAACCAATAGTTCACTTTCACCACATATGACCCAACGATCCCGCTGGACACCGCCCCACCCCTCACCGACTGTGACGGACAGGCTCCGGGGGAGGACGGCGGATGAGCAGGCCCGGCCGCCCGGGCAGCGCGACGAACACGGTCAGCGCGAGCCCACCGGCTGGGCGAGGCGGCGGGCGGGCAAGGTGGCGGTGGGTATCGGGAGGCTGTCACGCGCGGTGCGGCGGAGGTGTCGCACGTACTGCTCTCGCGGGAGGAGAACGCAGCCGAGGTCGCGGACGTGCGGGCTGTCCCGCTGCGCGTCGAGCAGCTCGCCGCCGGCCTGTGCGAAACGCGCGGCGAGGTCGCTCACCGCGACCTTCGAGGCGCCGGGACGCCGGAAGAACATCGAGTCCATGCTGAAGACCGGTCCGACCCTGAGGCCGAAGACGCCGCCGATCAGATTGCCGTCCTCCCACACCTCGACGCTGTGAGCGTGACCCAGTTCGTGCAGGCGGATCAAGCTCGCGATCAGCTCCTCGGTGAGCCACAGCGGGACACGGTCGCCGCGGCATTCGCGGACGACCCGCTCGAACCCGCGGTCCAGGCTGGTCGACCACGGCAGCCGGTTGCGCAGCCGCCGGGCGAGGCTCCGGCTCAGGTGGGCAGCCGAGACGGGCAGCACCGGCCTGGGGTCGGGTGACCACCAGGAGACGGCGAAGGGATCGGCCAATTCCTCCCCCACGAGCCGGATGCCGCCCTCCTGGACCTGATCGGCGAAGACCACTTCGTTGAGGGCGCGGGTGTACTCGTCGGATGCCGGGAACGGATAGACCCCGGCGCGGTACGCCGCCAGGAGGCCGACGGGACTGAGGTCGGCGCAGAAGGCCACCGGACCGTCGGGCGCTGCTGCCTGCACGTCCAGTGCCTCCCAGCCGGGGCATCGGCTCACCACCGTGCCGCTCCCTGCCCTCGGTTGTTCACCTGCCGGACGGGCTCGGGCTGTTCGAGGTAGTGGATGTAGCGGTCCATCATCTCCGCGTCCACGGGCGGGATGTCGATCCCGGCGTCCACCAGTGCCCGTTCCGCGTTGTTGCGGGTGAACTCCGGGAAAACTCCCTGGAAGTACATCTCGCTCACGGTGATGTCGGCGTGGTGGCACAGGTCGACGAAGAGCGGGACGAACGGTGTTATCGCGTCGGTGGGGTGCCCGGCCGCGTACTTCACCAGAGCGGCGATCCACTCGGCGTAGGGGATCTTCTGCACCGGATATCCCCGCTGGCGCATGCGCTCGACCAGCGAATCCAGCAGGGTGGGACGGGGGTTGGTGAGGTGGTAGACCTCACCGCGCGCGGGTTGGCGGGTGGAGATGTGTCCGATTGCGCGGACGAGGCGGTCGGCCGGCAGGAAGTCCAGCGGCAGCCGGACGTCAGGGCACAGACCGGTCCGCGCGATGAAGCTGATGAGGGCGGCCATTTCGCTGCTGGTGTTCACCACGCCGGTACCGCTGCTGCCCGTGATGTCCATCAGGCGGTAGACGGCGACCGGCAAGCCCGCGTCGGATGCCTTCTTCAGCAGCGCCTCGGCGACCCATTTCGTCTCCACGTATCCCACCGACAGATGTTCCGGGAAGCCCAGGGGCGTGCTCTCGGTCACCTCGCGCACCCCGGCCGGCCCGAATCCGGCGAGCACCGCCATGCTGGAGGCGAAGTGGACGGGGACGGCCCTGCCGGCGGCGAGGCGGATGATCTCGTATGTTCCGTCGACGTTGACCGCGCGCAACTCGTGATACGGGTAGATGAAGTTGACCTGGGCGCCGAAGTGGTAGACGGCGTCGACGGTCGATCCCAGCTCCTCGAACCGGCCGGGAGACAGCCCCAGTCCGGGCTTGCCCAGGTCGCCGACGACCGGCTGGATGCGCGCGCTGGACAGATCGCTGAGGACGTACCGCTGGTGGCTCGAGCGGATCATCTCCATGCCGTGCTGCTCGTCCGAGGCCCTGACGAGGCAGAGGATCCGGCCCGTCGTGCTGCGCAGCAGCTCGTCGATCATGTGCGCGCCGCAGAATCCCGTCGCCCCGGTGAGAAGGACGTCGCCGGGGTGCCGGTGATCGGGAACCGGCGCGTCACGGCCCACCGCCGGAACGCGCCGATCGGTCTCCGAGGTGAAGTCGACGCTTCCGCCCTCCGGGTGGGTCAGTGTGCCGGCACGTGCCTGGCGAACGGACTCGGCGAACGCGGCGAGCATCGGCTGCCGCAGCAGCGAACGGGTCAGGTCGCGGATCTGTGTGACTCCGATGCCGAATATGACACGGGTCCGGGCGAGCATCTCCATGGCCAGCAGCGAGTTGCCGCCCAGCTCGAAGAAGTCGTCGTGCGGACGGACGTAGTCGACACCCAGGATCTGAGACCACAGCTGGGCCAGCCCCTGCGGCACGGGACGGTCGTCAGCGCCGGCCGTCGTCGCCGCGGTCCCGGATTGCGGCACGGCCCTGCGGTCGAGCTTTCCGCTGGGCGCGACGGGCAGCCGTTCCACCTCGTGAAACGCTGCCGGGATCATGTAGCCCGGCAGGACCTCGGCGAGTGCCGACCGCAGCCGTGCGCGCAGCGCCGCCTCGCCGCCGGCCGCCTGCGGCGAGGCCGGCGTGTAGTACGCGATCAGGTCCCGGTCGCCGTTCTCGCGTGTCCTGGCCACCACCATCGCCTGGCCGACCTCCGGGCGGGAGACGAGCGCGGCCTCGATCTCGGCCGGGTCGACCCGGAACCCGCGGATCTTCATCTGGTCGTCGATCCGGCCCAGGACTTCCAGGTTGCCGTCCGAGCGCCAACGGCCCAGATCCCCGGTGCGATACATCCGGTCCCCCGGCGCGGAACCGTACGGTTCGGGCAGGAACTGCCGTGCGGTCAGGGCGGGTTGCCGCCAGACACCACGCGCGAGCCCCTGACCGCCGACGTAGATTTCGCCGCGCTCGCCCGGCGGCACCGGGCGTAGTTCGGCGTCGAGCACGTGGACACGGTTGCCCTCGAGGGGCCTGCCGACCGGGGCGATGGCGGTGTCCGGCGCGGCGAGCGTTTCCTGGTTCAGGTCGCAGAGCGTGGAGGTGATGGTGGTCTCGGTGAGCCCGTAGGCGTTGACGAGCCGTGCACCGGGGATCCGGCGCAGAACGGCGCGGCAGTCCTTCGCGGTGACGATCTCGCCGCCGACGATGACGAGCCTCAGCGACGCGAGGATCTCGCCGCGGTCCGCCACGGAGACGATCCGGTGCCAGTAGGCGGGGGGCAGGTCGGCGACGGTGATCCCGAGCTCGGGCAGGCGGCGCAGCAGGTCGGTGGGCGCCCACGTCGGTGTTCCCGCGAGGATGAGCGTCGCGCCGCTGATCAGCGTGGCGAAGATCTGCTCCAGTGAGGTGTCGAAGCCGAGCGCCGCAGCGTGCAGCACCCGGTCGCAGGGCGTCAGTTCGTATGCCCGGGCCACCGCGGTGAGCGAGTGGGCCAGTGACCGGTGGCTGATCATCACCCCCTTGGGGGGCCCGGTGGATCCGGAGGTGTAGATCACGTAGGCGAGGTCGTCCGGCCGGGGGCCCTGTGCCGGCCGTGGTGCCTCCGGCGGCGCCTGCGTGGCCGGTGCTCCGGGGGGTTCGGCGTAGACGATCCGCGCCTCGCACCCGGCGAACATCGGGGCGTGCTCGCGGCTCGAGACGATGAGGCGTGAACCGGTCTCCCCGAGCAGTGCGACCATCCGTTGCCGGGGAGTCGCCGGGTCGAGGGGCAGGAACGCGCCTCCGGAGCCCAGCACCGCCAGCAGCGCGACGATCAGCTCGGGCACGCGGTCGAGGCACACGGTGACGACGGACTCCGCGCCGACGCCCGACTCCCGTAACCGGTCGGCAAGCCGGTCGGCGCGGCCGCTCAGCTCGGCGTAGCTGAGCCGACTGTCGTCCGAGAGCACCGCGAGAGCGGACGGCTCACGCCGCGCCCGCTCCCGGACCAGCTCAGGCACGGTGCTCGGCCAGGACTCCGGGGGCCGCCCCTCGGCGCGGGCGCTCGCGGGCCGCATGTCGGTCCACAGGCGGTCGACCAGACTCGCGCACCACGCGGCGGACGCCGGTCCGTCGATCCGACGCCACCCGGCCGGAATTCGGCGGTCGGCGTGCCAAATCGCGTACTGCTCCTCGTCGTTGCGCAGCACGACGCACGGTGCAGCCGACTCTGCCGGCAACTGTTCACGTTCCGTCACTCGGGCCTCCTGCCTTCGCGCGGCGCCCTGCGGAGCACGATCTGCGCCCCTAGCGGGAAAGGGCCGCCGCCATCACCGCTCCCCTTCCACGGGTCTCACAGGCAATCCGGCCAGGCGGCCGAGCGGCGGCGCGAGGATGAGTTGCTCCGCCTCCTCGGCGCTGACCGGTTCGGCGAAGAGATACCCCTGAGCCAACTGGCAGCCCATGGAGATCAGCAATTCCTGCTGCCTCACGTTCTCCACCCCTTCGGCGATAACCGTGAGGCCGAGGGTGTCGGCGAGATGCGTGATGCCCTCGACAAGGGCGTACTGTTCCGACGAGCGCCCGAGTTCGTCGACGAACGACTTGTCTATCTTGAGGATCGAGATGGGGAACTCACGCAGATAGCTCAGCGACGAGTAGCCCGTTCCGAAGTCGTCGATCGCGATACGGATACCGAGGTCTGTGAGCGAATTCATCTCGGCCAGGATACGTTCGTCGTTGTACATCAGCACGCTCTCGGTCAGTTCCAGTACGAGAGTCGACGGTTCGATGCCGGAGAAATCCAGGGCACGCCGGACCACGTTGTAGAACTCGTCGTCCCGGAACTGACGTGGCGACACGTTCACGCTGATGTAAGGCACGTTGCGGTCGGCCGCCCCGTCGCGCAGCACGGAGTCCTTCCACCGGACCGCCTCGGCCGCGGCCTGGTCGAGCACCCACGCGCCGAGCGGGACGATCTGCCCGCTCTCCTCGGCCAGCGTGATGAACTGCTCAGGCAACACCATGCCGCGCGTGGAGTGCGGCCAGCGAACGAGCGCCTCGAAGCCGGCGATCCGACCGCTGGCCAGCTCCACGATGGGCTGGTAAAGCACCAGGAAGGAAGTCTCGATCGTCGAACTGTCCAGGGCCTCCTGCAGATTGGCACGCTCAGCCATGCCGCTCTGCAGTTCCGGGTGGTAGTGGCGCCACTGACGCTTGCCCGCCATCTTCGCCGAGTACAGCGCGAGATCAGCGTGTGTCAGCAGTTCGACCGAGTCGATGCTGTCTTCCGTCGTCGCGACGCCGATGCTGGCGTACGTGCTCATCGGCCCCACACTGAGCCGGAACGGCTCGGCGAACACGCTCATCAGGTGTTCGGTGAACCGCTCCACGCCCTCCGTCGTGACGGAGCCCTCCACCAGCAGTGCGAACTCGTCGCCGCCGATGCGCGCGGCGGTGTCGGAGGCACGCACGGCGGTCTGCAGCCGGAGTGACAGCGCGACCAGGAGTTCGTCGCCCACACCGTGGCCGTGTATGTCGTTGATTACCTTGAAGTCGTCCACGTCGATGAAGAGCACACCGACCACCGTGCCGTCGCGCTGAGCCTGCGCCAGAGCGTGGTTGACCCGGTCCTGGAAGAGCACGCGGTTGGCCAGGTTGGTGAGCGAGTCGTGGAACGCCTGGTGGGTGAGTTCGCGTTCGAGTTTGCGCTGTTCGGTCACGTCCCGCAAGGTGAGCACCACTCCACCGACGGTCGCCTCCGACCGCAGGTCGCTCCACCTCACCTCGACCTCGATGGACGACCGGTCGGCGCGGAGCATGCGCCAGTGCTCGCGCTTGCTCTGGTACTCGCCTTTCCGTATCCGGCCGAGTGTCTCGACCACCGCGCGGCTGTCCTGCGGTGGCACCAGATCGACGAGGAGGGTGCCCTCCAGGTCCGGACCGCCGAGCACCTGGCCGGCTGAGGGGCTGGCGTAACGGACCCGGTCGTCGTCGTCGAGGATCAGGATGACCTCGGAGGCGTTCTGCACCAGCGTGCGGAAGTACATCTCGCTGTTGCGCCGGTTGACCTCCTGGGCGAGGGTGACCCGCGCGGCGGCAAGTGCTGCCTGCGCGGCGAGAGTCGCCAGCGTGTCGCGGAGCACGAGCAGGTCCTGCTCGTTCCCGGCCACGATCAGCACCCCCATCAATGGATCGCCCGAGGGGTGATCCTGCGCGGCGAGCGGGCAGACCAGCGCGTGGCGGGTGCTGGTCGGCTCCTCGTCCGAGCCCATGAGGCGGGCGGCAAGATCGGGCCCCACACCGTCGAGGCTCACCAGGCGGTTCTCGCCGGACGCGATCAGTTCCCGTACGGCCGCGGTCGCCCGCTCGGTCAGGGGCCCGCGCAGGGCGTCGTGCGCCCCGTTCACCCAGAACGTGTTGTCCGGCAGGGTGAGCAGCGCGGAACGCGGCGGCCCCTGCGACATCAGCTCCGTCACCGCGGAGTGGACGGCGGCGGCCACATCCCGCAGCTCGCCCGCTCCGCCCAGCGACGACACCGCGTTGCGCAGCACCTTCTCCCGGCCGACCGCACGCCGGTGGGTGGCCACCACCCCCGACAGGCGGTAGAGCACGAGGAGGAAGAGCACTGCGGAGAAGACCCCGATGACGCCGACGTTGGACCTGACGCCGCGCACCGCCTCCGTCAGGAGGATGGCCGGGGCGATCAGCGACGCCAGGGTGAGCAGGCTCAGCCGGCCCGTGCCGGTCTCGGCTCGCCATTGCACCGGCTGCGTCAGCCGACGCATGGACGGATGGAGCGCGGCGGCCGCCCAGGCGCCGTACAGGACGGCCCAGCCGAGTTCGACCGCGCTACCCGTGCGCCACGTTCCGTTCAGCTGGATCAGGCCGTAAAGCACGTCGGCGGTGAGCAGACCGAGGGTGCCCGCGGTGAGCAGCATGAGCGAGCGGCTCTTGCCGCCACGTCCGACGAGCAGCCGCAGCAGCATCGCCAGGACGAGGATGTCGCCGAGCGGATAGGCGATGGCGAACGCCTTCTGCCACCAGGTCAGACCCGCGGCGCGGGCGTACGGATCGATGAGGAAGAGCCACGACAGCAGAGCCAGGCCGACCGTCAGCGTCAGCGCGTCGACGAGGCTCGCCCGGTCGCGCCAACCTGTGCGCCAGTGCACGAAGCCCAACAGCCCGGCCGCATAGAGCGGATATGCGGCGAGATAGAAGCCGTCGGCGATCGACGGGAACGGGATCTCCTCGTCGAGCAACTGGATGAGGATGATCTGGGTGGCTTGGCCTGCGGCGAAGGCGAAGTTCCCCGCGGCGAGCAACAGCCAGGGGAGTCGATGCGCCGGGTGGTTGAGAAAGACACCAAGGACGATACCGATGACGCCGGTCGCTCCAATGGCGACGAAGAGCAGCCGTTTTTCCGGAAATACGTAGTAGAACGCGGTCAGCACGACGATGCATGAACTGACGGCGGCCATCGCAGCCTGGCTTCGCAGTCGCGCGTTCATCCCAACTAACCTCCTGATGGGCCACTTTTCGACCGGCTGAGCTGGGCGAACGGCACCGGGCGGCGGAGAAGCCCGTGGGAGCCGGGCTGACATATGGGGAACTCTCCGTGCGCCAGGCCGGGACTCGGCCCTGATCGCCTGTGAACACGATTTCCGGTATACACGGTCGCCGGTATACGCGGTCTGCGGTATACACGGTCGCCGGTATACACGGTCTGCGGTATACACGGTTCGCCGTTATGCGGACTCCTTCTACACCGAGACATCGACGTGTCCTTCATCCAGCGTACCGAGATTGCCATTTCCCGCACGCCCACGGAGAGATACCCACGGAGAGATACCGAGTCACCTCGCGAGAAACCACGACATGCGTGAAAATGGAGGACGCGGAAACCGGACCGGGTCCTCCCAGCGTCGATCCACTGACGGAGCGTCAAGGCCATGCTCTCCGTTCACCGCCGGACCTTCGCCCCGCAGGCAGACCGCCAGTAGTCCATGGGTAAGGAGCATGACCCGGACCATCCAGCCCGCGCCACCATCGACACCGTCGCCGACCTGAATGCCGCTCTCGAGGACGGCGTCGGCATCTCCGGGCCCGCCGCCCGCCGGGCCATCACAGCCGCCGGCACCGCACCCCAGTACACCGGCACCGTCATCACCGCCCGGCAGGCCCGCCAGATCCTCGCCAACCCCCACCTGGCCGTCTACGACAATCCCCACACGCTGCTGATGTGCGTCTACAAGCGCGACAAGCCCCTGTGCCACCGCGGCCTCAAGGACACCCCCAGCCTCGACCAGTGCGTCCCCGCCTGCGCGAACATCGCCCGCACCGATCAGCACGCCGCCGGCCTCCGGCTCCGCGCCACCGCGCTTGACCAGCAGGCAGGCCACGTCCCCGGCCCGCTGGGGCGCGCGACTGCGCGACAACGCCACCCGGCTGCGCGACCTCGCCGACGCCCACCACCGCACCCGCGCCACACTCCAGGACGGCACCGCATGAGCCCCGCACTCGAGGAACGCGACCGTATCCGCGCGGCCATGGACCGCATCCTGCAGGGGACCGCTCAGCACTCCAACGGCGCGCTGACGATCGTCGCCCTGGCCCAGGAAGCCGGCGTCCCGCGCAACGCGCTCACCCAGCGCCACCTCGACCTCAAGAACGACTTCTACGCGCAGGTCAGAGCGCGCGGACAGACGCCGCACTCCGAGATCCGTCTGCGCCAGCAGATCGTCAAACTAAAGGAGCTCCGCGCCAAGGACGCCACCGAGCTGGCCCAGCTGCGGACCGACGTCGAGCACCTCGTCCGCGCTGTGAACCAACTGACCGCGCACAACCGACAGCTGCTCCACGCCCTGTCGCAGCCCGACTCCCCGGTCCGGGCGCTGCCGACCCACCGCACCCCAGGCCGAAGCCACTGAGTCGCTGCCCGATGTCCGGTGCAGGTGGCTTCGCCGCAAAGTGCAGCTGACCAGCGGGACGAAAGGCGTACCCGGCCATTCACCGCCCGCGGGCTCGGAGGCGGGCCCGCCCTGGCGGGAGGAGCCATCCGTGGTCAGATGCGGCGGGCTGCCCAGACGGTGCGCTCGGTGCGTACCGTCAGGTCGTCGCGGCGCAGGATGCTGCGCGGGCTGCTGGTGTCGAGGAGCCGGTCCAGCGCGGTGAGGTCCTCCGAGGAGAGTCTGGCTGCGATGACGCTGCGGATGCGCTGCAGGACGCCGGTGGCGTAGCGGCCGATCGCTTCGCTGCGCGAGCCTTCGAGGTTCACGGCGATGGTGCGTTCGCCCTCGACGGTGAAGCCGGCGGCGGTCAGCATCGGGCCCCAGTCGGCGCCGCGGTGGGGCATGTGTTCGACTTGGAGGCGGTCGGCCGCGGCGCGGACGCGCTCTTCCAGGCCGGGCCGGTCCTCGGGGGCGCTTTCGGGCAGGAAGCGGGGGTGGCCGGCCAGTTCGACGACGGCGAACAGGCCGCCGGGCGCGAGCGTGTCGTGGACGGTGCGCAGTGCGCGGTCGGGGTGGGCCATGTGGTGCATCGAGGCCGATGCCCAGACCAGGTCTGGTGAGCCGAGGTCGGGCCAGGCGTCGTCGTCGAGGTCGGCCTGCACCGTGCGCACGCGCTCCTGGACGCCGCGGTCGCACGCCTTTGTGCGCAGGCGCTGCAGGTGTTCGGCGGACGCGTCGACGGCGGTGACGTGCGCGTCGGGGAAGCGGTCGAGGAGGGCGAAGGTGCCCGCGCCCGTGCCACAGCCCAGATCCGCGATGTGGTGCGGGACGGGCTGCAGCGGCAGCCATGCGGTGATGGAGGCTGTGTGCTCGGCGAGGACCTCGGCGTCCAGGTCGAGGATCTCCGCCTGGCCGTCCATTGCGTGCTCGTGGTGGTGACCGTGCGAAGCACCGTGGTGGGGGGTGTCGGTGTGTGCGTGGTTCATGCTCTTCACACAGACGGATATGCGCCTGCGGCACGAAGTGTCCCCGTTTACGCAAGGTGATGGTCGAGGGCGCTGCCCGACGCGCAAGATGTCACCGCCAGGGAAGGCCGTCGCGCGGCCTCACGGTCACTCGGGAGCGCCCTGGGTGTCGTCGCCGCTGTCGCTCTGGTGGCCGCGGCGGGCGTCGCGGTCGAAGATGCCCAGGATCTCGCAGGGCCCGCCGTCGGCGCCGATCGCGTGCGGCATCATCGTGGGGAACTCGGCGGCCTGATTGGTCTCGAGCCGGAAGCGGCGGTGGCCGAGCATGAGGATCGCCGTGCCGGACAGGACGACGAGCCATTCGCGCCCCGGGTGGGCGCGCATGCGCGCCGGGTTCTCGGGGGGCGGTTCGGTCATGCGGTGGCGCACCACGCTCATCCCTGGGTCGGCCTTGATGGTCCAGCGCATCCGGCCGTGGGTGCTGTCGATCGTTGGGCTGGTGACTACGTCGTCGGTGGCGGTCTCCACGAGCTGATCCAGCGTGGTGTCCAGGGCGCGGGCGAGGGTGACCAGCTGATCCAGTGCGAGACGGCGCTGGCCGTTCTCGATGCGGCTCAGTGAGGACTGGCTGAGGTGGGCACGGGAGGCCAATTCCTCTAGGGACCAGCCCTGCGCCACCCGCAAGGCACGGATGCGTTTGCGTACGAGGCTGTCCAGATCTCCATCTTCTTGCGTCATGAGCAACAGTGTATGCCTTTGACGCAACTCCGGCTTAACGTCGTGTGCAGATGGTCCGCAACGTCTGGGACCAGTGGACGAGGAGAGGCAGGAGGCCATGGCTGTGACAACTTCTCCATACGCGAGTGACGCACTGCCCGGTGGGACCGTCGATGCGGTGGTGATCGGCGGGGGCGTCGCGGGGCTGAATGGTGCGCTGATGCTCGCCCGCTCCCGCCGCTCGGTCGTCGTGATCGACAGCGGCTCCCCACGCAACGCGCCGGCCGAGGCCATGCACGGCTTCATCGTCCTGGACGGCACCCCGCCCCTTGAGATCCTTCAGCGAGGCCGGGAGCAGGTGCGCCAGTACGGAGGGCGCGTCGTCTTCGGTGAGGTGGCCTCGGCCGAGCCCGCCGCCCCGTCGACGGACGGGGATCTGCGGTTCACCATCACCCTGGCCGACGGACTGAGCGTGAGTGCGCGCCGGGTCCTGGTGGCCACCGGCCTGAAGGACGTGCTGCCCGAGGTCCCCGGCCTCGCCGAGCACTGGGGCCACGGTGTGGTGCACTGCCCGTACTGCCACGGCTGGGAGGTGCGCGATCAGCCCATCGGCATCCTCGCCACCGTCCCGGCCTCCATCGGCCACGCATTCCTGTTCCGGCAGCTGACCGAGGACCTGACCTACTTCAGCCACGGCACTCACCTGGATGAGGCCACCCGTGCCCGCTTCGCCGCCCGCAACATCCGCATCGTCGACACCCCGGTGCAGGAGATCGTCAACAACGAGGACGGCACCCTCGCCGGGGTACGCCTGACCCACGGCTAGGTCGTGGCCCGCCGCGTCCTCGCGGTCGCCACCCGGATGGAAGCCCGCGCCGAGGGCCTGGACGGTCTGAAGCTGCCGATGCAGGACCTGCCCGACAACATGGGCCGCGGCTTCACCTCCGGCATGGCGGGCACCACCGAGGTGCCGGGCGTGTGGGCGGCAGGCAACGCCACCGACCTTGCCGCCCAGGTCGGCGCCTCCGCAGCGGCCGGCGCCCTGGCCGGCGCCCACATCAACAGCGTGCTGGCCACCGCAGACACCGACGCGGCCCTCGCCGCAGCCCAGGGCGAAACTCCCGCCCTCTGACATCCGGCGCGGCACCGGCCGCCGCACGCCCCCGATGCGTGCGAGGCCCGGGCCCCGCCCACCCCCATCACCCGGCGACCGGCCCTGCTCCGGCGCTGACTCAGCATGCCCTTTTGAGAGGAATCCATGAGTACGAACCAGCCCGTACCGGCCACGCAGGCCGGCGGCCGGGGCGCCCCCGACGCGCGTCAGCTGCGCACGATCCTGACCACCGTCTCCATCGCCCTGATGGCGGTCATCGCCTCGGTGACCGGGCTGAACGTTGCGCAGACCCACATGGCCGTGGAATTCGCCGCCTCCCAGAGCACGGTCCTGTGGATCATCAACGTCTACACCCTCGCCCTGGCCGCGCTGCTGCTGCCGCTCGGCGCCCTGGGCGACCGCCTGGGCCGCAAGCCCGTGCTTGTCGCCGGACTGAGCGTGTTCGGCATCGCTACCATGGTCGCGGGCCTGGCCCCGACGGCGGAAGTGATGCTCGCCGCCCGCGTGGCCAGCGGCATCGGCGCCGCCATGATCATGCCGATCACGCTCGCCGTCATCACCTCCACCTTCCCCGAAGAGCAGCGCGGCAAGGCGATCGGCGTATGGACCGGTATCGCCGGAGGCGGCGGCATCCTGGGCATGTTCCTCTCCGCGCTCCTCGTCGACGTCGCCGACTGGCGCTGGCTGTTCGTCCTGCCCGCGGTCCTGGTCCTCGTGGCGCTGGCCATGATGCTGAAGTCGGTTCCCAACTCCCGCGAGACCTCGGCCCATCGATTCGACACCGTCGGCGCGCTGGTCTCCAGCTTCGCTGTGGTCGGCCTCATCTTCGTCCTGCAGGAAGGCCCCGAACGCGGCTGGACCGCGCCCGAGACGCTGATCAGCCTGACCGTCGGCCTCATCGCCACCATCGGTTTCGTCGCCTGGGAGCTGCACCGCCGCGACGCCTCCCTGCTGGACGTGCGCCTGTTCCGGGAGCGCGGACTGTCGGGCGGCTCGGTCACGCTGCTGGTGGTCTTCGGTGTCCAGGCGGGCATCGGCGTGGTCCTCTTCCCATTCTTCCAGGCCGTACTCGGCTGGTCGGGCCTACTGTCCACGGTCGCGATGATGCCCATGGCCCTCGCGATGATGATGGCCTCCGGCCTGGCCCCCAAGCTGGCCGCAGGGATCGGCGCACGCTCGACCATGGTCGTGGGCATCGCACTGGCAAGCGTCGGCATGGCGCTCATGGCGCTGTTCGTCTCCGTCAGCGGCGGCTACCTGTCCGTCCTGCCCGGCCTGCTCGCCATGGGCGTCGGCATGGGCCTGTCGATGACCCCGTCCACGGAGGCCATCACCGCCTCCCTGCCGCGCGAGAAGCAGGGCGTCGCCTCCGCCCTCAACGACGTCACCCGCGAATTCGGCACCGCACTCGGCGTCGCCCTGCTCGGCGCGCTCGTGTCCGCCGGCTACCGCAGCGCCATCGACGACAGGCTGCACGGCATCCCCCAGGGGGCCGCGGACACCGCCCGGGAAGGCGTCGCCAACGCCGTTGAGGTGGCGGGCAGCACCGGACCACACGCACCAGACGTGCTCCACGCGGCGCAGCAGTCATTCGTCGACGGCTGGCAGCAGGCCATGTGGGCAGGCTCCATCATCATGGGCGCCCTGTTCATCTACATCGCCCTCCGCGGCCCCAAGAACACATCCTCCGCGGTCGCGGATGAGACAGACCCCGCTGAGGCTGTCTCCGCCGGCTGACCGCACAAGAGCCGGGCCACAGCAAGCAGACCGCCCCGCGAACACCGCGTTCACCCCCGACCAGGAAGCCGCTGAAGTCGAGCTGCCTGTCCGGGGCCGGAAGCGTCAGAAGGCGGTTGCTGCGACTCCCCGGTGGCGCTCCAGATACGCGCGTCCTCCGGCGGTTGCTGACTGCAATAGCGACCTCCGGCACGAGCGAGGCTGCGACCGGACCAGAGGCCGGTCGAAGCCTCGCTCGTGCTGCGTGCACCATCTGACCCGCCCCTGGCCAGAGCATCCATGTGCGTTTGGGTTCAACACGCTGTACTTGACAGGGAACGGACCTGGTCCGACGAGACCACTCACGCGATCCACGAATCGCAGACCCTGCGCATCGAGCGCGTCCACGAAACCCACCCCAGCGAAGGCGCCTGGACCGTTGCCGCGTACGCGACGCCGATGTCCGAGCGCATGTGGCACCTGACCGCAACGGGCGCCGCCCCGGCCCCCATCCTCCAGACCCTGCTGAACCATCTCGCCGACGGTGACGGGTGGGACACCGCCCTGGGGAGCCCCGTGGACAGGAAGATCGTCACCGCCGCCACGAAACCCCTCACGGACGCCGGATGGAAGCACACCGTGGACGGACGCTGGCTCCGCTGGACGAACGCCTCCCAGGATGCCGGTGTCCAGTTCGACGCCTTCGCCGCCCAGCAACCGAACAGCAGCCTTGCCACCTGGACCATCTGGGCCGGCCCCACCATCGACCAGCACACCTGGACGATCCACGCCTCCCTCTACACACCCGCCCCGGTGATCGCCGACCTAGCCGAGGAACTCGCGCACGGCACCGGCACCCGACGGCTCAGCCTCAACGTCCAGCGGCAACCTCCGCGTCTCACCGCTACTGCACCGGCCATCGCGTCGACCGTCGCCAGACCGCTAGAGCGCCGAAGTCGATGACCAACACACTCGCGTGTGCGCGCTGGGCCTGGCAACCCCATTGTCGGTGATGGTCGGCACCGGCAAGGGTGCCCAGGCCGGCATCCTGATCCGCTCCGCCGAAGCCCTGGAGACCGCTCACAAGCTGGACACCGTCGTGCTGGACAAGACCGGCACCGTCACGGAAGGCAAACCCGTCCTGACCGACGTCCACACCGCTGACGGCATCACCGAGACCGAACTGCTGCGGCTGGTGGCAGCCGCCGAGGCCGACAGCGAACACCCACTGGCGCAGGCCGTCCTCGCGGGCACCCGCGACCGCGGTCTGGCCTGGCCGGCCGCGACCGGCTTCGACTCGGTCACCGGCAAAGGCGTCCGGGCCACCGTGGACGGCCACGCCGTCCTGGTCGGCACCGCCCGGCTCCTGGGCGACGTCGACATCGACACCACCACACTGGCGCCCGTCGCGGCCGACCTCTCGGCCCACGGCAAGACCCCCGTCCTCACCGCCGTCGACGGATACCCTGCCGGGGTGCTGGCCGTCGCCGACACCGTCAAGGACGACTCCGCCGCCGCGATCGCCGCCCAGGTCGGCGTCACCCGCGTACTGGCCGAGGTGCTCCCGGAGCACAAGGCGGATGAGATCCGCCGCCTGCAGGGCGAAGGCCGCACCGTCGGCATGGTCGGAGACGGCATCAACGACGCCCCCGCGCTCGCCGCCGCCGACGTCGGTCTCGCCATCGGTACCGGCACCGACGTGGCCATCGAAGCCGCCGACATCACCCTCATCTCCGGCTCCCTGACCGGCGTCGTCACCGCCATCCGGCTGTCGCGCGCCACGATGCGCAACATCCGGCAGAACCTGTTCTTCGCCTTGGTCTACAACGCCGTCGGCGTCCCTCTCGCGGCGGGCGCCCTGTACCCGTTGTGGGGCGTGCGGCTCAGTCCGATCATCGCCGCCGCCGCGATGACCCTGTCCTCCCTGTCCGTTGTGACCAACTCCTCCCGCCTGCGCCGCTGGCACACCAGCCCGCTGCCGCCCACCACACGGAACCCGTCGAATCACAGGTGGAGTCAACAGTCGACCAGGCCATGGCCCAGCCCGCCCTGGCCGGTGACGGACGGCAGGGGCACCATCCGCCGGAGTCCGGCACCGGCCACGAGCACCCGCCAGACGCGGAAGCGATGACGGTGGACCCGGTGTGCGGCATGCACCTGGACCCGGCGACCACCGCGGCCCGGCGTGACACCGAAACCGGCAGCTACTTCTTCTGCTCCACGCACTGCGCGGCCGCCTTTGACGCCGACCCGTGCCGCTACCCCGCACCGGCAGCAGGCGGGACACAGGAAGGGGGACAGAACCGATGACCACCATCGCCGACCACGCCGACACCGCGCATTCGGAACCGAGCGGGGCCTCGCGCTGTTACACCGACCACAAGGACGAGCACCTGTCCCGGCTGCACAAGGTCGAGGGCCAGGTCCGCGGTATCGCCCGCATGGTGGATCAGGACCGGTACTGCATCGACATCCTCACCCAGATCAGCGCCGTCAACCACGCTCTGCAAGAGGTCGCACTCGGCCAGCTCGACGACCACATCCGGCACTGCGTCCACGACGCGGTCCGCGCCGACGAGGCCGAAAGTGACGCCAAACTCGACGAACTCATCCTCGCCCTGCGCCGCACGCTACGGCTGTCACCGCCACCGCTACGCAAGAGCCAGGACACCCCACAGAGGTATGTTGAGAAGACAGTGAGCCCTCGCTGACAGGGCTCCCAGAGGACAAGCCCGGGCGGAGGCGATGGCGATGGCAGCACCCCGCGCCAGTGCCATCCACTGGGCACGCAGCGCCGTCATCGCCCTGCTCGCCGCGCTGGCGGTGCTGATCCACCACGAGACGGCCGCGATCACCGCCACCCCGGTGCAACACGCCGCGCATTCCCCGTATGCCGAGCCCGCCATGCCCGGCATGGTCCCCTCGTCCGCCGCCGGGTCTCATGGCTCCGCCGCCCACCGTACGCTCGACGCACCCGCCCCCGCGCACGGCCTTGATGGCAGCGCCTGCGCCAGTACCGGCATGCAGCACTGCGCCACCGCGAGTGTTGACACGGTCAAGCTCGCCGCGCCGCCGCAGGGCCATGCGAAGCAGGCGGCGAACCCGCACCAGGCCAAGCCCGGTCTCGTGCCCGCCGGGACAATCGGCCGCGCGCCGCCCGATCTGTCGGTCCTCTCCCAACTGCGCATCTAGGCCCCGCCCACGGCACCCGTGTGCCGTCCCTGCCGCGACCACATGCCAGCTCCAAGAAGAGGACCCACATCGTGAACAGCATCAACCGGCGCTCCGTCCTGCTCGCCGGACTCGGCGCTGCGGGCGCGGGCGCACTCGCCGCGTGCACCGACTCCGGCAGCACCCCCGCCCTGGTCAGCCCCTCCGGCTCCGCCATCGCCGCAGCCGAGAAGAAGCGGCCCGGCAGCGGCAGGCAGCTCAGGATCACACTCACCGCAGCGCCCGCCACGGTCGACCTCGGCGGTGGCATCAGGGCCAGGACCTGGGCCTTCGACGGCCGCACGCCCGGCAAGGAGGTCCGGCTCTCTGCCGGAGACACCCTGGCCGCCGAACTCGCGAACCAGTTGCCGGGCAGGACCACTACCTCGATCCACTGGCACGGCATCGCCCTGCGTAACGACATGGACGGCGTCCCCCCGGCGACCCAGAGCGCCGTACGGGCTGGGAGCACCTTCACCTACCGGTTCATCGCCGACACCCCCGGCACGTACTTCTTCCACCCGCACGTCGGCGTCCAGCTCGACCGCGGTCTGTACGCCCCGCTGATCATCGAGGACCCGCGCGAGCCACTTGCCTACGACGACGAATGGGTGATCGTCCTCGACGACTGGCTCGACGGCGTCACCGGTACCCCCGACGAGGTCTTCACCGAACTCACGCAGGGCATGGCCGGCATGGACATGGGCGGCGACTCCGGTTCCGCCAGCTCCGGTGCAGAGGGCCACGACATGCACAGCATGGGGAACATGAGCGGCGACGCGTCCCCGTCTGCCTCCGCCTCGTCGGGCAGGATCTCGTCGAGGTTCATGCTCATGGGTGCCGAGAGCGAGCTGCTCGGCGGCGACGCCGGGGACGTGAAATACCCCTACCACTTGGTCAACGGCCGTATTCCGGCCGACCCGGACGTCTACACCGGCAAGCCCGGCCGCAAGGTGCGCCTGAGGATCATCAACGCCGGCAGCGACACCGCCTACCGCGTCGCCCTCGGCGACCACAGGATGACGGTCACCCACACCGACGGCTTCCCCGTCCAACACCAGGAAACGGACGCGATCCTCATCGCCATGGGCGAGCGGTACGACGCACTGGTCACCCTCGGCGACGGAGTCTTCCCGCTGATCGCCCTGGCTGAGGGAAAGAACACGACCGGCCTGGCCCTCGTGCGCACCGCCTCCGGCCGCGCACCCACGGCCACCGTACGGCCGAAGGAGCTCAGCGGCACGATCATCACCGCGTCCCGGCTCCGCGCGGCCGACGAGGTACGTCTGGAGTCCGTCGCGACCGACCTCACCCACCGGATCGAACTCACCGGCGGCATGATGCACTACAACTGGGCCATCAACGGCAGGCCGTTCGACATGGCCGACCCGGACGCCAACGCGATCCTCGTCGAGGACGGCCAGCGGGTCCGGCTGGACTTCGTCAACACGACCACCATGTGGCATCCGATGCACCTGCACGGCCACACGTACCAGCTCGGCGGCTCCGGGCCCCGTAAGGACACCGCGATCGTGCTGCCCAAGAAGGAGCTGTCCGTGTTCTTCGACGCCGACAACCCCGGTCAATGGATGCTGCACTGCCACAACGCCTACCACGGCGAGGCCGGGATGATGACGAACGTCGCCTACCAGGCGTGACCCGCGTGGCTGGACGGCACGCGACACCGGTGTGCCGTCCAGCAACTGTCACCCGTGGTGCGACGGAGAGATTCCGACGCCCCTGGGCTTCATGGAGACTCAGGCGGAGTGCCAGGCCACTGGGCCAACCCAATCTCCATGCCCTGCCGTTGACTCCGGGCCTGACCGTCACAGGCCGGGGGCACCCCAGAGCGGGAACCAGCGAGTCAGGTCAGGTTCGATGCGCAAATCGTCCTTGACGATGGTCTTGACCTGGAGTTCGAGGGGGTTGTCGCGCTTCTCCCCGGGCTGGGGTGCGAAGGGGTAGAAGGTGCCGCGTTTGTAGAGGTACACGAGGGCGAGGGGGCGGAGTTCGGCGCCGTGGAAGGCGACGAGGGAGCAGAGCAGTTGGGGACCGAACCCGCTGTCCTGCAGGGCTGTGTTGACCGCGTGCAGGTCGTTGACGAGTGCCGGGAGGTCGTCGGGGTCGCGGCGGGAGAGCAGCCATGAGTAGCCGTAGTCGTCGCGGCTGAATTCCACGGGCGTGCCTCCGCGTTCGGAGTCGGCGTCCAGCAGACCCCGTACGTCCTGCTGTACTTGGGCGAAGGCACCGCCTTCGACGCTGGCGAAGCAGACCGAGCCTGTGCCGGTCGGCGTGAAGCCGATGGCCGCCTGGAGGGTGATCGCCGCCGACGGCAGGCCGAAGAGCTGGTCGAGGTCGGGCTTGACCGGCTTGCTCCGCCCCAACAGGGCATCGAGGAAACCCACAGTCGTTCAGCTCCTTCCTGTCGCTGCCTGGTGAGGGCGCCGTATGCCGGTCCGGCAGTGGGCGGCGGTCATGCCGTCTCGCCCAGCTCGGCTGAAATCTCGGCGAGTGCCTCCAGACGCCGCTCCAGGCTGGGGTGAGTGGAGAACAGATTGGCCACCGTGGTGCCGGGCCCGAGGGCTGGGGTGAAGAAGAACGCGTTGAACGCCTGGGCGGTGCGCAGGTCCTGAGTGGGGATACGGGCGATGTCGCCGGTGACCTTGGTCAGTGCCGAGGCCAGTGCGGAGGGCCGCGCGGTGAGCATGGCTCCGGCGCGGTCGGCGGCCAGTTCGCGATAGCGGGACAGGGCCCGGATCAGCAGGAAGCTGATCGCGTAGACCAGTGCGGAGACCCCCATGACAAGCGCGAGCGCCGCCGCGGTGTTCTGGTCGCGGTTGCGCCCGCCGAACAGCTGGGAGTAGAAGGCGAAGCGGACGATGAGGCCCGCGATCACTCCCAGGAACGAGGCGATGGTGATCACCGCGACGTCGCGGTGCGCGACGTGGGACAGCTCGTGGGCGAGGACGCCTTCGAGCTCGGCGGGCTCCAGGCGGCGCTGGAGCCCGGTGGTGACGCAGACGACGGCGTGGTCGGCGTTGCGGCCGGTGGCGAACGCGTTGGGCAGATCCATCCGGGAGACGGCCACCCGTGGTTTGGGCATGTCCGCGGCTGCGCACAGCCGGTCGATGACGCCGTGCAGCTGGGGTGCTTCCTCCCTGGTGACGAGGCGGCCGTGCATGGCGTACAGGGCGATCCGGTCGGAGTACCAGTACTGCGCGACCAGCAGCCCGGCGGCGATGACGACGACCAGGACGACAGACTTGAGCAACACGATCAGCACCGCGACGAACGCCACGTACAGCAGCCCGAGCAAAAACATCGTGACCAGCATCCGGGCGGTGAGCTGCCGGTCGGGCTCGAATCGGCTGCGCATCGCCATCACCCCGGGATCAAGCCCTCGTCGGAGAGCAGCGCCCGCACCTGCGTGAGGCTGGTGTCCTCGTCGGGCAGCACCAGGTCGGACGGCGTGATCCTCTCGTCCGGCAGGGGCGTGCCGAGGCTGCGTACCGCGTCCAGCAGGGCAGACAAGGCGGTGGTGAACGCCGTCTCGTCGCCTGCGTCGGCTGCCGACTGCAGGGCGGCGTCCAGCTCGTTGAGCCGGTCGAGGTGTTCGTCGGTGATCTCGTACTGGCCTTCACCGAGAATCCGCATGATCATGATGTCGCCTCCGGGTCCCGCGGGCCCTGCTCAGCGCTCTTGGCTTCTACGGCCGGCGGGGTGGCGGACGCGGGAAGCTGGGCTTTCATCCGGGCCAGCTCCTCGTCCACGTCCTGGCCCGCGGTGACGCGTTCGAGTTCGGCCTGGATGTCGTCGCCGCCGGCAGGGAGGGTGGCGTCCTCCAGGGCACCGGAGGCGAGTAGTTCGTCCAACGCACCGGCCCGGGCCTGCAGTTGTTCGGTCTTGTCCTCGGCGCGCTGCATGGCCATGCCGACATCACCCATCTCCTCGCCGATACCGGTGACGGCCTCGGTGATGCGGGTCTGGGCCTCGGCCGCGGTGTAGCGGGCCTTGATGGTCTCCTTGCTGGTGCGGAAGGTCTCCACCTTCGCCTGGAGGCGCTGGGAGGCCAGGGTGAGTTTCTCCTCCTCGGCCTGCAGCGTTGCCTGCTGGGTCTGAAGGTCCGTGAGCTGGGAGGCCACGGCGGTGCGCCTGCTCAGGGCTTCGCGGGCGAGATCCTCGCGTCCGGCTCCGAGCGCCTGTTGGGCCTGTCCCTCCAGCTTGCCGCTGGACTGGCGCAACTGGTTGATCTGCAGGTCGATGCGCTTGCGGCTGGTGGCCACGTCCGCCACACCACGTCGTACCTTCTGCAGCAATTCCTGCTGCTGGGCATAGGAGTAGTCCAGTACCTCCCGCGGGTCTTCGGCCTTGTCCAGGGCCTTGTTCGCCTTCGTCCGGAAGAGGGTGGCTATGCGGTGGGCGATGCTGGTCATAGCGGCCTGCCTCCTCTTCGACAGGTGAGGAATCAGCCAGTCCAGTCATGTCTGCGGGACACTTCCAGACTCCGGCGGCGTGGTCCGGGCCGCAACCCCCGTCCCGCGTCCGAGAGCACGGCTGCAACGGCAGCAGGCATGGAGAACACCGCACCCCCATCCTGCGCCGCCGAAGGAGTGGTGGGCGGGCGGCCCGGCTGGTCGGGAACAGACGGCGGCCTCTCACCATCGCGAGCAAGGGCTGCTACGGCGGCCCTCAGCCTTCGCCACCCGGTTGCGGTCGTGCCTCTCCCGCTCGCGCCTGCGGGCAGATGATGGAGGTGAACCGCAAAGGGAGGTGATCGGCGATGCCACCGCACTGTGATTCTCTCGACGGTCCCGTCGTCACGGCCGCACGCAAAGCCCTGGAAGGAAGGGATGTCGACCAGGTCCTGCCCTACGTATCTGAGGAAGGGGAACCAGAGGTACGTGAGGCGTTCAGTCTCACGGCCAGGGCACGTACGCGCGGCCGGGAGGCCCAGGAAGTGGCCGACCGTTGGTTCTTCGAGACGGTGGTCCGCGTACACCGCTCGGGAGAAGGCGCTCCCTTCACGGGACTGAAGCCGGCCGGGCTCGATGTCGGGCCGGTGATCCCGGCTGCCGAGCGTGCCCTCGACGCCGGCTCCGCGGACGAACTGACCGGGGTGCTCTGCGGGATCATCCGTGAGCAGGTGGAAGAGCGTCACGGCCGCGCCATGGCGCTCAAGGAGCATGTCGCTGAGGGGGTGGATGCCGCCCGCGAGTTCGTGGAGGCCAGTCTCGGCCTGCAGGTGTGGTCGCACCACGTCTACAAACAGGCGATCGCCGTCCCGCACGCATCAACCCGGTGCTCGTAAGGAAACGGACAGTCTGGGCCACCCGCCATTACGATCCCCGGCGCGGAGGACGGCGCGCGTATCGCCTGTTTCCCCGCGCATCCGCACGAGGTCGGTCCGCGGTTGCGGTGCCACGGCGTCCTCCTCGCATTCATGCCGTCGCACTGACGCGCGTGCGCAGGTTGTGGAACTGGCGGGTTTGCATGATCAGGTGGGCGGGTTCCCAGAACAGGATGTCTATGGTCCGGGTGAGGGGCCGTGGGCGGCTGCGACCCCTCGCGCGGACAATAAGCCGGGTCCTTCCGCCGGGCTCCGGCCGGAGGTGGAAACCCCAGATCGAGTCGATGTACGCCCTGGGCAGCGGCTCGTACCGCACGTCGAAGGGGCGTCCCGAGGGGAGTTTCGTCTGCGAGCGCAGCACCAGGGTCCGCTCCGGTTCCAGGACCGCGACGGTGAACCAGGCATCGCCGCTCGGCAGGGAGTCCAGGTGCTGGTCCAGCTCCAGGAGCTGCCACTCCGGGACGATGCGTTCCGCGCTCGGGCGCCCGCCATTGTCCAGGCGGTCCCAGCTGTACCAGCCGCCGCGGTTGCAGCCCATCTGTGCCAGCCAGGGCCAGATCTCTTCGGGCGGCGCCGGCAGGGTCGTGGCCATGGTCGAGGTGCCGTGCGCATCGGGGATGAGGCCATCGCCGGGGAGGTCACGGGCGGCTTCGTCGGGTGTCGTGCCCCAGGTCAGCACCCGTGGCCGCAGGAAGACGCCGTACAGGGCCAGGGCGGCGGCCGCCACACCGAATGGACGTCGCCCGGCCGCGAGCCGGTGCTCGCTCATGTCTTCAGCGTCGCAGCTCCGCATCGGTCCCACCACGCACGGCATGTTGTTGGCTCCCAGGTCAGTCGGCGGGAGTCAGGACGGTGGGCGGGCCGGCGGTGACACCGCCGTCCAGGACGAACTCCACGCCGGTCGAGAAGGTGGCGTCGGCGGCGATGAAGAGGACCATGCGGGCGACCTCCTCGGGCTCGCCGAACCGTGGGAGGGGTTGTCCGGCGGTGAACGAGTCGTCGAAGTCGGCCGTCATCGCGGTACGCACCGCACCGGGGTGGACCGAGCAGACGCGGATCCCGTCCGGGGCCAGTTCCAGAGCCGCGGCCTTGGTCAGCCCGCGCAATGCCCACTTGCTGGTCACATAGGCTCCGATGCCGGCGTAGCCGGTGATGCCGGCGATCGAGGAGATGTTCACGATCACGCCTCCGCCGGCGCGACGAAGTGATGGTGCAGCCGTACGCATGCCCAGCCAGGCGCCCTGGACGTTGACGTCGATGACCCTCCGGAAGGATTCGAGGCTCTGTTCCTCGATGGTCCCCCACTCAAGAATCCCGGCGTTGTTGACCAGCACCGAGACCGGGCCGAGGTCCCGCTCCGTCTCCGCGACCACCGTCTGCCAGCCGCCCTCGGTGCTGACGTCCAGGTGCGCGTAGCGGGCCGGGCCACCGAGTTCCGCCGCCAGCTTCTCCCCCTCGGCGTCGAGGACATCGGCGACCACCACGGTCGCGCCCTCGGACGCGAACAGACGTGCCACAGCGGCGCCGATCCCCCTGGCTCCGCCGGTGACGATCGCCACCTGCTCGTTGAGACGTCCCATCATGACCTCCTGAACCCATGCCTCGACGAAGATGTCCATGTGCGCCATCAGCCGCGACCGACTCGGCATGACGGCATGACACGTGCGGTCTCAGGGGCCGCAGGCCGACGGACAATGGGTCGGTCAAGGGGCCGCGCAGATGACCTCGACGAAATGGCCCACCTGGGCCTCGGGCAGGTGACGTGCGAGGTCGGCCTCGCTGATCATGCCGACGAGGCGATGGTCGTCGATCACCGGCAGCCGACGGATCCTGTGCTCTTCCATGGCATGAAGGACCTGGCCGGCATCGGCCTCGGCGTCGATGGTGATCGGCTTGCCCTGTTCGAGCTGGCCCGCGGTCACGGTCCTGGGGTCCTTGCCCCTGGCGAGACACTTCACGACGATGTCACGGTCGGTGATGATCCCGTGGAGCCGGTCGTCCTCCCCGCAGATCGGGAGGGCTCCGACGTTCAGTTCCTTCATCCTGCGCGCCGCGGCCTCCAGTGTCTCGTTCTCCTGGATGCAGGTGGCGCCGCCGTGCATGATCTCCCGGGCAGTGGTCATGGTCGTCTCCTTCGAGCGTCGCTGTCCACGTGGGAAGAGTCCCCAGAGCCTGGCGCACCTGGCCGGTGCTCCTCCAGACCAGTGTGAGTTCCTCACCTCCCGTGCGCATGCCGGGAAGGCGCCCACGTCACTCAACGTCCCTTGACCGCCGGCAGGCCCACGCGCGGCGGGCGTTGCGGTCTCAGTCGCGCTTGGAGACGCATGACGACATGGCCGAGGCCGGACAGGACGCAGGCGATCGCCAGGTCGGTGAGCGCGAGCGGCTCCGTACCCAACAGGTCTTGCAGAGGCGGCAGATAGACACCGGCCGCCTGGAGGCTCAGTGCCACTGCCACGGCGACCAGCAGGAACGGGTTGGCCAGGGTGCCCGGGCGGGCCCGGGAGCCGAGTGCCACGCCGAGCTGGGTCGCCCCGAGCACCAGAAACATCATGGACTGCCAGGGACGTCCGGTCTCCCGGGCCCAGACGCCGGCTACGAGGGTCACCGTGGCGACGAAGGTCCCCATGAACAGGATCCGCGGCCACAGGCCGGCCCCCAGCACGCTCTCTTCGGGAGGCCGGGGTGCGTGGCGCATCGTGTGCGGGTCGACGGGTTCCGCGCCGAGAGCGACACCGGGCAGGCCGTGCGTGAGCAGGTTGATCCACAGGATCTGCGCGGGCAGCAGCGGCAGCGGCATCCCCAGGAAGGGGCCGAGGAGCATCACCAGGATCTCCGCGGTGCCCCCGGCGAGCGCGTAGAGCAGGAACCGGCGCACGTTCGCGTAGACCCGGCGTCCCTCCTCGACGGCCGCCACGATCGTGGCCGGGTTGTCGTCGGCGAGCACCAGATCGGCTGCCTGTCGTGCGACCTCGGTGCCCCGCCGGCCCATGGCGACGCCGATGTCGGCCTGACGCAGGGCCGGGCCGTCGTTGACGCCGTCCCCCGTCATCGCCACCACGTGCCCGGCCCCGCGCCACGCCTGGACGATGTCCAGCTTCTGCTCGGGAGTGGTCCGGGCGTAGACGCGTACGTCCGTCAGATCGCCTGCTGTGCCTGCCCGGATCCGGTCCCCTGTGGTGACCTCGTCGTCCCGGGTGGCGATGCTGAGGCGCCCGGCCACGGCCCGCGCGGTCAGCGGGTGGTCGCCTGTGATGAGTACGGGGACGATGCCGGCACGTCTGCAGGCGGTGATCGTCGGCTCGGACGCGCTGCGGGGCGGGTCCAGGATGCCGACGAGGCCGAGGAGCGACAAGCCCGATTCCCAGGTCGGGGGTCGCTGGGCCGTGTCCTCGTGGTCGGCCGAGGCGACGGCGAGCACCCGGTATCCATGGCGCGCCAACGCCTCCGCGTGGGCGGCCGCGCGGGCGACCGCCTCAGGGCGGTCGGCCAGAATCTGCGGCCGGAGCACGGATTCCGGCGCTCCTTTGCACGCGATGCGCACCCCGCCGTCCGGGCGGCGGTGCACGGTCGTCATGCGCTTGCGGGTGCTGTCGAAGGGAATTTCCTCCAGGCGCGGCAGTTCGCGGTCCAGTGCCGCCCGGTCCAGCCCGAGGCGGGCCCCGGCCACCAGCAGGGCGGCCTCGGTGGGATCGCCGAGCGCGCTCCACTCCGGGGAGTGGTGCGACGGGGGCTCCAGCGCCGCGTCGTTGCACAGCATCGCGACGCTCAGCAGCGCCGCCAGGTCGGGAGCGTCACCCGCGGTCACCGCCTCGCCGTCTCGGACGACCCGGCCCTCGGGTTCGTAGCCGGTCCCCACGACCGATGCCTCGCCGAGTGACGTCCACAGTTGCTCGGCCGCCATCCGGCCCTCGGTCAGGGTGCCCGTCTTGTCGGTGGCGATCACAGTCACCGAGCCCAGGGTCTCCACCGCGGGCAGCCTGCGGACGATGGCGTGCCGGTCCGCCATCCGCCGTGCTCCCAGCGCCAGAGCGAGCGTCACCACGGCGGGAAGCGACTCCGGAACGGCGGCGACGGCGAGGCTGATCGCCGCCACGATCATCAGCTCAACGGGCTGGCCGCGCACCAGCCCGAGAGCGAGTACGACCGCGCACAGCGCCACGGTGACAGCCGCCAGCGTCCGGCCGAACCTCGCCAGCCGGTGCTGCAGCGGGGTGAGGCCGGGCGCGCCGCCCATCAGGGAGGCGATCCGGCCGAGCGCGCTGTCGGCCCCGGTCGCGGTCACCACGACCCGTCCGTGGCCGCGGACGACGACCGTGCCCGCCGACACCGCCCCGCGCGCCTGGTCACTGTCGGGGACCTTCTCCACCGGAACGGACTCGCCCGTCAGTGACGACTCGTCCACCAGCAGCGACGCCGTGACGAGCACGTCCCCGTCCGCGGGGACGATGTCCCCCTCGGCCACCAGCACCACATCGCCCGGCACCACCCCGGCTGCCGCGACGGAGCGCTCCTCACCGTCCCGCACCACCCTGGCGGCGGGGGCACTCATGGCGGACAGGGCCATCACCGCCTCTTCCGCCCGTACCTCTTGAACGACGCCGACCACCGTGTTCACCGCGATCACGAGCAGGATCACAGCGGCGTCGGAGAGATCGCCGGTGGCGATCGTCAGGGCGGCAGCGACGAGCAGGACGAGGATCAGCGGGTCGCGCAGCTGCTGCAGCACCCGCCGCCACACCGGGGTCCGCGGCTCCGAGGGGATCTCGTTGGGCCCGTGGAGCGCCAGCCGCCGCGCGGCCTCGTCCGACGACAGCCCCATGGCGGAAGGCGTGTCCGGGAGCCGGTCGACCTCCGCGGCGGGCCTCCGGCTGCCTTCTCGCCGGTTCACGTCCGTGGCGGAGCCGCGTCCGGACGGCTCCGTGCATGGGCTGCCATCCACCGCTCCCGTCGTGTACTCGGCCACCGACCCGAGGTACGTACCCCCGCTTTCTCAGAGTGCACCCTGGCTCAAGGGTGCGCGCGGCTGCGGCCGTGGTCGTCGGCGTACGCGGCGAACACTTCCGTCGGCGTTCCGCCCGTATGGAGGAAGCGCTGGTCAAGGATGGCGGCGAAATCCTTCAGCGCACCGGCGAGCAGGTCACCGGCCAGTCGCACCTCCGGCCGCCGCGCCGCCCGCCCGTGTCGGGCAAGGGCATCGGCGTAACCGACCATGGCCGCCAGCGAGGAGTGGTCCTCCCCGTCATGGAAGTAGTACGCCTCGGCGTACTGGGTGAAGTCGATCCGGACGCGAACGACCTCGGTGGCCAGGCTGTCCAGCAGGAGCGCCCCCGCCGTGCAGTCGATCTGCTGCGTCGTCGGGTCCGAGTCGCGCAGCAGCGCCAGGCGGATGGCCAGGACCCTCCTACGGGTCAGCGCCGGGTAGATTTCCAGGACCCAGGAGACCGTGGCCGTCAGGAGGGCGAAGCCGACGAGGGCTTCCAACGGTGAGACCAGGCGAAGCCAGCTCTCAGCGGGTGCGATGTCCCCCAGCCCCAGGGTGGCGACCGTCACGAGCGACAGGTACACGGAGTCGAGCAGCGCCGGCTCCCGCGCCGCCTCGGAACCAGGCGAGAAGGTGAACGCCCCAGGCATGTGGGGCCAGTAGACGATGGCCCAGCCGAGGATGACGGTGACGGCCCACATACTCACCACCGTCACCATGGCGAGCGGTCCCACGAGCCCGACCACTCGCCTACGCGCACGGAAGCGGCGGGCCAGTCGCCACAGCGCCGTCATGACGAGGCGGCTCAGGCCACCGTGGCGGGTGGGGTGCCAGAGGGTGTGGAACAGGTCCCGCAGGGTGATCATGACCAGCCCGGCACCGACCAGCGAGACCAACCACTTCATCCACGTCTCCCACGGCCCTGCCGCCTGAAGCGGAACCCGCTTTCTCGGAGCCTATGGCCTGTCCGGCGGATCCTGCGGCAGACGCGAGGTCCGGCACACCCATCTGCGCTGATCAACTCGTCGGCAGCTCGAGCGTGCAGGTCTCCCCGGGCGCGACGGTCACTGCCCGGTCGGCCAGCACCACGCGGATCGGCGATTCCTCCGAGTCGGGCACACCGATCTCCAGCTGCCCTCTTCGGCGCCGTACGCCGACACCCCAGTGACCGCGATAGCGCAGCGAGAAACCGTACTCGGACAGTGCCGGGAGGGGAACCGGGTCCAGCCACAGGGCGTCCTCACGCGTCTCGAGTCCGGTCAGACCACGCTGGACCAGGTCGAGGGTCCCGGCCATGGCCCCGAGATGGATGCCCTCGCCGGTCGTGCCACCCTGGATGTCGGCGATGTCCGCCTCCAATGCCTCCTGGACGTACTTCCATGCCTCGGCTCGTCTTGCGCGGGCGAGGACAAGGCCATGGACGAGCCCGCTGAGCGTGGAGCCGTGGCTGGTGCGCTGGAGGTAGTAGTCGACGGTCCGGCGCCAGACCTCGTCGTCCAGGTCGTACCCGAGACGCCGGAACAGATCCCCCAGTTCGGCGGGCGAGAAGAGGTAGCCGAGCATGAGAACGTCGGCCTGCTTGGACGCCTTGTAGCGGGTGACCGTGTCGCCCTCAGCCTCCAGGATCCGGTCCAGGCGTCGGATGCCGTCGTAGCGCGCCCGGTAGGCGTCCCAGTCCAGCTCGGCGAGGTTGTCGTAGCCCTCGAACTGGCTGATGACGCCCTGGTGGAAGGGCACCCGCAACCGCCGGGAGACCTCCTCCCACTTCGGGAGTTCGTCGCCGCCCAGCCGGACGCGTTCGAACAGCTCCTCCCGGCGCCAGGCGGGAAGGCGCCGCAGCAGGTCCAGGGCACGGGCGAGGACCCAGGCGGCGGTGACGTTGGTGTACGCGTTGTCGTCCAGCCCCGGCCCGGCGGCCCCCGGGTAGCCGTCGTGGTATTCGTCGGGGCCGACGACGCCGCGGATGCGGTAGCGGCCCGTGCCGGGGTCGAACTCGGCGAGGTCCGCCCAGAAGCGGGCGATCTGCAGCAGCATCTCCGCACCCTTGGTGTGCAGGTACTCCGTGTCGCCGGTGGCCTCGCAGTACTGCCAGACGTTGTAGGCGATCGCCGAGCCCACATGGTGCTGGAGCCGGGAGTGGTCGGGCAGCCAGCGCCCCGAGCGGGGGTTGAGATGCCACACCTGAGTCTCCTCGCGGCCGTCGCTGCCGCTCTGCCACGGGTACATCGCCCCGGCCCGGCCGATTGCGGCGGCGGCCCGGCACGCTCGCGGGAGGCGTCGGTAGCGGTAGTTCAGCAGCGCCCGGGAGACCTCCGGGAAGTGCAGGTTGAGATACGGCAGCACGAACAGTTCGTCCCAGAACACATGGCCCCGATACGCCTCACCGTGCAGGCCCCGGGCCGGCACTCCCACGTCGAGGTCCGCGGTGTGCGGCGAGAGCGTCTGCAGTACGTGGAAGAGATGCAGGCGCAGGACGCGGCCGGCCCGGCCGGGCACCTGGATGTCCGCGCGCCGCCACAACCGCCCCCACGCAGCGATGTGGGAGTCCAGCAGGGCCGAGAAGCCCGCCGCCGTGGACACCCGGTCGAGTGCTGCCTCGAGCGGGTCGCTGATCGCCGTGTCGCGTGAGGTGAACAGCGCCACGGTCTTCTCCACGTCGACGGATCGGCCCGGAGCGATCGGAACCACCAGGCGGTGGACGGCACGGCGCCGGGCGGGACGAAGCTCCGAAGAGGCCACGGGCTCGCCGGCGACGACCGTCCGGGCGGCCATGGCCACACCGATGCCCGAGCTGCTGGTGCGGCAACTGAGCCAGACCGTGTCGGGCTCCTGTGCCTCCGTCCGCACACGGGTCAGATGGCTCCCGTTGAGGGCGCGGTAGCGGTGCACGTTGCCGTTGATCACGTCACCGTCTAGGCAGGACTCGATCTCGATCTCCCCCGACCAGTCCTCGGGCGTGAAGACCGTCCGCAGGGCCGCCAGGTGAGGGTCCCCCATGTGCACCAGGCGGGTCTGCCGGACGCTGAGCACGCCCACTTTGTCGTCCCGGAAACGAAGTGTGCGGGTGAGCGTGGCCCGGCGCAGGTCCAGGGTGTGCTGGTAGTCCAGTAGTTCGCTGGTGTCCGGGGAGAACCACGGGCACCACGCTCCCCCGGCGCGGCGCAGACGGAACCGCAGGAGCAGCCAGTTCGGGAGGTTGACCAGGTCCTCGTTCACCACTTGCCGTCCCGCCACGGTCGACTCGAGGCGGTTGTAGCACCCGGCGCCGTAGGTTCCCGGGTAGTGCACCAGGCTCGCCCGGCACTCGGGCGCCGCGCCGCGCGTGGCGAAGTAGCCGTTGCCCAGCGTGCAGAGTGACTCACGCAACTGCTCGGCCGTGGGGTCGTAGCCCTCGTACTCCCATGTCCAGTCCGCCATCCGCGCCCTCTTCTCCTCCCTTGACGAGATGTGCAGGAGCGTGAGACGCGCGCCGGATCAGGCCCGCTGCGGTACGACGGCCACCGGGCACTCGGCGTGATGCAGCAGGGCGTGGGCGACCCTGCCGAGTTGCAGACCGAAGTGGCCGTGCCGCCTCAATGCGCCCACGACCACCAGGTCGGCCTCGGCCGAGGCATCCAGGAGGACCTTGTGTGCCGGGCCTTCGACCGCTTGGCGGTGCGCATCGACTTTGGGTTGATCCCGTACGGCGTCGCGCAGTGCGTCGGCGAGGAGAGCGGAGGCCCGTTCCTCGTGGGCACTGACAGCATCGTCCGCGACCAGGGGATGGTCCACGTGCTCATGGGCGGGGCGCCGCCAGGCCCGTACCGCGTGCAGGGCGCAGCCGCGCGCCTCGGCCTCGCGGAAGGCGAACCGCACAGCGGCCGAGCCCTCCGTCGAATCGCCGACACCGACCATGACCTTGTCGAAGGTGCCCTGCCGGTTCTGCTCCCCGCCGCGGACCACGATGACCGGGCACACCGCACGGGCGGCCACCGCGAGGCTGACTGACCCCAGCAGCAACCCGGCGACCTCGCCGCGGCCGCGGGAGCCCATGACCAGGGCGAAGGATTCATGAGCCGCGTGCAGGAGCGCGGACACGGCGTCGTCGGGCAGCACATCGCTCGACACCTTCACCTGTGGGTTGCGCAGCTGGGCGCGTTCCGCGCAGGACGCCGTGATGTGCTCGGCCAGAACCTTCTCGGCCGGACGGTCGGTACCGAAGGAGGGGAGGCGTCCCTCGTACCGCTCCCACAAAGAGGCGTGGACGAGCCGCAGAGACAGCCCGTGCCGCGCCGCCTCGTCCACCGCCCAGTCCACGGCCTGCAGGCTGGAGTCCGAGCCGTCGACACCCACGACCAACGGGAGTTCCATGGTCACCATCACCTTCCTGCCCCGGCCACTGCCGCAAGCCCCTGTCAATACCGTCGCACCGCCCTGGGCCCATCGCGACACGTGGATCCGACGCTCGCCAAAGAGCCTCGGCCCAGGTTGCAGTGTGGCGATTTGCGACGATTGTGGAGTCAGGCGGCCTGGAGGAAGAGCGGGTGCCGCTCCCACCTCTCCGCCACGGCCGTCCCCTCGGCCGGATACGAGCCCGCTCCGCTTCGAGGCCATGGTGAAGGGAAGCGATGGTGGTAGCGAGGACCGGCGTTTTCGGCGCCCTGACCACGAAGCATCAGGAGCAGCTCATGTCGCTCGCTCGTGAAGTGTCGTTCGCGATCGACGAGCGCATCTTCAACGAGGGCGGCAAAGCCGACCGCTTCTGGATCATCCGCACGGGAACCGTCGCTCTCGACGTTCACGTGCCCGGCCGCCGCGCAGCGGTCATCGAGACCCTCGGTGCCGGGGCCCTGCTGGGCTGGTCCTGGCTGGTTCCTCCTCATCACTGGCACATGGGGGCCCAGGCAACCAGCCCGGTGCGTGCCTACGAGTTCGACGCGGCCGCGGTCGGTCAGCTGTGCGTGCACGACCCGGAACTGAAGCAAGAGCTGTGGACCTATGTCGCAGGAGTGATCGCGGGGCGGCTCAGGTCCGCACGGGTGCGGCTGCTCGACCTGTACGCGCCCTTCGGGGCCGGCGAGGTGCCCTGACAGCGAGACGAGGTGGTGCGCGGTGTCCGAAACCCCGCACATCGTGAGCGATGTGATGACCCAGACGGTCGTGGCCGTGGGACGCGACGCGCACTTCAAAGAGATCGTCCGGACCATGGAACAGTGGAAGGTCAGTGCCATGCCGGTCCTGGAGGGCGAAGGGCGCGTCATCGGCGTCGTGTCCGAGGCCGACCTGCTGCCCAAGGAGGAGTTCCGCGACGACGACCCGAACCTCTTCGAACAGCGCCGACGCCTGTCCGACGTCGCCAAGGCCGGCGCGGTGACGGCAGAGGAGCTCATGAGCACCCCTGCGATCACGGTCCACCCCGACACCACCCTGGCGCAGGCGGCCAGGATCATGGCCGTCCGGCACGTCAAGCGGCTGCCCGTGGTCGACCAGGTGGGCATGCTCCAGGGCATCGTCAGTCGTGCCGATCTGCTGAAGGTCTTCCTGCGGTCGGACGAGGACATCGAGGAGGAGGTCCGCCGCACCGTGGTGTCCTACCTCTTCCCGGCATTCAGCCACGCCATCCACGTGAACGTGCACGAGGGAGTCGTCACCCTCCGGGGACACATCCGCGACACCTCACTCATCTCGGTCGCCGTGCGCCTCGTGCGCGCCGTGGAGGGCGTCGTGGACGTCGAGCCCCGCCTCACCGGCCAGCCAGCTGGTCCGGACGGTCCCGAGGACAGTCAGTGACCCGTGTACCGGGCGCCCGGCGCCGACGGGCTGCGGTCCCTCGGGCAGGTCAGGGTCGGATGTCGAGTACCTCCAGCACCGGGCGGCGCGGTGTGCGGGGGCCTTTGGGGCCGTATCCAAGGCGCAGCAGCATCTGCGTGTAACCCGTCCCGGTCACCGGGTCGCGCAGCGGCCAGCGCAGGTCGGTCCACTCGAGGGGCTGGGTGGCGAAGGAGCTGGACAGGCCCTCAAGGGTGGCCAGCAACAGGACACGTTCCATGGCCTGGCCGGCGCGCAGCCAGTCCTCCGGGTGGTCATGGCTCGTGCTGACCAGGGCCAGCTGGGGGCTCTGCTCGAAGTCCGCGGCGTCCCGTCCCGCCACCTGCCGCGGGCCCGCGAAGTCCCTCATCGGGGCCTTGCCCCCGCGCTTGCGCGGCCCGAAGGCGTAGTCCGGGACTCCGTCGTCGGTCATGTTCACCGACGGAGCGTCGATACGGGTCCATTCGGCCAGGTCCTGGTCGCTGCCGCGGTCGGTGATGTTGCGCGCCTCGGCTTCCTGGACCACCTCCAGGACCTCCTGCAGATGCCATGAGGTGGGGAACGTCAGCACGGCCCCCTCACGGCGAGCGGCCTCGCTGAGTGCCTCTCGCACGGCATCGGGGATTTCCGTCTCGTCGAACGGGAAGCGGCTGCTGTGCCGCTCGTGAATCGCCGGATACAGCGCGCCCAGGTCGCCCTCGCCGCTTTCGGGTGGGGTGAGCCGCACGCTGGCGAGGAGCGCCGGGTCGGACAGGTCATGCAGCAGTCGGGTCTCCGGATGCCAGCCCTCGTGGGCCACAGCGACCCGCAGGTTCAGCAGGGCGGCGCCGCAGCCGATGTGAAGGCCGCGGGTTCGGGGGTCGGAGCGCGGCATGGCACGGTCGAAGTCGGCGCGTATCTCGAACGTGCGGCTGCGCCGGACGTAGCGGAAGCGCCAGGGCTGTGCGTTGTGCATCGACGGGGCGGCGGCAGCGTCGTGGACCAAGTCCGTCACGCGCTCGTCGGACGGTACTTCTCGGCTCACCGGAGTCTCCTCTCGCGAGTCGGCGGCATGCCAGGAGGGGACCACTCTTCTGTTGATGCCAGTCCTGCGGCGGGCTTACTGGTCGGCCGGGGTGATGCGCCTGCCCGTGAGGCTCGCGGGCCGGATCGACACCCACATCTCGCGTTCACCGCCTGCCCAGGGCGTGGTGTGGGCGCGTCGGGTGAGTCCGCGCACGGCGTCGGGCTCCGTGACGACGCGCGCCGGGCCGACTGCAAGCACACTCCAGCCCTGGCTCATGGCCTCGTCCACGTGGTCCACCTCGAAGGCGACCTCCTTCCCCACGGCCGCCGCCGGCGCCGAGCCGGGCGCGGTCCGGAAGACGATGGCGTCATCGACGACTTCGTAGTTGACCGGGACCACCGCCGGGCGACCGTCGGACGCCGGGACCGCGATACGCCCCACACCGTGCGTGGAGAGCAGCGTGCGGCACTCCTGCGGGCTGAGATCCCTCAGCTGAGGGTGCAGTAGCGCCTGGCCTTGGCCGGGGGGCAGATCGATGCCGCCGCCACGCAGGGCAGCGACGGTGGTGCCCAGCGCGTCGGCCAGTCTGATGAGAGTCCCCACACTCGGGTCGGCGGGCTGTTCCTCCAGGTACGCCAGGTAGTCGGGCGACATGCGGGCGCGGCGGGCCGTTTCCCCCAGGCTGAGCCCACTCCTGTGGCGTTCCACGGCCACGCGCCGGCCGATGTCGCCGGGGTTGGGGTTCCCGGTCGGCGAGGCTGCCGCCGAGACGGATTCCGGCTCGACCGTGTCCGGCTGGGAAGACCCCTGGGCGGTCCCTGGCTGCTGTCCGTGCTCGAGGTGGCGGAGGTGCGCGTCGGGCCCGGGGAACACGAGCGTCACTTCGTCCGTGTCCGACCAGCGCACGTCGTATGGGGGTGTTCCGTCCTCGTGGTGGAGTCCGACGATCTCGCCGTCGCGCCTGGTGGCGCCGGTCTTCTGGCTTTCGATGACGAGTTGGTCGCCGAGGTGAGCTCGCATGATCGCCGCCCTCTCCTCAGAATGGTGTTGTAACCAACGTGCCACGCGCGACAGGTCACCGCATGGGCCGAGTGGCCCGTATCCGCAGGGTGGGCCGAGATGACTGACTGTCACGTACGGGATGGGAGTCGACATGCGCCACCGAACGGTCTCTGAACTCATGACCCGGGACGTCGTCCGGGCGCGGCGTGACACGCCGTTCAAGGAGATAGCCAGGCTGCTGGCGGAGAACGATGTCACCGCGGTACCCGTCGTGGACGATCTGGACCGGCCCGCGGGTGTGGTGTCGGAGGCCGACCTGCTGCGCAAGAGCGCCGACCAGGCCGATCCGTCCGGTCGAAGCCCGGTCCCACACCTTGAGGCGTGGGAGCGGGCCAAGGTTGAGGGGTCCCGCGCCGAGGAGCTGATGTCGGCTCCCGCGGTGTGCGCACGGCCGGAGTGGAGCGTGGTCGAGGCCGCCCGGCTGATGGAGGCCCATCACATCAAACGGCTGCCCGTGGTGGACGAGACGGACCGGCTGCTGGGAATCGTCAGCCGTGGTGACCTGCTGCGGATCTTCCTGCGCCGGGACGACGCGATCCGCGACGAGATCACCGAAGACGTGTTGTGGCGCACGATAGGACTCGCTCCCTCGGAGGTGACGGCCGAAGTGCGCGACGGACGGGTCGAACTCGGTGGCTCCGTCGAGTTCAGGAGTCTGATTCCCGTCATCGAACGGCTGTGCGGCAGCGTCGACGGCGTGGTCTCGGTCGGCGGGCACATCGCCTACCGGAACGACGACGCCCCACCTTTGCCCTCCCACAGTTGAACCCCGCGGCAACGTCGTCGGGCGAAGGCCGGCGGCTGAACCGCCGGCCCTCGGGAAACCGCGGGCACCTGCCGGCCCCCGTTACGCGTCCCGGTGACTGACCCCACCGCTGGCTCAGCCGGTGATCTCGATGCGGTGTGCCTTCCCCTGATCGGTCTTGGGGACGCGCACCGTGAGGACCCCGTTGGTCAGATCCGCGCTGATGTGCTCGGGGTCGGAGTTCGGGGGCAACGTCGTGCGGTAGTCGAACTGCCCGAGGCGGCGGGTGTGCCTGCGGACAACCCCGGTATGTTCCTTCTCCTTGATCTCACCGTGGATGTCGAGCTCGCCCTCGCCGACCTCCACGGTGATCTGGTCCTTGTCCACACCGGGAAGCTCCAGCTCCACCAGATAGGCGTCCTCGGTGTCCTCGATGTCGGCGAGCGGCGCCCAGGGCTCGGCCGCGCCGAACTCGTAGGTGCCGCCGCCCGGGAAGGCGGCGTGCATGAGCTGGTCGACCCTGGTACGGAGGTCCTCCAGCTCACGCAAGGCTGCCGGAAGCCCACCCCTGCCGTGTCGTGCGGGATGCGTCATGAGTGATCCTCCTTGACTTGCTTGCCGCCGCCGGTCACAAGGGCCAGCCGACGGCCTGACGGGTGCTCGGCCGGGACGCCCCCACGCCCTCGATGTCGCGCTCGGCGATTTCCAGCAGTTGCTGGGCGAGATTTTGCATGGCTCGGCCCGCCGCCAGTTCGTCGCCGATCTCCGGCACGTTCGAGTCCGCCGGATGACAGTGCGCTGTTCCTTGTCCGCTCAGCGCCGTGGTGCCCGTGTCCAGCACCACGTGTGCCTTCGTCGCTCCCTCGTCGTCCTCGAAGAGGTGGAGACGAACCTTCCATTCCACCGTATGTGACATCGTTTTACTCCTCACTGCGATCCGGATGCGGCCGGCCCGTCATGGGCTCACGGGCCGTGCGTAGGGAGCCGACCTCTGCTCGTCGATGCGGCGCCGCACGCGGCGAGCGAGTGCACTCAGGTGCTCGGAGGCCGTCGCGCGGGGCGGGACCGGGCCTCGTATCCGGCGCGCGGCCGGGGGCAGACCGGCCAGGTCCGCAGCGAGTCTCTCCCGGCACGCGTCGAGCGTGGCTCTGCCGCAGGTGCGCTGCCCACCCCGCATCACGGGCTCCAGCAGCGGGCTGCCGTCGCCGGGCGACGGCTCGTCGGCGAGACGGATCACGTCGGCGTACGCCGTGCGGCGGAACACCTGCTTGGGGCCGGGTGCGGTCACTTTCGCCGACGACAGCTTCATCACCGGGCGCCCGTCGTACTCCACCATCTTGTACGCGGAGTCCAGGTACGGGGCGTCGGCGGAGACCCCGACCCGCGTCCCGACGGCGTAGGTGTCGATCGGCGCTCCGGAGCGGACCAGGTCGTCCAGGGCGTACTCGTCGAGACCTCCGCTGGCGATGATCCGTACGTCGGGCAGGCCCGCAGTGTCGAGGATGCAGCGTGCCCGGGCCGCCAGGGCGCCGAGGTCGCCGCTGTCCAGCCGTACGGCCGAGCCTGGACCGCGGGCCGCGTGGTCAAGGTCTCGCAGCACGCGAGCCGCGACGCGGACGCCCTCCTCGGTGTCGTACGTATCCACCAGCAACGTCACCGGGCCGGGGTGGCAGCGTGCGAACGCGCGGAACGCTTCTTCCTCCGTGGCGAACGCCTCCACGTAGGAGTGGGCCATCGTGCCGACGGCGGGGATGCCGAGAGCCGTGGCCGCGGCCACGTTGCTGGTGCCGGCGAAGCCGGCCATCGCACCGAGCCGGGCGGCCTGGAACCCGGCCTGCGGGCCGTGGGTCCGCCGCAGGGAGAAGTCCACGACCGGATGCCCGGCCGCAGCGAGCACACAACGCGCTGCCTTCGAGGCGATCGCCGTCTGGTGGCTGAGCTGGTTGAGCACGTACGTTTCGGCCAACTGCGCCTGTGGAAGAGGCGCGGTCACCTCCAGCAGCGGCTCTCCCGCGAGCACGATCCGGCCCTCCGGTACGGCCCGCACGTCACCCGTGAACTCCAGGCCGAGCAGGGGCTGAAGATCCCCCGGGGGCCGGTGCAGCGCGGAAGCGAAGGCGTCGACGTCCTCGGGGCCCACTCGGAGGCCGGACAGGTAGTCCAGGGCCGACTCCAGCCCCGCGGCGACCAGGAAGCCCCGCTCAGGAGGAAGGTCGCGGACGAAGAGGCTGAAGGTGGCCGGGCCGGTCATCCCTTCCCGCAGGTAGGACATGGCCATCGTCACTTCGTACAGATCGGTGGTCGTCGCTTCGGACATCGACGTCGCCTCCTCATGCGCATCCGGTCTCTGCCCGTCATCGGCGGAAGCGCCCGGACCACAGGGGCTCCACCAGGTCCCACTCGGCGTCCCACTGCGTGTACCTTTTCCGCTCCAGCACGCGGTGCATGCCTGCCCGCACCGCGAAGAACCCGCCCGCCACGCCGACCGCGGCCATGCCGCCCGCGAACCAGCCGTTGGTCCTCGCGGTGAGCGCGTTCATCGGCGGGCTGGTGATGGTCCCCTCCCGGTCCACCCACACCGGCACGGTGGCTCCCTTGGGCGTTCCCGACTTCACGAGGGTCGTTCCCGTCCGCACCGTGCCGTTGTCGTCGGTCCAGCGGACCCGCGCCTGCTGCTTCCCGTCCGTGGTGACGCCCTTGACGTTCGACGTCAGCCGGGCGGTGACCTCCTGTCGCTCCGCCGACTGGGCTTGCACGGTGTGCATCGACGACTCGTACGCCGTCAGCCCCGCGCTGAGCGCTGCCAAGGGCAGTCCGAGGACCAGCACGAGCATCAGGAAGCGGCGGATCCAGGTTTCGAACCTGTCGGACGGACGGATCAGGGGGTTCGTCCCCTTGGTCAGGGGCTCCCCGCGCGAGGGGGGCGGTCCGGACGCGTACGGCGAACCTTGTGCACTCATAAGTCGGCCTCCAGCAAGTCGCTGGCCCGTTCCCCCCACCACTTCGTCCCACCATCGGACAGCGGCGGTCTTCGGTCACAGGGCCGAAAGTCCCTGCGGGACCGACTTCCGGCCCCGATGGGGCCGAGCCGACGTGGTCGGTCATTTCCACTCGCGGTCATATCCGGGGAACGACCGCGATCGGACACGGGGCGTGATGCAGTACCGCGTGGTTGGTCAGGCCCAGTTGCAGGCCCAGGTGCCCCTGCCGTCTGCGGGCGCCGACGACCAGCAGGTCCGCCTCCGACGCGGCTTCCAGCAGTGCCTGGCGTGCCGGTCCCTCGATCACCCGCCGGCTCACCCGGGCATCGTCGTACTGCTCCTCCGGGGTGCGCAGGGCGTCGTCGAGTACCTGGGCCGGCGAGCGGCGGTGGGCTTCCAGGGCGTACCACGAGGGGGCCTGAGGCGTGGTCAGGGCACCGAGCTGTGCGCCCCAGGCATGTAGGGCGACCAGTCGGCAGCGCCGCACCTGGGCCTCGCGAAGGGCGAACTGCACGGCCGTGCCGCTGCCCTCGCCCTCCTCGACACCGACGACCACGCTTCCGAACCGCGCATTTTGGTGCTCCGCCGCGCCGCGGACCACGACGACCGGGCAGTCCGCGCGTGCCGCCACGGCGAGGCTGACCGAACCCAGGAGCATCCCCGCGAGGTCTCCGAGCCCTCTCGACCCGAGCACCAGCGCGAAGGCGTTGCGTCCCTTGTCGACCAGGGCGGAGGCCGCGTCGGAGTGCAGCACCTCGCTCGACAGCCGCACCGTGGGTGCCCGCTTGATGGCACGTTCCGAGGCGTGGCCGATCACGTCGGACACCTCATGGTCCCGCGCCGCCGCGTGCAGAAGGTGGAGTGGCACCCCGTGCCGGATCGCCTCGTCGGCGGCCCAGTCCACCGCCTGCAGGCTCGCCTCGGACCCGTCGACGCCGACCACCAGGGGAATCGCCACGACCCATGCCTCCTCTCCTGCCGGTCCTGCCCGGCCCCGCAGCCTCCGGCCCTCTCCTGCGCATGCGCGGTGAAGGGGATTGGGGTACTCCTCGAATGAGGGAACGCGCCACGCTCGGCATGTCGGCAACATCCGAACAGTCCGGCAATCAGACTCATCAGCCGTTACTTCCAGCTTGCTATGCGACGGAGGCCGCTGCCATGCAACCAGTTGTCACCGTGGGCCTCGACGGCTCACCCGAGAGCCTTGCCGCCGCCCACTGGGCGGCCGACGAGGCCGAAAAGCGCAGGCTCACCCTGCGTCTGCTGCACGCATGGCCGCTGCTGGCACCGGAACCGGCCCGCGTCCCCTCCGAAGTCGATCAGAACTACTGGGCGAAGCGTCTCGTCCACACCGCGCAGGCGGAGTTGCAGGCGCGCCATCCGAGCCTGTCCGTCATCGGGAGCCTGGTGGCAGAGGACGCCCAGGACGCCCTGCTCCGAGCGGCCTCGGAGTCCGAGGTGCTCGTGCTCGGTTCACGAGGACTGGAATCCGTCGCGAGCTACTTCCTGGGCGACGTCAGCATGCCGGTCGTGGCACGGGCCCAGCGGCCGGTGGTGCTGGTCCGCGCCGAAGCCGGGGAGGAGGGGCCGGTGCCGGCACCCGCGGGCCGCGTGGTCGTGGCACTGAAATTGCGCGATTCCTCGGAGAGTCTGCTCGACTTCGCCTTCCACAGCGCTGCGGCCAGGGGCGTGCCTCTACTGGCCGTCCACGGCCGAAGCGTGCCACTGCATGCCCGCGTGCCCTGGGGCGTGGACCACGACGTCACCGAGGAGATGAAACGGGACGCGCAGAAGCAGCTGAGCAAGGCGCTCCGCCCCTGGCGTGAGAAGTACCCGCAGGTGGACGTGGCAGACGACATCCGTTTCGCAAGCCCGGCCAAGGCCGTCGTACAGGCCGCCGAAGGCGCCGCGCTGCTGGTCGTCGGCCGACGCGCACACCGTCCGGGTCTCGCGCCCCACCTGGGCCCCGTCGCCCAGGCCGCCATCCACCATGGGCGCTGCCCCGTCGCCGTCGTCCCTCATGACTGAACCTGGCCGCATTGAGACATCGGTTCGGTCGGTGTCGCCGGACGACGCCTCAGTGCCCCGGTCCGGTGCCCGCCACCACGGCGAGCCGCTGCCGCGCGCTGAGGTGTGCGAGACGCACACCGCTGTCGTGTTCTTCGTCGGCGACCGCGCCTACAAGCTCAAGAAGCCGGTGGATCTGGGATTTCTTGACTACACCACGCTGGCGGCTCGCCGGGCCGCGTGCGAACGCGAAGTCACTCTCAACCGCCGCTTCGCCCCCGACGTCTACCTCGGCCTGGGCGAGATCCGCAGCCCCGACGCGGAAGCGCCCGAACCGCTCGTAGTAATGCGCCGCATGCCCGCGGATCGCCGCCTCTCCCGACTGGTGGCGGAAGGGGCCTCCGTCGACGAGGTCCTACGGGCCCTCGCCCGGCAGGTCGCGACGTGGCACGCGGAGGCGCCCCGCGGCCGGGACGTGGACGAACAGGGCACGAGGGATGCGTTGTCGTCCCGCTGGGAGGCCAGTTTCGAGCAGGTCCGCGCGCTGGCTGCCGACGGCTTCGTGCCCGACGGCGTTACGGAGGCAGAGCGGCTGGTGCGCCGCTATCTTGCCGGGCGCGAGCGCCTGTTCGCCTCACGTATCGAGCAGGGGCGAGTGGTCGACGGTCACGGTGATCTGCTCGCCGAGGACGTCTTCAGCCTCGACGACGGTCCTCGCGTCCTGGACTGCCTGGAGTTCGACGACCACCTGCGCTACGTCGACGGTCTCGATGACGCCGCCTTCCTCGCGATGGACCTGGAACAGCTCGGCGCCCCGGAGGCCGCCGCGTACTTTCTTGCTCAGTACAGCGAGTACTCCGGCGACCCCGCACCCCCCTCCCTGTGGCACCACTACGTCGCCTACCGCGCGTTCGTCCGCGCCAAGGTTTCCCTGATCCAGGCACGCCAGGGCGCGCCGGACGCGGAGACGGCGTCACGACGGCTTGTCTCGACGACGCTGCGCCACCTGCGTACCTCCGCCGTGGGCCTGACGCTCGTCGGCGGGCTGCCGGGCAGCGGGAAGTCCACCCTCGCCGGAGCTCTGGCCGACCGGCTGGGGGTCACTCTGCTCAGCAGCGACCGCCTCCGCAAGGAGCTGGCGGGCATCCCCGCCGAGCAGTCGGCGGAGGCCGACTACGGCGAGGGCTTGTACACCCCCGAGTGGACGGCCAGGACCTACGCCACCCTGCTCGACCGCGCTTCCGCGCTGCTATCCTCCGGCGAATCCGTCGTGCTGGACGCCACCTGGTCCCATGCGGGACAACGCGAAGCGGCACTCCACCTGGCCGAACGCACCAGCGCCGACCTGGTGGCCCTGCACTGCCACGTGCCGGGCGACGTGACAGCGGCCCGCCTGACCACGCGCGCCTCCGGAATCTCCGACGCCGACCTCGACATCGCCACCGCCATGGCAGCCACGGAACCGCCATGGCCGGAGGCCGTCGCGGTCGACACCAGCGGCCCGTTGGAGTCCTCGGTCGCCCGGGCGCTGGCAGCCGTACGCCCCTGGGGCCCCGGCCAGGCCCCGGTCTTCCGCCGCCCCTACATGGAGCCGGACTGAATGAGCGAGTACCCCGCGTATATCCGGGACCGGCCACTGGTCGCCGAGCCGCACCACCAGGTTTCGCGGGATGTCCCGCGTTCCCTCAGGGTGGGTTGTAGAAGGAAGCCCGGCAGGCGTGCCAAGCCCAAGTCGGGCAGCACACGCCCGTCACGGCTCTTCGGGAGGAGGCCACCATGAGTGAACAGCAGCCGCTTGCCCCTGTCGAGGCATGGCGGGCCGTGACCGCATGCTTCCTCGCCAGTTTCGCTCTGCTCGCGCGGCGCCACGTCCATCTGGCGAAGGAACGGCTTGGAATGCGGCTGCGCTTCGCCGACGGCACCTCGGGAAGGGTGTACCGGGAGACCCGCCTCGGCAGCGGCTTGGCGAAGGACCCGTGCACGCTGGTGGTCACCTTCAGGCTGCGCCTGGTCCGTGGGCCCGCGCACGCACTGTTCCGAGAGGAGAGCCTGCTGAACACCCCGCTGTTCGTCGGGTTCCCCGGTTTCACGTCGAAGCTGTGGCTGGCCCACGACGAGCGCGATCGCTACCGCGGCGTGTACGAGTGGGACGGCGCGCGGCGCGCCGAACACTACGCGCGTTCGCTGTGGCGTGTTCTGGCGCTGGTCAGCGTGCCCGGTTCGATCAGTTATGCCGTCCTGCCCGGGCTGCGACGCGACGACGTGATCGCGGATCCTGGGCTGGTCGAGGACTTTGCGTCGGACGCCGCATCAGACACAGCAGACACAGCATGGTGGCGCATCCAGTCCGGGACGTGACGCCAGTGGCGGACATCCTGGTCGTCGGGGCCGGCACGACCGGCCTCACCCTGGCGCTCCAGGCCCACGACCACGGAGCACGGATCCGGGTCATCGAGCGGCGTCCCGAGCCGTTCCGGCCCTCCCGCGCCCTCATCCTGCACCCGCGCAGCCTGGAAGTCCTGCGCCCGCTGGGGGTCACGGACGCCCTGCTGGAGCTGGCGGACACGGCCCCGGCAGTCAGCCTTCATCTCGGTTCCCGCGTCGTCGAAACCCGACTCGCCGACCTCGCCCTGCCCGACACGGCGTTCCCGCACCTATCACTCATGCGGCAGATGGACGTCGAGAGAGTGCTGACGCAGGCTCTCTCCGACCGCGGGGTGGCGGTCGAACGGGACACCGAACTGATCAGTGCCCGCGACGACGGGCACAACGCGCGAGCCGTGCTGCGATCGCGGTACGGCATCGAGGAGGTCCGCTGCCCCTTCGTGGTCGGTTGCGACGGCCCGGCCAGTACAGTGCGGGAGTGTGCCGGCATCGGGTGGCACGGCAGGCCCTACTCCGAAGAGGTCGTCCTCGCCGACCTGGATCTCGGCGGCATCTCCGGTCGGTCCGATCCTTCCGGTCCTTCCGAGGCCCAGGTGTTCGCGGGCCGCCGAGGACTGTTGTTCCTCTTCCCGCTCGGAGAGCAGGCCACCTGGCGGCTGCTGGCCACCCGGGCGTCCTCCGGCGGGTCCGGGCGGAACTTCGGCCAGCCCGGACCAGCCGTCCCGCAGGCCGAGCTCCAGCGCCTTCTGGACGACGCGGGGCTGGGGGCGCGGATCGAGCGCCTCGCGTGGTCCGCGCGGGTGCCACTGCAGTGCCGCCTCGCCCCCCGCTTTCGCCGAGGCCCGCTCTTCCTCGCGGGGGACGCGGCTCACAACTACTCACCGGCCACCGGCCAGGGAATGAACGCGGGTATCCAGGACGCGGTGAACCTCGGCTGGAAGCTCGGCTTCACAGCGAGCCGCGCCAGGGGTGAACACACGGACGGGCTCGGTGCCGACGTGCTGCTCGACTCGTACGACAGCGAGCGCAGGTCGGCTGCCCACCGACGGATGCTTCTCACACACACGGCGTTCTGGGCGGAGGCATCGACCGGTCGGATCCCCTCATGGCTGCGTGCGGTGGCCGCTCCGCGCGCCGCCCCGGCCGTACCCGCCCTCCTGGATCGGCGGTGGCTGGTCGCCGAGGCCATCCGTGTCATCTCCCAACTGCGGGTGAATTACCGTCACAGTCCTCTGTCCGTGGAGGGAGCACCGCGCCTGCGGGGTGCTCCCCGCCCGGGAGACCGCCTGCCGGACGCCACCGTCAGCGTCGCGGGATCTCCCCAACGGTTGCACGCGCTGCTGGCCCGTCCCGGCGTGCACCTGTTGCTGCAGCGCGACGCCGACCCGCCGCCGGACGCGGTACCCGGTCCCCAGGTCACCGCCCTCCGGCTGACGAACAGCCCCGGCCGTGGTCTGCTGGCCGTCCGCCCGGACGGACATGTCGGCTTCCGGAGCGGGACCGTCGACCCGGCCGGGCTGACGGGCTGGCTCTCACTGATCGGCGCAGCGGCAGCTTGATCCACGGAGTCATGAACAACGGCGGAACGACGAGACGACAAAGTCCGCCGTGCCAGGGTCCAACGAGCTGATGATCCCGGTTGCCCGGGAACCCCTCGGGGGTGACCGTGGAGTGGGGGAGCGAGGGAGTGAGTATCGTGCGAGCGCTCGTCTACCACGGCCCGGGACAGAGCTCCTGGGACACCGTCCCCGACCCCGCGATCGAGGAGTCGACCGACGCGGTCGTGCGCGTCGACGCCGCCACCGTCTGTGGCAGCGACCTGCGCATCCTGCGGGGTGACCTCCCCGAGGTGAAGCCGGGCACGGTTCTCGGGCACGAAGCCGTCGGCGAGGTCGTGGAGATCGGACGCAACGTCCATCACCTGCGCCCCGGAGACCAGGTGATCGTGTCAGCCGTCTCGGCCTGCGGCCGGTGCCGGGAATGCCGCAACACCACGCTCGCGCAGTGCAGCGGGGGCGGCGGATGGCTTCTGGGCAACCTGGTCAACGGGACACAGGCCGAGCTGGTGCGGGTTCCCTTCGCCGACCACTCCACCCACCGGCGGCCGTTGAACGTCCCGCTCGATGAAGCGGTCCTGCTCGCCGAGCTCCTCCCCACGGCCTACGAGGTCGGGGTACGGAACGGCCACGTGAGCCCGGGAGACACCGTGGTCGTGGTCGGGGCGGGTCCCGTCGGTCTCGCCTCGATGGTCATCGCGCGGCTGTACTCGCCCCGGCGGATCATCGTGGTGGACCTGTCCGCCGCGCGGCTCAAAGCCGCCGCCGGTCTGGGGGCCGATGTCGCCGAGGTGCCCGGCAAGATGATCGCCGACCTGGCCGATGGACCGGGTGCCGACGTGGTCATCGAGGCATCGGGCGAACCGGACGGCTTCGTTCTGGGCACCCGCGCCGTCCGCACCGGAGGGCACATCGCCAACATCGGAGTGCACGGCAAACCGGTGACCCTGCATCTCGAGTCCCTGTGGCGCAAGAACGTGACCATCAGCACCGGTCAGGTGGACACGTCCTCCACACGGTGGCTTCTGGAGCTCGTGAGATACCGAGACCTGCCCATCTCCGGGCTGGTGACCCACACCTTCCCCCTCGACCGGATGGAGGACGCCTACGAGGCGTTCGCCGGCGGCACCACCACGGGTGCCCTCAAGGTCGTACTGCACCGCGAGTGAGAGGCCGGCCCGTCAGGAATCCTGCCGGGCCGATCGGCCCCCGGGCCAGGGCCGTCAGACCCTACAACACCCCGGTGATGGGTGGTGCCATGGAATTGAGCCGAGGGCCACATGGAGACACGGAGAAACCATCCACAAAACGTCCCCAGACCTGCAGTGCGGCGGCCCTCGCGTCACGGACGGTCAGTGGCTGCCGGTGAGTTCGCCGCTGAGCTTTTCGTGGATGTGGGCGCTCGGCTTGTTCAGGCCGATGATCTGGACGGTCTTGCCGCGCTGGGTGTACTTGGTCTCGATCGCATCCAGTGCGGCGACCGAAGAGGCGTCCCAGATGGGGGCAGCCGACAGGTCGATGACGACCTTGTCGGGGTCGGTGGCGTACTTGAACTGGCCGACGAGGTCGTTGGAGGAGGCGAAGAACAGTTCGCCGGTCACGGAGTAGACCACGCTGCTGCCATCGGGGGCGGCGACCGCGGTGACGCTGGCGAGGTGGGCGACGCGCTTGGCGAAGATGACCATGGCGGTGACGGAGCCGAGGACCACGCCGATAGCGAGGTTGTCGGTGGCCACCACGCATGCGACGGTGATGGCCATCCCAAAGGAGGCCGCCGACCTGGGCGGCTTCACGGGTGTCAGCTCGGACGCGGAACGTCAGCGCGTCCGGGCTGCCCGGATGCTCCTACGGCGCGACGGCCGCATCTGGCTGACTCCCATGAGGATGAGACCGGAGAACATCAGCGCGTTCGTACCAAGGAAACGGAACTCCCAGGACGGGCTTGGCACGAAGTGGAAGTAGAACAGCCCCTGGATCACGCAGGTCGCGCCCACCAGCAGAGCTCCGAGCCCGTAGACCCGAGGGCGGGTGACACGACGGCGTACCCAGGGCAGTGTCCAGCCGGTGCGTATCGACGCCATGCCCAGTGCGATCGCCAGCAGGCCCAGGAACATGCCGCTTCCAACGACCCATTCCATGGGCCCCTCCCATCGCCTGAGTTCGCTCGCACCTCGCGAACTCGCCCGCTGATCATCCACCATGATCAAGATCAGCACCAGGCTGCAACCAAATAGTGCCGGAGCCCCTCGGGGAACGCCGGTTCGGCACCGATGACGGCCAAGCCGGGCTTATTGCCAAGAGCTCAGCCCGGCCGTCGCCGACAGAGGTCCTGCTAGCTGCCGGGCGGGGCCTGCGTCGGCGGTATGCGGCTTGCTTGAGCACCCGGCAAAAAGGCCCGCTACCCAGCCGCGTTCACCGCGTCCCGACTAGTCGATTGGCCAGGATCCCCAGGTCTGCAGCGCCCAGCGACGGTCAGATCAACCTCGGTATGCCTGATGCGTTCTCGCTGGCTATGGGGCGGACTGGGCAGGGCAGCGTACTGCGCATAGGGTCTAAAGAACGCGTCAAGTGGCGCGGGGTGTGCCGGGAAGTCTGGTCGGCGTCCGTAGGGCCGTGTGCCCTTTTGCCGACACCCCGGAGGTTCGCCGTCTTGGCTGCCGCCCCGCGCTCCCGCTCCCCCTTCCTGGGGCTTCTGCCCTGGCCCGAACGCCAGGCCGTCGCCCAGGCGCTGCGCACGGAAACCGTCGGCGGCCTGGTCCTGCTGGCCGCCGCGGTAGTGGCACTGGTCTGGGCGAACAGCCCACTGGCCTCCTCCTACAGCACACTTCGCGACTTCCACTTCGGGATACCCGCCCTGGGTCTGGATCTGTCGGTCGGCCACTGGACCTCCGACGGGCTGCTGACCGTCTTCTTCCTGGTCGCGGGGATCGAACTGAAGCGGGAACTGGTGGTCGGCACGCTGCGCACCCCGGCCACTGCCGCCCTGCCGGTCATCGCCGCCGCCTGCGGCATGGCGATTCCCGCCGCCCTCTACGCCGCCACCGCCGCGGCCAGCGGGGGCAGCATGGACGGCTGGGCGGTGCCGATGGCCACCGACATCGCCTTCGCCCTGGCGGTCCTGGCCGTCATCTCCACCCACCTGCCGACCGCCCTGCGCGCCTTCCTGCTCACCCTTGCCGTCGTCGACGACCTCGGCGCGATCCTGATCATCGCCCTCTTCTTCACCTCCCACCTCAACTACTGGGCACTCGCCGGCGCATTGGCCGGGCTGATCGTCTTCTACGTTCTCCAACGGCTGCGGGTGCGCGGCTGGTGGTGGTACCTGCCGCTCGGCGTGACGGTCTGGGCGCTGATGTACAACGGCGGCATCCACGCCACCGTCGCCGGCGTCGCAATGGGTCTGATCCTGCGCACGACTCGCGACGAAGGTGAGCAGGCTTCACCCGGCGAGCGCACCGGTCATCTGCTGCATCCGCTGTCCGCCGGGATCTGTGTGCCGCTGTTCGCGCTGTTCGCCGCCGGGGTCAGTGTCTCCGGCGACGCGCTGGGCAAGGTGTTCACCACCCCCGAGCCCCTCGGCGTGGTCATCGGCCTGGTGGCGGGCAAGATCCTCGGTATCTTCGCCGGCACCTACCTGGCCGCCCGCTTCACCCGCGCCCAGCTCAACCCCGAACTCGCCTGGGCCGATGTCTTCGGCCTCGCCACGCTGGCCGGGATCGGGTTCACCGTCGCCCTGCTCATCGGTGACCTGGCCTTCACCGGTACGGCCACCGGCGAGCACGTCAAGGCCGCCGTCCTCATCGCCTCCCTGACCGCCGCCCTGATCGCCGCCCTGCTCCTGCGCCGCAGGAACACCGTCTACCGGCGCCTGTACGAGGAGGAGAACATCGACGAGGACGCCGACGGCATCCCCGACATCTACCAGCGCACCCCGGGCAGCGGCGCATGACACCACCACGCCCCAACCACCCACGGGCCGCCGCGGTGGCATGGCTGCTGACCTGCGGACTGGCCACTGTGGCCCTCATCCTCACCACACCAGCCCGGGGCAAGATCCACTGGCTGATCGCTGCCGCCGCCCTGCGCACCGCTGTGCAGTACGCGTGGTCCGCACGGTGAAAGCGACGCCGCGCTGGTGGCGCGCAGCAACGGGTCCCGATACTGCCGGAATCTGGCATGGCGGCCACCAGCATCGCCACTTACCGTGCCCCCAAAGAACAAGACCAAGGGAAGGCAGCACGGGAGATCTGGGCTTCAAGGAGCACGGAACGGGAGGGTGTCCGCTCCGCTTGGGGGAGGTCTCCCAGCCGCGGTGCTGGAAACTGAGCGATTGTGGCCGCGAACCCCACCCGTAAGATCGCCTCGGTGTCTACCGTCGCGCCCGACTCCGACTGCCGCGCAAAGCGCCGCGAGTTCGGACTGCGGCCGGGGCCCTCGTGTCGTTGGCGAGCGGACAGGTGACGTTCGGGACCACTGTCTCCGGTCACGCCACGGTGATGCTGTCGTCGAGGTAGACGTCCTGAACGGCGTGAAGTAGCTCGATGCCCTCGCTGGTGGGCCGCTGAAAGGCTTTGCGGCCGGTGATGAGGCCGGTGCCGCCGGCCCGCTTGTTGATCACCGCTGTCCGTACGGCCTGTGCGAGGTCTCCTCGGCCAGCCGATGCACCGCCGCTGTTGATCAGACCGACCCGGCCCATGTAACAACTGGCCACCTGCCAGCGGGTGAGGTCGATCGGATGATCAGTGGTGAGCCTCTCGTAGAGGAGCTTGTCGGTCCTGCCGAAGTCCAGTGCGGGGTAGCCGCCGTTGTTCTCCGGCTGCTTCTGCTTGACGATGTCGGCCTGGATGGTCACGCCGAGGTGGTTGGCCTGCCCGGTGAGGTCGGCCGACACCGAGTAGTCCACGCCGTCCTTCTTGAACGCCGGGTTGCGCAGGTAGCACCACAGCACGGCGAACATGCCCAATTCATGGGCCCGCGCGAAGACTTCGCTGGCTTCCTGCAACTGGCGGTCCGACTGCTCCGAGCCGAAGTAGACCGTGGCGCCGACTCCCGCTGCGCCGAGGTCGAAGCACTGCTCGACGTTGCCGAACATGATCTGGTCGTAGTGGTTCGGGTAGGTCAGCAGTTCGTTGTGGTTGAGCTTCACGATGAACGGGATCTTGTGCGCGTAGCTCCGCGATACGGCCCCGAGTACGCCGAGTGTGCTGGCGACCGCGTTGCAGCCGCCCTCGATGGCGAGTTCGACGATGTTCTTCGGGTCGAGGTAGCGGGGGTTCGCGGCGAACGCCGATGCCGCGGAGTGCTCGATGCCCTGGTCGACCGGCAGGATCGACACGTACCCGGTTCCGGCCAGACGGCCGTGGTCGAAGAGGGACTGCAAGTTGCGCAGCACCCGGGGCGAGCGGTCGGTTGCGGCCACTGTCCGGTCGACGAAGTCACGACCCGGCAGCACCAGGTTCTCCTTGGGAATCCCCTGGGCCGCATGGGTCAGCAGGCTCTTGGCCTCGTCGCCGAGCAAGCCTTGGATGTCGGTCATCGGCTCGCCTCTCCGGTCGTTCGGAAATGCGGAGGTGGGGCCCGGGTTCCCCGCGACAGCCGGGCTCATGTGAGTCCGTGCGAGCCGTTTCTCCCGCATCCGGTCCGGACGCCTGAGCGGTCCTGCCGTGGAACAGTGGAAGACAGGAGACACAGGCCGTGTGGGGCCCACGGAGATGCAGGCCGGGCGAAGGAGGACGCGATGAGTCACCCTGTACTGGCGGGTATCGACGGGTCGGAACGCAGCTCGGCGGCGGCCGACTGGGCGGCGCGGGAGGCCGCGCTGCGCGACGTTCCGCTGCGTCTGTTCCACGCCTCTCCACCGCTTCCAGGGGCGACCGTGCCGGGCCCGGCCCTGGACAGGCTGCATCACATGGGGACGCGATTGCTCCAGCAGGTGGCCGCCACCCTCGGCGACCTCTACCCGGACGTCGAGGTGCGGGCCGAGCAGGCCGACGACGCTCCGGCTGCGGCTCTCCTCGCCGCGGCCCGCGATGCCGGGCTCCTCGTCGTCGGCACACGGGGGACGGGCGGTTTCGACGGTCTCGCGGTCGGCTCGGTGGCCCTGCGGATGGCGGCGGCAGCCCCGTGCCCTGTCGTGTTGGTCCCTCATCGACCCAGCCCCTTCGGAGAGGGGGTGCAGCACGCGGCACGCGACGCTGCTCAGGTCGTGGTGGGGTTCGACGCACATCACCCGGTGAGTGAGACGGCGGACTTCTCGTTCTCAGCTGCTGAGGCACGCGGAGCACTCCTGCGGGTGGTGCAGGCATGGGCGTTTCCAGCCGAGGCCGTCTCCCCGCGGACGCTGGTGGTGACCGAGGAGGACCGCGCCACCTGGGAGGATCAGGAGGTCTTGCAGCTCTCCGACGCGCTGCGCGCGTGGCAGGAGAAGTACCCCCGTGTGACGGCCCGCACCGACGTCGTGCTGCTCCATCCCGCGGAAGCACTCTTGAACGCGTCCCGCAGTGCGGACCTGCTCGTCGTAGGGCGCCGCACCGACCCGCAGGCGGCCGAAGGCCGACTGGGCCCGGTCACGCACGCCGTACTGCACCACGCCCGCTGCCCGGTGGCGGTCGTACCGCACGCCGGATGACGGCCGACGCGAACCGTGGTGGCCAAACGCCAGCCAGATCCTGTGGCGGATCGGTGATCCGGTGAGCACCGGGGCCGGTCAGCCGAAGAACACCTCGAACTCGTCGTACAGCGACGGATCGACCAGCTTGTTCTTCGCTGTGGCATCGGCGAGAGGGAACCGGACGATCCGGGTGCCCTGCAGGGCGACCATGACGCCGAAGTCACCGTCCTTGACCGCGTCGATGGCGTGCAGCCCGAAGCGCGTGGCCAGCCAGCGGTCGAAGGCGCTCGGGGTGCCACCGCGCTGGACGTGACCCAGCACCGTGGTGCGGGCATCCTTGCCGGTGCGTTCCGAGATCTCCTGCGCCAGCCATTCGCCGATGCCCGACAGCCGCACATGGCCGAACTCGTCCAGCGACCGATCCTTGAGAATCATCTGCCCCTCTTTGGGGACGGCCCCTTCGGCCACGACGACGATCGGCGCGTAGTTGATCTTGAACCGACTCTTCACCTGCTCACAGACCTGATCGATGTCGAATGGGCGCTCCGGGATGAGGATCACGTTGGCGCCGCCCGCGATGCCGGCGTGCAGGGCGATCCACCCGGAGTGCCGCCCCATCACCTCCACCACCAGGGCGCGCATGTGTGACTCGGCAGTGGTGTGGAGACGGTCGATGGCCTCGGTCGCGATACCGACGGCTGTATTGAAGCCGAAGGTGTAGTCGGTGCCGGAGACGTCGTTGTCGATGGTCTTCGGTACGCCGACCAGCCGGATCCCCTGCCGGCTCAGCTCGGTGGCCACGCCGAGCGTGTCCTCGCCGCCGATCACGACGAGTGCGTCCACTTCGTGCGCGGCAAGGGTGTCCTGCACGCGTCGCAGCCCGTCCTCGTGCTTGAACGGGTTGGTGCGGGAGGAGCCGAGGATGGTTCCGCCGCGAGGAAGAATTCCCCGCACGTTGGAGATGTCCAGCGGCATGACATCACCCTGGAGCAAACCGAGCCAGCCGTCCCGCACGCCGACGAAGTCGGCGGCGTATTCCTGGACCCCTTTGCGGACGACACTGCGGATCACGGCGTTGAGGCCCGGGCAGTCACCGCCGCCGGTCAGGACTCCGACCTTCATGGGCTTTCTCCCATCCGCTGGTCACCCCGCTCGCCTGGTCGCGGCCTTCTCAGCGATCGAAAACAGCCGTCGGGGCAACATGGACCGCCTCCTTCCAGCCTCCCTCCGTTCGATCCGCAGTGGCCACTCGACGAGCGCGCCGGGGCCAGGCGACTCGCTCGTGGGATTTCTGTCCGGCCCAGGGATTCGCCTCGAGTCCGATGGACAGGTGTCGACACCCTGGATGTGCTGTCCGGACAGGTTGGTGACGCGGCTTGCGGCCACCCGCCCTAGCAAATGGGCCGACCGGCCCCACCAGCAGGGTCGGGCGGCACCTGCCTGCAACCAGGACGACCGTCCGATCCGGGAAGGGAGGGAGCCGCACAGTTGTCTGGGAGCTGCAGAGCCGAGGAGCGCGGTGTCATGGTCCGTTACGTGTACGACTTCACGAAGGGCGGCCGTGACCTGGCCGGCCCGCTCGGCGGCAAGGGCGCGAACCTCGCCGAGATGACCCGGCTGGGCCTGCCGGTCCCGCCCGGCTTCATCGTGTCCACCGAGGCGTGCCGGGCCTTCCTGGCCACCGGCACCCACCCGAGGGCATGTCCTGGGAGGTCTCCCAGCAACTGTCGGCCCTCGAGTCCGACGCCGGACGCCGCGTCGGACAGCCGGACGACCCGCTGCTGGTGTCCGTCCGCTCCGGGGCTCGCTTCTCCAGCCCGGCATGATGGACACGGTCCTGGATCTTGGCCTCAACGACGACTCCATCCTGGGCCTGGCCAAGGTTTCGGGGAACGAACGCTTCGCCTGGGACTCCTACCGCCGCCTCATCCAGATGTTCGGCAGCACCGTCATGGCCATCGACGGGGCACTGTTCGACCCGATGATGACCCGGCTGTGGGAACTGCGGGGTGCCCCGACGACCTGCACCTGGACGCCGCCGACCTCGCCGAACTCGTCGAGGCGTACAAGCGGCTCATCCACGAGGGAACCGGCATTACTTCCCCCAGTCCCCCGCCGAGCAGCTGCGCCGTGCGATCCTCGCGGTCTTCCGCTCCTGGAACGGCGAACGTGCCCGCCTCTACCGCCGCCGCGAACACATCCCTGACGACCCGGGCACCGCCGTCACCGTGCAGCGCATGGTCTACGGAGGACCCGACTCCGGCAGCGGCGTCGCCTTCACCCGCGACCCGGTCACCGGACGCCCCGGCCTGTACGGCGACCACCTGCCAACGCGCAGGGCGAGGACGTCGTCGCCGGCATCCGCAACACCGTGCCCCTCGCCGAACTGGAACGACTGGACCCCCGCTCGTACCACGAGCCGCGCGAGCACATGCGCACGCTGGAGCGGCACGACCGGGACCTGTGCGACATCGAGTTCACCATCGAAAGCGGCACCCTCTGGATGCTGCAGACCCGAGTCGGGAAACGCACCGCCGAGGCCGCGTTCACGATCGCCGCCGAGCTGGCCGACGAAGGACCGATCACCCATGAAGAGGGGCTGGCCCGGGTGAGCGGTGACGGGCATCCAGATTGCCGTGCACCGGCAAAAGGTGCTTGAGCCGGTCGGCCCCATCCGCCGGGCGGACGGAGCCTTGCCCAACGGCCGGTCCACTACCGCATCGCGAAGGCCCTACCGGACCCTGGTACCTGGACCGGTCGGCCCTACCGCGCGACCCATTCGCCCGGCTTTGCTGGCACCATGTCCGACATCCTCTTCGGGTCCACCCCGCATCCCACGGAGCACATCGCCGACGGGACCGCCGTCGTGACAGTGCAGGGTGAGATCGACCTGCTCACGGCACCGGGACTGGCGGCACACCTCGACAGGCTGACTGCCAGGCCCTGTCCCAACCTGGTACTTGACCTGCGTCCGGTGTCCTTCATGGACTGTGCCGGGCTGGGGGTCCTGTGCCGGGCGCGGAACCGGGTCGTGGCACGGCACGGCCGATTCCGCCTGGTCACCGACAGCACCGGTTTCCGGCGGATCTTCCGGCATGCCGGTCTGGCGGGCGTCTTCGAAGTGCTCCCGTGCCTGCCCGAGGGCGTGGCCGATACGCCGACCACGAACGCCGACGAAGGCACGGCGGGCCGACCGCGCTCGCTCGGTGGAGGGTCCGTTGGTCCCCTCCGAGGGCCCGGGCAAGCAGCGACCGGCGCCGCTGCTGTGCCTCGCGGTCAGCCCACGTCACAGCGCTCCGCCGACCAAGAGGTTGAGGCTTGACCGGCTGGGCCCGGCCAGCCCTCGCGCAAGGGCGGCCGTGGCAGCCCTCGTCCGTCACCAGCGGCCCTCTCACAGGGCGGAGGTCATGTCCCTGGCACCGATCCCGACCACGACAGAGGCTTTCCTCTCCCTTCCCCTGTCAACTGGTCAGCTCCTGGCCGACCCGTGCCGCCCACGCCTCGATCCGGTCGAAGTCGCGGAAGTCCCCGCCCTTTCCGTTGCGGACGATCATCCGGGCGACCCATCCCTTCGCGCCTTCCCGCAGGCAGCCGCCGAAGGTTACGTGTTCCCTGGCGTCGAGCCGGACCATGGCCTTCTTCACCCCGGGCACGGGCGGGATGTCCCGCTCCGAGGCCGAAGGGTCGAGCGGACCGCTGCTGAAGAACCACAGCGGGCGTTCGGCCAGGTCCTTGCCGTGGCGCCGGACGAAGCGGCGGGCGTCCTTGTGCCAGCGCCCGGCGTACAGCCCGCCGCCGACGACGACAGCGTCGTAGGACGTCGCGCTCGGCACGGAGCGTGCCGGACGCGCCTCGACCGCCAGCCCTTCCTTGCGCAGGACCTCGGCGACGGTCTCGGCGATCTCCGCGGTCGATCCGTTTGTCGTTCCGTAGGCGACCAGCACGTTCGTAGGCATGGTGGTCCACCTCCTCTCACAATTCGCGCCGCCAGTCGTCGGCCACGCCGTGCAGCGCCTGATGGTCCGGCCGCAGACGGGTGTCGTCCATGCGCCAGGTGAGCTCGTCGACGACGGCGACCACACCGTCGATCTGCCGGGTCATGGAAACGGCGATCTCCGTCTCACTCTTGCGTTCCAACTGACCGGAGAGCGTGACCACGCCCTCCGCGACCGAGACGTCGATGCTGCGCGGCGCCAGCCACAGCGCACGTACCAGGACCTCGTCGATCACCTCAGTGCGGATCTCCGCGTCAGGCCGCAGGAAGACCTGGAGCAGGTCGCGGCGGGTGACGATGCCGACCAGCCGGTCCTCCTCATCGAGCACCGGCAACCTCTCCACATGCCGCTGGGCCATGGTCCGCGCGGCCTCGACGATGGAGTCGTCGGCGTGCACGGTGACCGGCGGCGCGCTCATCAGCCGACCGGCGGTGCGCGCCGTCACCTTGGCCGCCCGTCGCCGGGCGGTGGGCATCAGCACGGTGGACCGGAGGCGCCGGTGCGGCGCGTGCGGGTCGGGGGTGGCTGCCTGGTGGGCCATCAGGTCGGTTTCGGAGATGACGCCGATGACCCGGTCGTCCTCGTCCACGACGGGCAGTCCGCTGATCCGATGGTCCGCGAGCAGCCGGGCCACCTCCTTGAACGGTGTTCCATACTCTGCCCGGACCACGTCCATGGCCATGACGGAGCCGACCTTGTTGTGTTTCACAGTGGTCCTCCTCGGCTGGCTCGGCCGACGCGGCTGACTCAGCGGAGTCGGCGCAGATAGGGGTCCTGGGACCGGCGCGGCAGCAGACGCAAACGGGCGTCGAGCACGGTGACCGCGTCAGGCGTCGCGAGGACCGGGTTGAAGTCGGCCTCCGCGAGCTGCGGGAGGTCGCTCGCCATCCGCGACAGGCGCAGGAGCAACTGCTCCAGCCCCGGAAGGTCGAGGGGCCGGCTGCCGCGAGAGCCGAACAGCAGCGGTGCACAGCGCGGGGACGTGATCAAATCGTGCACGTCGTGATCGGTGAGCGGGGCGAGGCGGGCCGCGTGGTCGGCCAGGACCTCCGTAGCCGTGCCGCCGAGCCCGAAGAGGACGAGCGGTCCGAACACTTCGTCCTGGACGACGCCGCCGAACAGCTCGGTGCCGCGCGCGGCCAGCGGCTGGACGACCACGCCGGTCAGCAGCTCACCGAAGCGGGTCTCGAAGTCCCGGTAGGCGGCTCGTACTTGGGCGTCACCCTGGAGGTCGAGGTGGACGGCACGCTCCTCGGTCTTGTGCACGAGACCCGGCCAGTACGCCTTCATCACCACCCGGCCGTCCGCGCCGCGCAGCCGCCGGGCCGCGAGGACGGCGTCGTCCTCGGTCTCCGCCCAGGCCCACGGGATCTGCGGAATGCCGTAGCAGTCGAGGAGTTCCGCGCAGGTGCGCGGGTCGAGCCAGCCGCCCTCCGGCTGTGCCGCGAGGTAGGTCCCGGCGATCTCGTGAGCCCGCTCGGCGTCGACACCGTCCAGCTCCGGCACAGTGCCGACCGGCCGGGCAAGCCAGGCTGCACGGCGCGCCGCATGGGCCAACGCCCGTGCAGCGGCCTGCGGTTCGGCGTAGGAGGGGATCGTGCCGCCGTCGGCGGCCGGCAGCAGGGTCACGGGGACGTCCTGCTCCAGGCGCACGACGGCGACAGGCCGGGTTCGGCGTCCCGTGGCGCCGGTGAGCCCCCGCACCAGGTCGTCGCCCGTCGCCGCAGCCACCGCGGTGGGCACCAAGGCTACGAGTACCGCGTCGATGCCGCCGTAGCGCATGAGCCTGTCGACACACTCACCCAGCTGCTCCTCCGTCACCGCGGCCGTGGCGTCCGCCGGGTTGCCGACGGCCGCACCTTCGGGCAGCACGACGTGCAGGTCATGCGTCAGCTCGTCGTCGAACGACGGCAGCGCCAGCCCGGCCTCCGAGCAGGCGTCGGCGGCCAGCACTCCGGCGCCGCCGGCGTTGGTGACGATCGCGACGCGGGTACCCGCCAAAAGCGGCTGAGAGTGCAGCAGGGCGGCCGTTTCGAGGAGTTCGCCGACCGAGCGGGTGGCCGTGATGCCGGCCTGGGTGAACAGCGCCTGCCGGGTCATGGTCCGGGTGGCGGCCGCCGCCGTGTGCGAGGCGGCGGCGCGCCGACCCGCCTCGGTGCGGCCGGCGTCCACGGTGAGCACCGGCATACGGCGGGTCACGCGCCGCGCCGTACGCGAGAACGCGCGCGAGTTGCCGAACGACTCCAGGTGCAGCAGCGCGAGGTCGGTGCGGCCGTCGCTCTCCCACCACTGGAGCATGTCGTTGCCGCTGACGTCGTACTTGTCTCCGAGAGAGGCGAAGGTCGACACGCCGATGCCGAGGCGGGAGAGCCCGTCGAGGAGCGCGATACCGACGCCGCCGGACTGCACGGCGACTCCTGCGGTGCCGGGACGCGGATGGTCGGCGGCGAAGGTCGCGTCAAGACGCAGATCCGGGTCGGTGTTGGAGATGCCGAGGCAGTTGGGGCCCACAAGCCGCATGCCATACGCACGGCATGCGGCCAGCAGTGCCCGCGCCTGCTCGGCGTCGAGTCCGGCGGTGACGACCAGGAGGGCCCGTACACCCGCCCTGCCGCACTCCTCGGCGGTGGCCGGCACGGCGGCTGCGGGCACGGCGAGGACCGCGAGGTCCGGGGTTCTGGGCAGGGCACTGACCGACGGGTGACACGGCACGCCGAGGATCGCGGTCGCGGCGGGGTTCACGGCGAACAGCCGCCGGGTGCAGCCGCCGGCCTTCAGATGGTGCAGGATCGCCCGGCCCACCGACCCGGGCCTGCGCCCGGCGCCCACGACGGCGACCGCGTCGGGCCGGAAGAGCGGTTGGAGGCTGGCCACGTCGGCGGCCCGGCCCCGCTTCTCCACGGCCGACAGGTAGGCGTCGTCCTGGTCCAGCCGGATCGTGCAGCGCACTTCCGGCCCGTCGAAGTGCCGGGCCGTGCGCAGTCCGAGGTCGGCGAAGAGCCGGAGCACCTCATGGTTCTCGCCCAGTGAGTCGGCCGTGAAGGTGGTGATGCCGTCCGCGCGGGCCGCGGAGACCAGGTGTTCGACGAGCAGGGTGCCCACACCGCGATGGTGCAGGCCCTCTGCCACCGCGACGGAGATCTCGGCCTCGTCCGCCTTCCCGCCGGTGTCGTACTCGGCGAGACCGATCGCCCGGCCCTGCACCTCGGCGAGCAGGGCCCGGTAGCCCGGCCGTGCCGGGGCGCAGGCCCGGGCGGCGGCCATCGCGGCGGAACGGCGGCTCGCCGCGAAGAACCGCAGCCGCAAATTCTCCGGAGACATCTCCTCGTAGAAGCCCCGCAACCGCTGGTGGTCCTCACGCTTCACGGGACGTATGCACACGGTCGTGCCGTCGGCGAGCAGGGCGTGGACGGGGGGCCGGTCGAGCACATCGTGCGTCATGGCGATCGCCTCCGAGCCTCTCGATACTTCGAGTGTCCAGCGGATCCTGGAGTGGCCCCATGGGCTGTCCGGGGTCGGCCGGGGACCGTTCGGCCCCTACGGTGCCCGCTACTGGCCACGGCCACGAGGACCTCAGTGATGCCCGCCCGCTGCCGCCTTCCTGTCCGCCTCATCGATGGTGTGTCAGTCGTGCGCGACGACGGCGACGGGGGCTGTGGCGTGGTGCAGGACGCCGTGCGTGACGGATCCGATGTGCACCCCGAACGGGTGGCGGCGGATCCGCCGTCCGACGACGACCAGCGAGGCCCCATGGGAGGCGTCGATCAGGTGGCTCGCCGGGCTACCGGAGCGGGACTCCTCGACCACTTCGACGGATGGGTACTTCTGCCGCCAGAGAATCAGTGCCTCGGCGAGCGCGGAGGCGTGCCGACGGGCGACCTGGTCGTACCGTGCCAGATCAGTGGTCGGACCGTCGACGTAGTAGGCCGGCAGGTTCCACCCGTGCACGGCCCGCAGGCCGGTGTCGCGCCGGGCGGCCGCATCAAAGGCGAACTCGATCACCGAGGCATCGAGGTTGTCGACGTCGAGACCGAGAACCACCGGTCGGTACCGCGTAGCGGCCGACGGAATTCCCGCCGGGTCCTTCTCATGCTCGTCCGCCGCCTGCTCACCGGCACGGACCAGGACCACGGGGCACTCTGCGTGCGCCACGACGGCCAAGCCGACCGAACCGACCAGGAACCCGCCGATCCCGCTCAGGCCCCGTGAGCCGAGGACGAGCAGCTCGGCTCCCTTCGCGGCCTCGCCCAGCACCTCGATCGGGCTGCCGGCCACGTGTTCGGCTGTCACCTCGACACCGGGGTGGCGCAGGCGGAGTCCCTCGGCGGAATCGCGGGGGATCTTCTCGCTCCAGTGCTGATGCGTTTCGGCACCGAGCAGCGGGGCTTGTGCCATGGGCTCCGGCACCGGCTCCCACACGTGGAGGATCTTCAGCGGCAGACCGCTCAGCTTCGCCTCGCGAGCCGCCCACTCGGCTGCGGCCCGGCTCTCAGACGAGCCGTCGAGGCCGATGGTGATCGTGCGGGCCATGCTCTCCACCTCCTGAGTAGGGGCTGATGATTCGAGCGTCGGTGCCTACGCCGTCGCTGTGAAGGGGCCACAGGTCCTCTGCCGGGACCGGTCGGCCCTATGAGGGGATGACGGGACCGGTAGGCCCTATGACAGGACCGGTCGGCTCTACGAAAGGCGCTGGAGCCCTACGCCGCGGCCGCCCGCCTTGTGGGCTTGGCCCAGGATTGTGCTGCCGCGCGTGCAGCCAAGCCGTTACCCGCCGCCCCGAGCGGCGCTCGGCCCGCCCCGGCCCTCGACACACGAGAACGGAGGCACCCGGCCCGGCACAGGACAAGAGCCGTCCTACCTATCGGAGCTGGGCGGAAGGGGCGCAATCGGCAGGACCGGGGCCGATCGGCCCTAGTGCATCCGGTTCTGACGGGCCATGATCGTTGTCACGGGTGGTACACAGTCCGCCCTTCCGGCTATCCGGAACGAGGGGTCGAAGTGACCGAGCCGCGCACCTTCACCGAGGAGCACCCGATCCGGGTCTTCCTGCTCGACGACCACGAGGTCGTGCGCCGCGGTCTGGCCGACCTGCTGGACGCCGAACCCGACATCTCAGTGGTAGGAGACGCCGAGAACGTCGAGCACGCGCTCGCCCGGGGCCCGGCGCTCCGCCCCGACGTGGCCGTACTCGACGTACGCCTGCCGGACGGCAACGGCATCACGGTCTGCCGCGAGTTGCGTAGCCGGATGCCCGAGCTGGCCTGTCTGATGCTGACCTCGTTCGACGACGAAGAGGCCCTGCTCGACGCCATCATGGCCGGCGCCTCCGGCTATGTGCTCAAACAGATCCGGGGCTCCGACCTGATCTCGGCGGTGCGCACGGTCGCATCCGGGCGGTCCATGCTTGACCCGGAGACGACGGCCCGGCTGATGCGCTCGCTGCGCGCGGACCCGGCCGCGGAGCCGGCCGTCGCGCCCGAGTTGGCGAACCTGTCGCCGCGCGAACGGGACATCCTCGCCCTGATCGGGGACGGGCTCACCAACCGTGAGATCGGAAAGAAGCTCTACCTGTCCGAGAAGACCGTCAAGAACCACATCTCCCGGCTCCTGTCCAAGCTCGGCGTACAGCGCCGCGTCCAGGCCGCCGTCCTGGCGTCGCACCTGGACCAACCCGGTACGAACGAGAGTCAAAGACGCTGAGCCCGGGGCGCCGCACAGCATTCTCGGCGGGGGTCAACCGCGCGCCGACCGCACCGGCACCCACCACACCACCCGGGTGCCGCCTCCTTCCGGCCGCTCATCGAGTCGGAGGTCACCACCGAGCGCGAGGGCTCGTTCCTCCATGTTCTTCAGCCCACTGCGCGCGACACTCTCCGGCATCCCGCGACCGTCGTCAGTAACCGTGAGGGTCAGCTCACCGTCAGCGCACCGCAGATGTACGTCCACGGAGTGGGCCCCGGCGTGCCGGGCCACGTTGCTCAGCGCCTCGCCGAGCACCGCGAGCGCCTGATCAGCGATCTCGCCCGGTACGTCCGTGTCGACCAGGCCCTCTATCCGCAGCGCCGGAGCGAAGCCCAGGGCTGAGGCCGCCGCCGTCACCGTGTCCGAGACGCGGCCGCGCAGGCCGCTGCCCTCTCTTGTCCCGTCGCCGTGCGCCCGCAGTCCGAAGATGGTGGACCTGATGATCTTGATGGTCTCGTCGAGGTCGTCCACGGTCCGCGACAGTCGCTCGACGGCCTCCGGATGGTCGACGAAGCGCTGGGTGCTCTGCAGCGTCATCCCGGCCGCGAAAAGCCGCTGAATGGCCAGGTCATGAAGATCCCGCGCGATGCGGTCACGATCCCGCAGCAGCGCGATCTGCTCGGCCTCCCGGCGTCGCTCGGCCAGCTCCAGCGCCAGCGCCGCCTGTCCGGCGAACCCGAGGAGAGGGCGCGTGTCGACGCCCGTGAACGGCGTACGACCCGCCGCGCGTCCCAGCAGCAGCACACCGCCGGCCTTGCCGCCGGCCTCCAGTGGCACGCCGACCACCGGTCCGAGACCGGCCCACTGCGCCGCGTCCCCGCTGGTCCGGGGGTCATCCCGGATGTCGGCACTCACCGCCGGCTCCGCCGAGGTCAGCACGGCGGCCACGAACCCGTCCTGCCCGGACATCACCAGGCCACAGCGCGGTACCGCGTCCAGCCCGACGGCCAGCATCGGCCGCAACGCGCCGTCCTCGGACACCCGCTCGGCGATCATCCCGACATCGGCGTCGGCGATCTGCCGCGCCTGCTCCACGATCAGTTCCAGGACATCCAGGCTCAGGGCCCCCGACAGCAGGGCACGGGTGACCTCGGAACTCGCCCTCAGCCAGCGCTCACGCAGCCGCATCTCCTCGTACAGGCGGGCGTTCTCGATGGCCACGCCCGCCGCCACCGCCAGTGTGGAAAGCACAGACTCGTCCTCGGCGTCGAACTCTGCCGCGCTCCGCTTCTCGGTGAGATAGAGGTTGCCGAACACCTGTTCGCGCACCCGGATGGGCACGCCGAGAAAGGAACGCATCGGCGGGTGATGGGGCGGGAAGCCGTACGAGGACGGGTGCTCGGAGAGCTCCGTCAGCCGTAGCGGCTCCGGGTGCCGGATCAGCTCGCCCAGAATGCCGTGCCCGCTCGGCAGGTCCCCGATCCGGGCCCGCTGCTCGTCGCTGATGCCGACGGTATGGAACTCGGAGAGCATGCGGTCGTCACCGATGACGCCCAGGGCCCCGTATTCGGCGTCCACGAGCACCACGGCGGCCTCGACGATACGCCGGAGAACCTGCGGGAGATCCAGCTCCCTCCCTACGGAGAGCACCGCCTCCAACAGGCTGTGCACGCGGTCCTGGGCGCCTCGTGCCGCGTCGATCCGCGCCTGCAGTTCGTCCAGCCGCAGTTTGGGCAGGTGCTGCTCGGAACGCCCGGCCCGTTCGCCGCTCATCGTCGCCTCCGACCGCCTCGCGCGACCGCACCAGGATCAGGCGCCTTCCTTCACTCACGATAGTGGGTGGGTCCTGGTTGGACGGGCCTACAGGTCCTTTGATGGCCAGCTGCTCGCATGTGCGTCGCACGCCCCCAGGTGGGTTGCGACCACCTTTGACTGTGGGTCGGCAGGCCCAGGCACGGTCATGAATCTGCCTACCGAGCTCGGGCACGGTTGGCGGTGAGGCGTCGAGGACTTAGATGGGGATCGATATTCACATCTGACGCGTTGACCTCAGGTCGCTGACGTGCTGGCGGGACAACAGGCCGGCGACCGCCTGCACTGTTTCGCTCGTATGTTCTCGGTGGCCGAGGTGGCGGGCCAGAGCCCGCCATCAGGCACTGTCACGTTGGCTGACCGGCGGGATGATCTTCTGGTTGATCAGCCTGGGAAGGGTCGTCCGTGGGGAGCGCGTCGCTGTCGTACAAAACGTGACAACACCGTACGACGGTAGCCGGGCGGTGGTGAGCCAGTCGTGCTCAGCCTCGTACTGTTTCAGCCCGGCTGCCAGATGAGTGTTGAGATTGTCCCTGACCACAACGATGGGGCCGTCAAGCTGGATGTGGTCCAAGATCACCAGGACGCCGCCGAGCACCGACGGCACCCCTTGGGGCCGGTGACAGCGCCCCCAGGTCATGACGGGCTGACCTGGAGCCGACGACCGGCCAGGCCACGTCGGCGTGTGGACAGTCCTTCCGCGATTCCGCGGAGCGTCACCGCCGCGGGAGCCTCGGGGGCGCTCAGCACCAACGGCGTACCGGCGTCGCCCGCCTCGCCCAGGAGGGGGTCCATCGGCACCTGCCCCAGCAAAGGGACTGCCACGCCCAGCGCGAGGGACAGCGAGTCGGCGACCCTCTGGCCGCCGCCGGAACCGAAGAGCCGCGCCGTCGAACCGTCCGGCATCCGCAGCCAGGACATGTTCTCCACCACCCCGGCCACCCGCTGACCGGTCTGTAGCCCGATGGCCCCGGCCCGCTCGGCGACCTCGGCCGCTGCCGCCTGCGGTGTGGTCACTACGAGGATCTCGGATTCGGGAAGCAACTGGGCGAGGGAGATGGGGATGTCACCGGTGCCGGGCGGCAGGTCGAGCAAGAGCACGTCGAGATCCCCCCAGTACACCTCGCCGAGGAACTGCTGCAGCGCGCGGTGCAGCAGTGGGCCGCGCCACATCACCGGTGCGTTGCCCGAGGTGAACATGCCGACGGAGATCACCTTCACACCGTTCGCCCGGGGCGGCATGATCATCTTTTCGACGCGAGTGGGGCCCGCCGTCACCCCCAGCATGCGCGGAACCGAGTGGCCGTAGATGTCGGCGTCCAGCACGCCGACCGACAGCCCGCGGGAGGCCATCGCGGCGGCCAGGTTGACCGTGACACTCGATTTCCCGACTCCGCCCTTGCCGGAGGCGACGCAGTAGACCCGGGTCAGTGAACCGGACCGGGCGAAGGGGATCTCCGGCTCGTCCGTGTCGCCCCGCAGACTCCTGCGCAGCTCTGTGCGTTGCGCGTCGCTCATCACGTCCAGCTCGATGCGCACCTTGCGCACGCCGGGCAGCGCGGACACAGCGGCGGCGGCATCCGCGGTGATCTTCTCGCGCAACGGGCAGCCGGAGACCGTCAGATAGATGCCGACCAGCACCGCGCCGTCGGCGCCCACCGTGATCTCCTTGACCATTCCGAGATCGGTGATGGGCCGCTGGATCTCCGGGTCGAGGACCGCGGACAGCGCCTTGCGGACCGTGTCCGTGGCCAGGGTGGCGTGCTCGTGGGTCTGTGCGGTTGTCACAGGCGGGGCTCCGAATCCGTGGGGGCTGGGTGTGAGGGCGAGGCGAGACCAGGCGTCAGCCGGCGACGGTCCAGGTGTCCGTGCCGGCGAGCAGGGACTGGAGGTCGGCGGGTGTGGTGCTCCTGGCCTGTTCGATCTGGGCGCGGACCTGGTCGTCGTAGACGGGGCGGCTGACGGAGCGGAAGACGCCGGTGACGGTGTGGGCGACGTTCTGGGAGGACAACCGCGACAGGGCGAAGGCGTAGGAGGGGTCCACCAGGGTGGCGTCGTGCACCACCAGGGCCTCCTCCCCCACTTCCGAGACCTTCACCGTCTGAAGCCCTCCGGAGCCGGTGCGGACCACGCCATATTCTTTGTCGGCGCCGAAACGCAGCGGTTGGCCGTGGCGCAGCGGGATGAGGCGCCGCTCCCGTTCGCCGGGCTGCCGCAGTACCTCGAAGGCGCCGTCGTTGAAGATCGGGCAGTTCTGGTAGATCTCCACGAGCGCGGTGCCCCGGTGTTCGGCGGCCGCGGTGAGCACGTTGGTCAGGCCCGCGCGGTCCGAGTCGAGGACGCGGGCGACGAAGGTGGCACCTGCGCCCAGAGCCAGCGAGACCGGGTCGAAGGGCGCGTCGACCGAGCCCATGGGGGTGGATTTGGTGACCTTGCCGGACTCCGAGGTCGGCGAGTACTGGCCTTTGGTAAGTCCGTAGATGCGGTTGTTGAACAGCAGGATCTTGAGGTTCACGTTGCGCCGCAGAGTGTGGATCAGGTGATTGCCACCGATCGACAGGGCGTCCCCGTCACCGGTGACCACCCACACCGACAGATCGGGACGGGCCACGGCCAGGCCAGTGGCGATGGCAGGGGCGCGGCCGTGGATGGAGTGCATCCCGTAGGTGTTCATGTAGTACGGGAAGCGGGAGGAGCAGCCGATGCCCGAGATGAACACGGTGTTCTCCCGCCTCAGCCCCAGCCTGGGCATGAATCCCTGCACAGCGGCCAGGACCGCGTAGTCACCGCAGCCAGGGCACCAGCGCACCTCCTGGTCGGACTTGAAGTCCTTCGGCGACAGCTTCGTGTCGGCCTCGGGCACCAGTGCCTGTCCCCCGATGCCGGGCAGGCCAAGGTCGAGAGTGGTCATGTCCGGACTCCTTCGATCACATCGGTGAACACGCCCTGAAGTTCTTCCGCGCCGAACGGGAGACCGGCGACCTTCGTGTACGAGACGGCGTCGACCAGGTACTTGGCGCGCAGCAGCAGTGCGAGCTGGCCGAGGTTCAACTCCGGGACCACCACGCGCTCGTAGCGGGAGAGCACCTCACCGAGGTTGGCGGGCAGCGGGTTGAGGTGCCGCAGATGCAGGTGTGCGACGGCGTGTCCGGCCCTGCGGACGCGACGGGCGGCGGCGCCGATCGGCCCGTACGACGAGCCCCAGCCCACCACCAGGACCTCGGCCCGGCCGGACGGGTCGTCCGGTACGGCATCGGGCACGGTGATTCCGTCGATCTTGGCCTGTCGCAGTCGCACCATGCGGTCGTGGTTGTCGGCGTCGTACGAGATGTCGCCCGTGCCGTCGGCCTTCTCCAGGCCGCCGATGCGGTGTTCGAGTCCGGGGGTGCCGGGCACCGCCCATGGCCGGGCGAGGGTGTGCGGGTCGCGCAGGTAGCCCCAGAATGCGCCGGATCCGTCGGGGGCGTTGGGTTCGGTGGTGAACTCAACGCTCAGGTCGGGCAGTTGCGAGGCGTCCGGGACGAGCCAGGGCTCGGCGCCGTTGGCGATGTGGCCGTCGGACAGCAGTAGCACCGGTGTGCGGTAGGTGAGGGCGATCCGGGCCGCGTCGAGCATGGTGTCGAAGCAGTCCGCCGGGGTGGCCGGCGCGAGGACCGGCACCGGGGATTCGCCGTTGCGCCCGAACATGGCCTGCAGCAGGTCCGCCTGCTCCGTCTTGGTGGGCAGGCCGGTGGACGGCCCACCGCGCTGTACGTCGATCACCAGCAGTGGCAGCTCGGTCATCACCGCCAGGCCGATCGTCTCGCTCTTGAGCGCGAGCCCGGGACCGGACGTCGTGGTCACGCCGAGGGCCCCGCCGTACGAGGCCCCCAGCGCGGCGCCGATCGCGGCGATCTCGTCCTCCGCCTGCACCGTGGTGACGCCGAAGTTCTTGTGCCGGGACAGTTCGTGCAGGATGTCGCTGGCCGGGGTGATCGGGTAGCTGCCGAGGAGTACCGGCAGCCCGGACTTGGCTCCGGCCGCGACGATTCCGTACGCCAGGGCGGTGTTGCCGGTGATCTGTCGGTACGTGCCCGGAGCGAGCGCCGTCGCAGGGGCGACCTCGAAGGTCACGGCGAACGACTCGGTGGTCTCGCCGTAGTTCCAGCCGGCCCGGAAGGCGAGGATGTTCGCCTCGGCAATCTCGGGCCTGCGCGCGAACTTCTGCCGCAGGAACCGCTCGGTCCCGGCGGTGGGACGGTGGTACATCCAGGACAGCAGGCCCAGGGCGAACATGTTCTTCGCCCGCTCCGCGTCCTTCTTGCTCAACCCCGTGTCCGCCAGTGCGCCCCGGGTCAGCGTGGTCATGGCCACCGGGTGGGTCTGGAAGGAGGTCAGTGTGGCGTCCTCCAGCGGATCGGCGACGTAGCCGGCTCTGGTCAGATTGCGCGGGGTGAACTCGTCGGTGTTCACGATCACCGTGGCGCCGGGCGGCAGGTCGGCGAGATTGGCCTTCAACGCGGCGGGGTTCATCGCCACCAGCACGTCGGGCCGGTCTCCGGCGGTGAGGATGTCGTAGTCGGCGAAGTGCACCTGGAAGGACGAGACTCCCGCGATGCTGCCCTGGGGGGCGCGGATCTCGGCCGGGAAGCTGGGCAGCGTGGCCAGGTCGTTGCCGAAGGCCGCGGCCGCCGAGGTGAACCGGTCGCCGGTGAGCTGCATACCGTCTCCGGAGTCACCGGCGAACCGGATGACCACCCGCTCAAGCCGTTCGGTCTGATCGGTCCGTTCGGTTCGCCCAGTCCCTGCTGAGCCGGTGTCGATGCCTGCGGAGCAGGTGTCTATGCCTGCGAGGCCGGCGTCGGCGCCCCTCATGGCGCCACGTACCTCTGGACGAAGGGTGTGTCGACACCGATCGGACCGAGGTCCGCCGCACCGCCGGGCGAGCCCAGCGGCTCGGCACGCCCGGGCAGCGGTTCGGAGAAGAAGCGCGCGTTCTCCGTGACGAACGGTGCGTCCTCGGGCGCGAGTTCCTCAACCGTGGCGATGGCCTCGACCGGGCAGACGGGTTCGCAGGCGCTGCAGTCGATGCACTCGTCGGGGTTGATGTAGGCCATGCGCTCCCCGACGTAGATGCAGTCCACCGGGCACTCGTCGACACAGGCGCGGTCCATGACGTCGACGCACGCGGCCCCGATGACGAAAGTCATGATGAGGTGACTCCTTTGGTGTGGGGTCGAACGACCCGTAGTGGTTCGGGCGACAGGGACTTCAGGCGCCTTCGGCGGCGAACTCGGCGGGCGGAGCGTCGCCGAGCGAGGCGAGGATCTCGTAGCGGCGACGGGCGAATTCCGGTTCGAACTGGGCTCCCGGGCGCCGCGGTCCGGGGATGTCGACGATCTCGCGTACGACGGCGGGTCGAGGGCTGAGCAGGACCACCCGGTCGCCCAGCAGCAGGGCCTCGTCGACATCATGGGTGACGAAGAGGATCGTGGTCCCGTACTGCCGCCAGACCGAGATCAGCAGTTGCTGCATCTCCGAGCGGGTCTGGGCGTCCAGGGCGCCGAACGGCTCGTCCATCAGCATCACCCGGGGGCGGGTGGCCAGCGTCCGGGCGAGCTGCACCCGTTGCCGCATCCCGCCCGACAATTGGCCCGGCAGGTGGTCGTAGAAGCCCTCCAGGCCGACCTGGGCCAGAAGTTCCTCGGCTTCCTGACGCCGTTGCCGCCGGGGTACACCTCGTAGTTTCAGGGCGTACTCGACGTTGCGCGCGGCTGAACGCCAGGGCAGCAGTGCGTCCTCCTGGAAGACCATCGCACAGGCCGTGTCGGACCCGCCCGCCGTTTTCCCGTCGACCTCGGCGCGCCCCGCGGTGGGCGTGAGCAGCCCCGCCAGGGCCCGCAGAATGGTCGACTTCCCGCACCCTGACGGCCCGAGCAGGACGACGATCTCTCCGGGCCGCACATCTAGGTCGACCTCGGCGGTCGGCATGTCGCCGAAGGCGAGCTTCAGTCCTTCCAGCCGGACCCGCGCTCCCGCGCTCATCGGGTGTTCCTCGGCAGCCAGCGGTTGACGCGGGAACCGAGCCGTTCCACCAGCCAGGCCGTGCCCCAGCCCAGGACGCCGATGGACAGCATGCCGACGATCACACCCGAGTAGTCGAGCAGACCGTAGGACTGCCAGGTGTAGTAACCGATGCCGAACTGGCCGGAGATCATCTCGGCGCTGATCACGCAGATCCAGGCCACCCCCATGGAGACGGACAGCCCCGAGAAGATGCCGGGCATCGCTCCGGGGAGCACCACGTGGGCCAGTACGGACAGCCGGCGGGCACCCATCGTCCGGGCGGCCTCCTCCCATACCTTGGGCAGGGTCTTCATCGCGTGGATGGTGCTGACCGCCACCGGGAAGAACGCGGCGAAGAAGGTGATGAAGACGATGCCCTGCTCGCCGGTCGGGAAGATGAGGATCGCCAGCGGGACCAGGGCGATCGCCGGGATCGGCCGGGCCACCTCGATCAGCGGCCGGACCAGCGCCTGGACGACCCGGGAGCGCCCGATCGCCATGCCGATGGCCACCCCGCTCACCGCGGCGAGCCCGAAGCCGAGCAGGATGCGGCGCAGACTGGCCAGCAGGTCCTGGTAGTAACTTCCGGACTTCAGTTGCCCTTTGAGAGTGTCGTACACCTCGACCGGGCCGGGCACCTTGTCGAAGCGCAGCCACAGGACGACGTTGTCGGCCGTGAGCAGGTACCAGATCAGCAGCGCCGCGGCCAGCGGCAGCGCCGCCCGCGCCCCGGCGGCCAGTCGGCGCGGCCACGCTCCGAGCGTCGTGAGCGGGCGCAGTCCGGCACGCAGACCGGGGCGTGGCCGCGGGGTGACGGCTGTCGGATCACCGGTGGGTGTCAGGGACTGCTGGGAGACGGGAGTCGTTGTCATGCGTCCTCTTTCCTGCGATGCCTGCGAAACCTGCGATACCTACTCAGCTCTGCGAGGGGTGGTTGCCGTCATACTGGTCCTGCGACCGCCGCCGGCTCACGAAGCAGCCTCCAGCGCCGCCTCGTAGCCCAGCTCGCGGGCGCCGGGGTGGTCCGCCAGATAGGAATCCGCGTCCGCGGCCACCGCGAACGGCAGCAGCCGGGAGTTCGCGGACCGCTCGGGGTCGAGCACCCAGGTCGCGGCGGACGCGAACATCCGGGTGCCGTTCTTGGCGTCGGGGACGTAGGCGGCGCGTACGCCCCCGACGTGGGCGGCGATCTGCCGCAGCAGGCAGGTCGGAGTCGCCGCGACACCGGTCGACTCCTGGCCGCTGAACCACACTTCCGAGGCGGTGCGCGGATCCTTGACGGGCTCGTGGCAGTGCGGGTCCTGGCCACTCAGCACGCTCGGGGATGCCGTGCTCTTGCTGGCGGCGTCGTACGAGGCGCCGTAGATCTTGCGCAGGTAGCTGTCGTTGACGAACTTGCCGAGGTCCAGGTTCTTGACCGAGCCGAGGTCCTTGAGGAAGGGCAGGTCCTTGGAGAGCGCGGCGACCAGCTGGGGCTTGATGGTCGGGTCGAAGGTCACCAGACCGCTCGGTCCGTTGTAGAGGTAGACCACCTCTGGCTCGATGCCCGTCACCTTGGCGACCTGCTCGGCGGCGGCCAGCGGGTTCTTGTTGAGGTAGTCCGCCGTGTCACGGACCGACTCCAGGAAGGCCCGCATCACTTCGGGATGCTCGTCGGCATACGCCTTGCGGGAGACGACGGCGTGGAACGTCGGGACGCCGTTGGCCCCACCGTCGTAGAGCAGCCTGCCCTGCTTGCGGAACACCATCAGCTGCGGCCAGGGCACGAACTGGGACAGCGCGGCGACCTGTTCGCCCTGGAGCGCCGAGGCGCCGACCGCCGGTTCCTGGTTGAGCAGCTTGACGTCGTCCGGGCTCAGCCCGTTCTTCCGCAGGGCGTTCACGAACATCCCGTGTGCGGCCGAACCGACACTGGTGGACACGACCTTGCCGCGCAGATCGGTCAGCTTCTGCGCCGGGGAGTCCTTCGGCACGACGACCTCATTGAGCGATCCGCGCAGGTTGTAGCCGGTGACCGCGACCAGTTCCGACCTTGCGTCGGGAAACTCGGCGGTCTTCGAGCCGTTGACGAGGACCGGATAGTCACCCATGGAGCCGATGTCCACTTTGCCGGCGATCATCTGGGCGGTCAGCGGTGGTCCTGAGGGAAAGTCCTGCCAGACGACCTTGTAACGCACCCCGGAGGTCTTGCCGATGGCGTTCAGCTTGCGCTCGAAGGTGCCACGCTGGCGCAGCAGGGTGCCCGCGGTGACGGTGTTGATGGTCTTGGACTGGAAGCCGATGTTGACCACCACGGTCGAGGAGCCGGCCGAGGTGTCGGTACCGCAGGCACTGGCACCGAGCCCCAGGACGGCGAGTACGGCGAGCAACGGCCGACGGCGGGACCGCTGCGGTAGCGAGAACTGTGGGACGGGGTGCGGAAAGGGATACATGTCAGTCTCCAGTCACCGCAGCAGGAAGGGGATGTCGACGGTGACCGCGTCGACCGGGCAGCGGGCCGCGCAGGGACCGCAGTACCAGCACTCGTCGACGTGCATGTACGCCTTGCCGGTCTCGGGGTGGATGGCCAGTGAGTCCAGCGGGCACATGTCCACGCAGAGGGTGCATCCGTCGATGCACTTGGATTCGTCGATGGTGACCGGTACGTCGACCCGGTTGGATGCGTGCGCCATCAGTGGTCTCCTTCAGCTTGTCGCGGTGTCGGTGGACGGGGATTCGGTCAGGTCCGTACGAGCGTCGGACAGGCCCATGCGGGCGAAGGCGCGGACATCGGCGTCCACGTCGTCAACGGCTGCCTCAAGTGCGGCCCGGACCTCCGGGCGCCCCGCGGTCAGGCCCCCGAGGGCACGCACGGCGGCCTTGCGTACGTCGAGGTTGGTGTCCTTGGTCGCGGTGATCAGGGGGGTGACCGCCTGCTGGGGGTCCGCCACCGCCAGCGCGGCCGCCGCCCCTTGCCGGACCTGCCATGCCGGGTCGGCCAGAGCCGTACGGGCCAGGTCCGCCGCCTGCTCGGTGCAGCCGGTGTGCGCCATGGCGGACAGGGCCGCGGCGCGGACCAGGAGGTCGGAGTCCTCAGCGAGGCGTATCAGGGTGGCGGCGCCACGTGGGTCTCCGACAGCGGCCAGCCCCCGGGCCACGGCGAGACGTACGGCGGCAGCCGGGTCGCCGGCGGCTTTCGCCAGTGCGTCCAGTGCGTCCAGGGAGACGAGCCCCAGCACGGTCTCGCAGCGCACGGCCTCGTCCGGGTCGGTCAGCAGCGCGGTCAACTCGTCGACGGTGCACAGCCGGTGACGCCACAGGGCAACCACGGCGGCGGACCGGACGTCGGCGTCCGGATGCCCGCACGCCTCGCGCAGCGACCGCGAGAAACGCTCACCGGACACCAGCACCTCGCGCAGTTCGCCCAGTAGCTCTATGGCGACGCGGCGGACCGTCGGGTCCCGGTCCAGCAGGGCCGCGGCGAAGACCGCCGACGGCTCCTCCCAGGATTCGGCGGCCTCGCTGAGCACGGTCAGCGCGGTGCGGCGCACGTCGGGGTCGGTGTCGGTGAGGAACTCCGCCAGTTCCTCGGTGGTGGGCGCCTCGTCCACGAGTTCGAGGAGCGCCAGGATGCGGTGGGGCGCGCCCTGCGTGGGCGTACCGCCGGTCATCCCCACACCGCCGCCAGGTCGGCACCGGTCGGGGCGGGCACGTCCGGCACCCCGTCCGGGCGGGTGAATCCGGGCACCGGCACGATGTACGGCGCTATCGGCCGGGTCAGCGTCTCCATCTCCCCGCTCCCGCCGGCCTCTCCCGCTCCGCTCTTGCGCAGGTTCAGATGCCGGAACCAGTTCGCGTCGTCCTGTTCGGGCCAGTCGGCGCGCTGGTGGTAGAGGCCCCAGCGGCTTTCCGTGCGGGCCAGTGAGGCGCGCGCGGCCATCTCGGCGCAGTCCCGGATGAAGGTGACCTCGGCACAGCGCATCAGCTCGTGCGGAGTGCGGGCCCCCATGCCGGCGATCTCGCGGCTCATCCGCCCGAACGCCTCCAGCCCTAGGGTCAGATAGCGCTCGGTCTTGGGCGGCTGGAGGTAGTCGTTGACGAAGCGGCGGAGCTTGTACTCCACCTGCGGCTGGGGGGGTCCGTCCGGGTGGGAGAGCGGCCGGTAGATCAGTTCGTGGGCCGCCGTGATCTGGTCCTCGGGCAGTGCGGGGCGGCCGGCGGAGGCGGCGAAGCCGCTGGCGTGCTCGCCGGCGATGTCGCCGTAGACGAAGGCGCCGATCATGTAGTTGTGCGGTACGCAGGCCATGTCTCCGGCGGCGTACAGGCCCGGCACCGTGGTGGCGGCGTGCTCGTCGACCCAGACGCCCGAGGCGGAATGGCCGCTGCACAATCCGATCTCCGAGACGTGCATCTCGATGTCCCGGGTGCGGTAGTCGTGGCCGCGGCCTTCGTGGAACGTGCCGCGGGTGGGCCGCTCGGTGGTGTGCAGGATGCCCTCGATCTGGTTGATCGTGGCGTCCGGCAGGTGGCTGAGCTTGAGGTAGATGGGGCCGCGGGCGCTGTCCAGCTCGCGCTTGACCTCGGCCATCATCTGGCCGGACCAGTAGTCGCAGTCGACGAAGCGGTTGCCGTCGGCGTTGACCGTGTAGCCCCCGAAGGGGTTCGCGACGTAGGCGCAGGCCGGCCCGTTGTAGTCCTTGATGAGCGGGTTGATCTGGAAGCACTCGATGCCGGACAGTTCCGCGCCCGCGTGGTAGGCCATCGCGTAGCCGTCACCGGCGTTGGTGGGGTTCTCGTACGTGCCGTACAGATAGCCGCTGGCCGGAAGGCCCAGGCGTCCGCAGGCACCGGCGGCCAGGATCACCGCGCCTGCCGAGATGGTGACGAACTCCCCGGAGCGGGTGTCGAAGCCCACCGCGCCGACCGCCCTGCCGTCCACGGTGAGGACCCGCACCGGCATGATCCGGTTCTCGATCGTGACCCGGGAGCGCACGTGGCGGGCGCGCAGCGTGCGGTACAGGACCTTCTTGACGTCACGGCCTTCCGGCATCGGCAGCACGTAGCTGCCCGAGCGATGCACCTTGCGCACGGCGTACTCGTTGTGTTCGTCCTTCTCGAACTTGACGCCGTAGCCCTCCAGCCGCTGCACCATGCCGAAGCCGCGGGTGGCGGTCTCGTAGATGGTGCGCTGGTTGACGATGCCGTCGTTGGCGAGGGTGATGTCGGCGACGTAGTCCTCGGGGGTCGCCTTGCCCGGAACGACAGCGTTGTTCACCCCGTCCATGCCCATGGCCAGGGCACCGGAGTGACGTACGTGTGCTTTCTCCAGCAGGAGGACGTCCGCGCCGTTCGCCGCCGCGGTGAGGGCTGCCATGGTGCCGGCGGTGCCCCCGCCGACGATGAGAACGTCGCAGGTGAACTCGCGGCGTTGAGACTGGGGTGGGATCTGCACGGAGGTCAGCCCCTTTCGGTGGAAGAGTGATTCGACGGCGTGCCAGGGGTGCGGTGGAGCCAGCCGGCCAAGGACATCCGGTCGCCGCGCAAGCGAACGAATTCGAGATCGATCGGCCGGCCCGCGTTGGTGTAGGTCAGCCGTTCGAGGAACAGCAGGGGAAAGCCGTCCGCCACATGCAGCAGGTCGGCGACGGTACGGTCGGCGGCGATCGCCTCGATGGACACGGCGGCGGCGCCCAGGGGGAGGCCCAGTTCGCCTTCGAGCAGCCCGAAGACGTCGTGGCGCGCCAGGTCCATCTCCAACAGGGGCCTGCCGATGTCCGCGGGAAGGTAACTGGCGTCCAGCGACAGGGGCTGCCCGTCGAGCAGCCGAACCCGTTCCAGGGCGACCACTTCGGTGCCCGGGGCGAGTTCGAGGCGCTCGGCCACGGTGGGCGTGGCGGGCACGGTGTCCGCAAGCAGCACCTGGTTGACCACGCGGTCGCAGCCGGTGTCGAAGCTCTCCGCGAGCCCGCGCAGCCGGTCCAGTCCCTGCACGGCCTTTCCCGACACGACGAACGTCCCGACACCGGGAATCCGGTCGACCAGGCCCTCGATGCGCAACAGCCCGAGGACGTCCCGGACCACGTTGCGGCTGGCCCCCAGTTCCGCGGCCAGCTCCGCCTCGGAGGGCAACGGCCGAGTTCCGTATACGCCCGTGAGAACGCGGGTGCGCAGCACGTCCCGAATGCGCCGTACCGGTGCGACACGGCTACCTGAACCTCTGCCACCAGCGACGATCCCTGTCATGGCCGGAATGCTGCGGATGACGTGTTACACCGACCGGTTGCCGGAATTACGCGCTGGTTACGCCAGACTCATCACTGTCAGCATCCTCCTGACCTGGGAAAACAGGCGTGGGACAGCCGGTAGCGCCAGGGCTGTGGGCGGGGGGAGGGCTTGCGGGCACCTGGCGGACACGGGTTCTGGTGGGTGATGGCCGGTCGCCTCCGGGTCTTCTCAGGACCGCCCTGCGGCGCCGGGTTCGTGCCCCTGCTCGCTATCTGCGGTCGGCCAGGATCAGCAGCGTGGCCGCCGGCCCCACCGGGGGCGTCTCCCGCAGCCAGACGGCCCGGAATCGCCGCCGCAGCAGGGCTGGTTCCTCCAGCGGAACGCTGATCAGCCGCCGGTCGTCCAGTTCGGCCGATACGGCGAGACGGCTCAGCACCGCGGGGGCGTCGCCCGTGGACACGGCCGACTTGATCGCGGTGGTGGAACCCAGTTCCGCCGCGGGCGGCGCGGGCTCCTCGCCGATCTCCGGCTGGACCGGCATCTGTCCGGTCGCACTTCCCGAAATCGTGGCGGGAGGGGTCCGGTCGGAAGACACAGGAGGAGCGGGACCGTCGAGTGCGGGCGGGTGGAGGGTCGTTCCCGCGGAACGGCGGAGGATTTCCCATACGGCGTCGCGCGTGCCCGAGCCCTGTTCGCGCACGATCAAGGGAGTGGCCGCCAGTGTCCGCAGTGGCAGCGGCTGTCTGCGCCTGGCCCACGGGTGCCCCGGCGCGACCACCACGACCAGCTCGTCGTCGGCGATGGTGCGGCTGCGGAGTCCGTCCGGTGCGTGCGGGCCCTCGACGAAACCGAGGTCGGCCTCACGACCGCGCACCATGTCGGCGACCTGCGATGAATTGCCGACTCGCAGGGCGACCTTGACCTCGGGGAGTCTGGTGCGCAAGGCCATCAGCCACCCCGGCACCCGGTGGTCCGCAATGGTCATCGACGCAGCGATCCGCAGCCGGCCCTGCTGATCCGCGTGGAGCGCCGCGACGCCACTGACCAGCGCCCGGGCCGCGTCGAGCACCGGCAGGGCCCAGTCCACGACGGCGGTCCCGGCCGGTGTGAGGCGTGACCCGGTGGGGCCGCGTTCGAGCAGCACCAGCCGCAACTGCCGTTCCAGCGCCGTGATGCGCATGCTCGCCGCCGGCTGGCTCATCCCGTGCCGCGCGGCGGCCCGGCCGAGACTGCCGGTCTGGGCGACGGAGACCAGCAGGTCCAGCACTTTCAGTTCCGGTGTCCCCGGCGGAAGGCCCATCAGCACTGCTTATGACCTCCTCTGAAACGGGTCTCTACCGGAGACCGGCGGAGCCCGGCGATCGTGCAGATGCAGATCGCCAATCGCCATAGGAATGCAGGAAGGGGAGACGTCATGGAATCGTCCCAAGCCCTGCCGGTCAAGCCGCCACCGCGCGTGCCGGCCGGTTCGAGGCACGCCGGGCGGGCGCCGGGTGCCGTACTGCCGGGACTGGCGGTGGCGGTCGCGGTCGCGCTGCCGGCCGCTTGGCTTGGCCGACTCGTCCCGACCGTGGGCGGCCCGGTGTTCGGCATCGTGGTGGGTGCTCTGGCCGGAGCCCTGCTGAGACGGATGGCCCCCCGCGGAACGGCCGAGCGTCTGCGCCCCGGCTTCGCGGCCGTGGGCAGACAGGTCCTGCAGGCGTCCATCATCGTGCTCGGGACGGGCCTTTCGCTGAGTGACGTGATGCGCGTCGGGGCGGGTTCACTGCCGGTCATGCTGGGCACGCTGGGCGTCGCGCTGCTCGGTGCCTGGGCCGTCGGCGGGCTGCTGGGTGTCCACCCTGAGACCGGGCTGCTCATCGGAGTCGGCACGGGCGTCTGCGGAGCCTCGGCGATCGCCGCGGTGACCGCCGCAGTCGGCGCCGCCGAGGCCCGCGTCGCCTACGCCCTCGGCACCATCTTCACCTTCAACATCGCCGCGGTCGTCCTGTTTCCTCCGGTGGGCCATCTTCTCGGGATGTCGCAGGAGGCGTTCGGACTTTGGAGCGGCACCGCGATCAACGACACGTCCTCGGTCGTCGCCACCTCCTACAGCTACGGAACCGAGGCCGGGCAGTACGCGGTGGTGGTCAAGCTGACCCGTAGCCTCATGATCGTACCGATCTGTGTGGCCCTGGTGCTGTGGCGGTCCTTCGGCCGACGAAGCCAGGGCGTCCGGCAGGCCGAGAGCGCGGGCAGGCGGATCTGGCGTGCGTTCCCCGTGTTCATCGTTGGATTCCTGCTCGCGTCAGCCGCCGCCACACATCACTGCATCCCTGCCTCATGGAAGCCGGCACTGCCCGTGATCAGCACGTTTCTGATCACACTCGCCCTGTCGGGGATCGGTCTATCGCTGAAGTTCTCCAAGCTTCGTGACGCGGGTCCGCGGCCACTCCTGCTGGGTGCGATCCTCTGGGCCGCCGTCAGCGCGACCGGTGTCGGTCTCCAGTCGATCACCGGTCAACTCTGAGCCCCACACGCACTGGGGCCACCTGTCGTCCGACAGACATCTTCGCCGGCCCCCACGTGCAGACGAAAAAGATCCGGGCCTTCACGGGCAGGTATGCATCCGCACCGATGGGACGCCCTGGTTCGGCGATACATGTCGCTACGGTGACAGCAACTACCGAGGCTCGCCCGATCTGACCCCCATGCCGGATTCTGACACACAGTAGTCAGCACCAAGTCAGCACGGGAGAGGTGAGAACGGGTGATGACATGGGCTTTTAGTCAGCACCAAACCAGCACAGGAGTCAGCACCCCATCTCCAAATCATGCCCGAATAGCGCAACTCGGGCAGCGCTCTCGCGGGCCCAATTGAGGCCCGTGTTAAGGCTCCGGCCACGCCCTCATGGTGGCCGCACGCACCTCCGCACCCAGAACTATGGTGCCCCACCACATGTGCCACTGACCTGCGGATTCCTACGGTATGGCGACACGAACACGTCCCCGCCAACCGCTTGGAAGTGGTACCGATGTCCTCCCCCGCGACCGCTCCCCCCTCCCGGGAAACCCCCGCCAGCCTCAAGCGCATCGTCGCCGCCAGCCTCATCGGCACCACCATCGAGTGGTACGACTTCTTCCTCTACGGATCCGCCGCGGCCCTCGTCTTCAACAAGCTGTTCTTCCCGGGCTCCGACCCGCTGGTCGGCACGCTTCTGTCGTTCCTGACCTACGCCGTGGGATTCGCGGCGCGGCCGCTGGGCGCCCTCGTCTTCGGGCACTACGGCGACCGGCTCGGACGCAAGAAGCTGCTGGTGCTCAGCCTGTTGATGATGGGCGGGGCGACCTTCGCGATCGGTCTGCTGCCCACCCACGCGACGATCGGCACGGCAGCTCCGGTGCTGCTGACCGTGCTGCGCCTGGTGCAGGGCTTCGCGCTGGGCGGTGAGTGGGGCGGGGCGGTGCTGCTGGTGTCCGAGCACGGGGACGCGCGCCGGCGCGGCTTCTGGGCGTCGTGGCCGCAGACCGGAGCACCCGCGGGGCAACTCCTCGCGACCGGCGTGCTGTCGCTGCTGACCGCCACCCTGTCGGACGCCGCGTTCGTGAGCTGGGGCTGGCGGATACCGTTCCTGCTCTCCGGTGTCCTGGTGATGGTCGGTTTGTGGATTCGTCTGTCTGTCGACGAATCGCCGGTCTTCAAGCAGGCGTTGGCCCAGGCAGAGGCGCGCCGCACGGCAGGGCCCGGTGACGCAGAGAAGCTGCCGGTCGTCGCCGTGCTGCGTCACCACTGGCGGGACGTCCTGGTGGCGATGGGCGCGCGTATGGCGGAGAACATCAGCTACTACGTGATCACGGCGTTCATCCTCGTCTACGCCACCACCTCGGCCGGCGTCTCCAAGCAGACCGCCCTCAACTCGGTGCTCATCGCCTCGGCGGTGCACTTCGCGGTGATCCCGGGCTGGGGCGCGCTGTCGGACCGGATCGGCCGCCGTCCCGTGTACCTCCTGGGCGCGGTCGGCGTCGGCCTGTGGATGTTCCCGTTCTTCTCGCTCATCGACACCGGCGGCTTCGGCAACATGGTCCTCGCGGTGACGGTGGGTCTGGTGCTGCACGGCGCGATGTACGCACCCCAGGCCGCCTTCTTCTCCGAGATGTTCGCGACCCGGATGCGCTACTCCGGCGCCTCCATCGGCGCCCAGTTCGCCTCGGTCGCGGCGGGCGCTCCCGCACCGCTGATCGCCACGGCGCTGCTGTCCGACTACGGGAGTTCCACGCCCATCGCGCTGTACGTCATCGGCGCGGTCGTCTTGACGGTCGTCGCCGTGGGAGCGGCCAAGGAGACCCGGCACCGGGACCTGGCCGACGTCGAGCCCACGGCCGACGCGGAGCCCACCCCGGCCCGGACCGCGGACGCTCGTACTGTCTGACCCACTCGGAACCGGCCCCCGTACGCCCGCGCGTACGGGGGTCAGTGCTGCGTCGGTCCGGACAACCGGTGCAGACGCAGGGCGAGTTGTATCTCCAGAGCACGCGCGGGGCTCTGCCAGTCGTCGCCGAGGAGGCGGCCGACCCGATCCAGGCGCTGGGCGACCGTGTTCACGTGGACGTGCAGCTCGTCCTTCGTACGAGCCGGGCTCATCCCGCAGGCGAAGTACGCGTCGAGGGTGCGCACCAGGTCGGTGCCGCGCCGTTCGTCGTAGGCGACGACCTGGCCGATGGTGCGGTCGACGAAGCCGGCGATGTCCCGGTCCCCGGCGAGCAGCAGTCCCAGGAAGCCGAAGTCCTCGGCGGCGGCCCCGTCCCCGGCGCGGCCGAGCAGCCGCAGGGCTTCGAGACAGCGCCGGCCTTCCTCGTAGGCGGCGGCCACGGCGTCCGGGTGGGCGGCGAGGCCCTCGACCGGGGCGGAGGCGCCGACGGTGACCGCCTCGTGCACGGCGGTGCCGAGGTGCCGGGCGGTGCGGCGGGCCAGCTCCGTCGCGGTGTCGCCGGGTTCCAGGGGCAGCAGCAGGACGGTGCCGCCGTCGCGGGCGGCTGCCAGTCCGCGACGGGTGGCGGCGAGGTGGGACGCGGCGGACCACAGGCGTCTGCGGGCGGCCGCTTCCTGATCGGCGTCGGCCGCGGCGCCGCCCAGGCGGGCGGCGAGTACGACGTGCTCGGCGTCGAGGTCGGCGTGCAGCCGGGAGGCGCGCTCGCGCAGCAGGCGTGGGTCCCGGTCGCGGGCGTCGAGCAGGTCGTCCAGGAGTTCGCCGCGCACGCGCTGTTCGGCTTCGGCGGCGGAGCGTCGGGCGAGCAGCAGCAGCGAGGTGACCATGGCGGCGCGCTCCAGGGTGCGCTGGTCGACCGGGTCGAGCCCCGGCTGTCCGCGCAGCACGAGCGCGCCGAGGAGTTCGCCGCCCGCGGCCACGGCGGCGATCCAGTCGTCCGCGTGTCGCACCGCGTGGCCCTCGGCCCGGGACACCTCCAGGGCCTGCGCGGGTGCGGCGGTGGCCTCGGTGAACTCGACCGTGCCGTCGAGGATTTCGGAGACCGCGGCGGCCACGTCATGGACGCCGCCGCCGCGCAGCACGAGCTCGGCGAGCCGGTCATGGACGTCGGAGGCCCGCTCGATGACCCCACTGCGGTCCCGGATGATCTCGTTGGCGCGTTCCAGGCCGGCGAGGGCCGAGCGGGTCTCGGTGAGGAGGTTCGCGGTGTCGATGGCGGCCGCGGCCAGCGCGGCGAAGGAGCCGAGCAGGGCGATCTGCTCGCGCTCGAAGACCCGTGCGCGCCGGTCCGCCGCGAAGAGGACCCCGATGACGTGGTGCCCCAGCATCAGCGGCACGCCGAGGATGGCGACCAGGCCCTCGTCCCGGACACCCGTGTCGATGGTGAGGGTGTGCTGGAAGCGGTCGTCCTTGAAGTAGTCGTCGGTGACGTACGGACGGGCCGTCTGGGCGACGAGGCCGCCGAGCCCCTCCCCCATGCCGAGCCGCAACTGCTGGAAGCGGGCCGCGACCGAGCCCTCGGTGACCCGCATGTAGGTGTCGCCCCGCAGCGGGTCGTTCAGGCTGAGGTAGGCGACGTCGGTGCCGAGCAGCGACCGGGCGCGCTGCACGATCGCCTGCAGCACCGCGTCCAGGTCGCGCAGCCCGGCCAGGTCGTGGGCGGTCTCGAAGAGCGCCGACAACGCGGCCTCCCGCCGGCGCCGCCCTTCCAGCTCCGCGCGCACCCGCAACGCGGTCAGCTTGGCCTGCTCCAGCGCGACGATCCGCTCGGCCGGCCATCCCTCGGCACGGGCCAGCAGCACCGGCTGCTCGAAGGCGTCGGCGGACGCGCCGCGGGCGAGCAGCTCCAGGAACGGCGCCTCGGCATCGCCTGCCGACGCTTCGGCGGCGGCATCGGAACGCTCGGCCGACTGCACGTGATCGCGGGACATGCCCACAGGATTCACCATCACCAGACCGCCCCGTCAGCCCTGTGGAAAACTCCGCCGGCGCCCGAGACCGCCCGGTTCAGTGCGCGGTCCAGCCGCCGTCGAGGACGAGCGAGGTGCCGGTCACGAAGGAGGCCTGCGGGCTGCACAGGTAGGCCACGGCCTCCGCGACCTCGTCGGGTTCGATCAGCCGTTTGACGGCGCTGTCCTGGAGCAGCACCTCGGACAGCACGCGCTCCTCGGGGATGCCGTGCGCGCGGGCCTGGTCGGCGAGCTGTTTCTCGACCAGTGGGGTGCGCACATAGGCGGGGTTCACACAGTTCGAGGTGACGCCGTGGGGTGCGCCTTCGAGGGCCGCTGTCTTGGACAGGCCCTCCAGTCCGTGTTTGGCGGCCACATAGGCGGACTTGTAGGCCGATGCGCGCAGACCGTGCACGGAGGACACGTTGACGATACGGCCCCACCCCTGCCCGTACATGTGGGGCAGGGCGCCTCGAACGAGCCGGAACGGCGCCTCCAGCATCACGGTGAGCACGGTGTGGAAGACGTCCGGCGGAAACTCCTCGATCGGGCTCACCAGTTGCAGCCCGGCGTTGTTGACGAGGACGTCGGTCCCCGCGGCGGCGAGTTCGGCGGCGTCCAGGTCGGTGAGGTCCAGGACGTGCGGTGCGAGGGTGCCCGCGAGGCCGCGGGCGTCCTCGGCGAGCGCCTCCAGGCCCGCGGCGTCCCGGTCGACCGCTCTCACCTTGGCCCCGGCGGCCGCGAGCCGCAGCGCACAGGCGCGGCCGATGCCGCCGGCGGCGCCGGTGACGAGGGCGGTGCGGCCGCCGAGGTCGAGAGTGGGGGCGGGTGCGCCGTGGGGGCCCGGGAGGGCACTGCTAGCGGTCATGCCTCGACCCTAGGCAGCACCCGAGCCCCGCCCCATGTGGTCACCACCCACACTTCACTCGGAACTCGTGGGGTCGAACCATGTGGGTACGTCCGACAGAGCTTGCTTGATCCTCAGGTGTGCGAAGTCGTTCAGCTCGGGCAGGGCGTCCACCGCGAACCAGCCCACCTCCAGCGACTCGTCGTCGTTGACCCGTGCCTCGCCGCCGAGGGCCCGGCAGCGGAACGAGATGTCCATGTACTGGCAGACGTCCCCGTTGTCGTACGTCACGGGGTTCAGCGCCTGGACGACGATCACCCGCTCCACGACACAGTGGACCCCCGTCTCCTCCTCGACCTCTCGCACCGCGCAGGCCGCGGGCTGCTCCCCCGGCTCCGGGATGCCGCCGATCAGTGACCATTTACCGGTGTCGGAACGGCGGTTGAGCAGCACTCTGCCCTTGTCGTCGAAGACGACGACGCTGACACCGGGCAGCCACAGCAACTCGTGGCCGATGGAGGTCCGAAGCGAACGGATGAAGTCAGGAGTAGCCATGGCCCGACCCTAACGGGCCGGCCCCATCACCCCGTTGGGCGTCCGACGGGCGTACGGTTACGCGCGCCGGGCGCGCCGCCCGCGCACACCGGCGCCCACGGCCCAGCCGAGTCCGCCCGCGGCCACCAGCACCAGCGCCATCTCGGGCGCGATGCCCAGCCGCGTGGCGGGCGTCTGGGAGGACCGCAGAGGCACCTTCTGCACCAACGAGTCGGCGACGAACATGCCGGTCTTCTGCGTGATCTTCCCGTCCGGCATGATGATCGCACTGACGCCGCTGGTCACCGGAACGGTGACCGTCCGGCTGTGTTCGACGGCGCGGACCCGGGACATGGCGAGCTGCTGGTAGGTCATCTCGCTGCGGTCGAAGGTCGCGTTGTTGCTGGGCACCGAGATCAGCTGCGCTCCGTCGGTGACCTCGGAGCGCACGGCCCAGTCGAAGGCGGCCTCGTAGCAGGTGACGAGCCCGACCTTGGCACCGTCCATGTCGAACACGCCCGGCTTGCCGCCCCGGCTGAAGTCCTGGCGGACCATGGAGGTCCAGTTGTCGTTGATCGCGCCGATGAGCGAGCGCAGCGGGAGGTACTCGCCGAAGGGCTGGATCTGCCGCTTGTCATAGGTGTCGACAGGTCCCTTGGCCGGGTCCCACAGGATCTGCTCGTTGTAGAGCTTGCCGTCCCGTTCGACGACACCGCCGACGGAGATCGGCACGCCGATCGCCTTGGCCGCCTCGTCGATGACGGCGCGCGCGTCGGCGTTGGCGAACGGGTCGATGTCGGAGGAGTTCTCGGGCCACAGCACGAAGTCCGGCTTGGCGACCTTGCCCGCCTTCACCTCGGCGGCCAGCCGCTCCGTCTCGCGCGCGTGGTAGTCGAGCACGGCTCGGCGCTGGGCGTTGAACTCCAGCCCCGCACGCGGCACGTTGCCCTGGATGACCGCGACGGTCACCGTGCCGTCCTCGGCCTTGTCGCTCACCAGCGGCCTGGCGGCCACCGCGCCCACCACGGGCACAGCCACGCTCAGCAGTGCGACGGCCGCCGCGGACCGCCGTACCGTACGCGTGCGCCGCCCCTGGACGCCCAGGCGGACGACCTCGTAGAGACCGAAACCGCACAGGGCCACCGCGAAGCCGAGCACCGGGGTGCCGCCCACCGCGGCGAGCGGGAGGAAGACGCCGTCCGCCTGGCCGAACGCGATCTTGCCCCAGGGGAAGCCGTTGAAGGGCACACGCGCGCGTGCCGCCTCGCCGGCGATCCAGAGGGCGGCCGCCCACACCGGCGCACCCGGCAGTTTCGACACCGCGGCGACGCCCGCGCCGACCAGCGCGACGAAGATCGCCTCGATCACGACCAGGGCGATCCAGGGGCCGGGGCCGACCTCCACGCCGGTCCACACCAGCAGGGGCAGCAGGAAGCCGAGGCCGAAGAGGTAGCCGAGACCGAGTCCCGCCTTCCAGCTTCGGCCGCGCAGCACCCAGCCGAAGACGGCGAAGGCGGGCAGGGCCAGCCACCACAGGGTGCGCGGCGGAAAACTGACGTAGAGCAGCACTCCGGAGAGCGCGGCTGCGGCTGCCGGGGCGAGACGACGCAGGAGCCGCGCCGCGCGCGATACGGGCGCGGTCGGGGGCTTTACCTGGTCCGACTCGTCCACGGGGGTTGCGGTGACGGTCACTGTGGGAGTGTACGGCCGCTGACCTCGGTGCCGACAGCGTGGTCCAGCCGGCCACGGCGGACGCCTCCCGGCACCTCGGGCGCAACGTTCCTGCGCAACTCGGTCCAACTCGTCCACAAACCGCCCATCAGCGGTTACGGTGTGGCGAAGTCCTTGTCGTACGGGCCGGTAACGACTGCGACGACAGGGACCGTCACGGGTCGGGGGCGACCGGGTTCGGGGGGCGCGGTGGGTTCCACGAGGATGACGTCTGAGGCCGGTCCGGATGAGGACGGCGACAGACGCAACGTTTCTGATGCGATGGGTGTCGTCGTGCTCGGGGCCTGCGCCGTCTGGTCCCTGGTCACGGCGGCCGCGCACGACGGCCGCCCCGAGGGGGTACTGCTGGCGGTCCTGGCCGTAGGCGCCGGTTACGCGGCGGGGCGGATCTGCGGAGCGCTGCTGCCGGTCGCGGCGCCCTGCGCGGGCGCCGTGGCCGGGCTCGGCCTCACGGTGGGCCTGCCGCAGCTCACCCCCGGTCCCGAGATCATCGCCCCGCTGGGACACGCCGGTGCCACCGCCGCCCTGCTGACCCTGTCGGCAGGCGCCGCGTGCTGCGCCGCCTGGTCCGCCGCGGCGCCGGCCATTCGGCTCGCCCTGCGCGCACTGGCCGCCGCGATCGCGGTGACCGCGGCCGTTCTCGGTTCGGTCGGCGGGTTCGCCGCCTGCACCGCGGTCCTGCTGTTCTCGCTCGCCGCGGGCCGGACGCGCCACCGGGGCGCGGGCCTCGTGGCACTGGCCCTGTCCGCGGCCCTGGTGACGGCTCTGACCTGGGCGGTCGCCGGGAAAGCAGTGCCGGACGGGTTCGAGGTGTCCCTCGCTGGCCGGCTGACCGAGCACCGGATCGAGCTGTGGCACGACGCGCTGAACATGGCGCGCCACGAGGCGGCGCTGGGTGTCGGCCCGGGACGGTTCGGGGAGCTCAGCACGACGGCGGCCCAGTCACTGGTGTCCGACGGCAAGCCCCACTCGGCGCCGCTCCAGCAGGCGGCCGAACAGGGCATCGTCGGCGTCGCCCTGCTGGCGACGGCCTTCGGCTGGGTGCTCTACGCGCTGTGGCGCACCGGACGGCCGACACCGGTCGCCCTCACCGCGGCCGCGACCCTGACAGCTCTGGCGGCGATCGCCTGTGTCGGCAACGCGCTGAGCTTCACCACGGTGTCGGCGGGCGCGGGGCTGCTGGCCGGACTGGCCACGGCACGCCCCTTCGCCGAGGAGTCACCGGGCCACGAGACGGATGTACGCGCGCGTGGTGGTCCGACCCCGTGACCTGGGCGGCTTCGCCGCGGGTGCGTGCGTGGTGGCCCAGGGCCTCAGTGCGTGGCGCCCGCGGTGCCCGACCGCAGCCGGGCCCGGATCACCCGCACGGCCGCCTCCGCGTCGTCCACGGTGATGGTGAACGTGTGACCGTCCCACAGTTGCAGGACCACGCCCTCGCCGCGCCGTACGACGACCGCGGTGCCCTTCTCGGGACGCCAGCGGTAGCCCCAGCCACCCCAGTGGCGCGGGGTGACGTGCGGGTCGAACTCGGCGCCCGCGACATGCGCCAGGGGGATGCGGCGGCGCGGCAGGCCCATGTGGCCGCAGCGCACTTCCAGGCTCTCCTTGTCGACCTTCAGGGCGACGTGCACGAAGGCGAGGGTGCCGAAGAGGACCAGCAGTCCGGCCGCGATGCAGCCGACGACGGACATGACGAGCGGGGCGATGCCCGACGTCCAGGCCGAGTCGACGGCCAGCTCGATGCCGAGCGCCAGGCAGGCGGCGCCGACGAGTGCGAGCAGCCACTGGATCCGGTTGGAGGCACGCCCGGTCCAGACGTCGGGGTGCGGGGCGTTCTCGCCGCTGGGGTGGTCCCTCATGCCTACGAGATTACTCAGGTTTCGCTGTGCGGGTAGCGCGTGGCGGAGAGTGACTGCTCCGGGTGGAGGCACCGGATGCCGGACGTCCTCTTTGTCCGCGCCCGGCGCGTGTCCCGCGTACGGAGGGCGTCCGCCGGGTTACCGGGCGGGGCTGACCGTCTTGAGGAGCCGACCCTCCTCGTAGGCCAGCGCGGGCTCGGGCAGGCTGCCCTCGCGTCCGCTCAGCAGCACCGTCAGGGTTCCGTCGGCCGCCGCCCGCGGGGCGGGCTGCTCGCCGAGCCGGCGGAGCGCCTGGGCGGCGACCGCTCCCGCGGAGCCGTGCAGGACGAGCGGGGGGAAGCCGGGGCGCTGCACGGCGGCGCGGATGCGCTCGGAGACCAGCTCGTAGTGGGTGCAGCCGAGGACGACGGTCGTCACGTCGTCCGGGGTCAGGGCCGCGGCCGCGGCGACGGCGGCCTCGATGGCCGCCTCGTCGGCGTGCTCGACGGCTTCGGCGAGACCGTGGCAGGGCACCTCGGTGACGGGCACACCGTCGGCGAAGTCGGCGATGAGGCCGCGCTGGTAGGGGCTGCCCGTCGTGGCGGGCGTCGCCCAGATCGCGAAGGGGCCGCCGCCGGCCGCGGCCGGCTTGATCGCGGGAACCGTGCCGATGACCGGGATGCCGGGTTCCAGGCGGGCGCGCAGGGCCGGCAGGGCATGGACGGTGGCGGTGTTGCAGCCGATGATCAGGGCGTCGGGCCGGTGCGCGGCGGCGGCCTCCGCGACGGCCACGGCACGCCTTGTGAGGTCCTCGGGGGTCCTGGGGCCCCAGGGCATGCCGTCGGGATCCAGGGAGAGGACGAGATCTGCGTCGGGTCGCAGACGCCGTACCGCGGCGGTGGCCGCCAGTAGCCCGATCCCGGAGTCCATGAGCGCGATCTTCACCCCGCCACGATAGACGATGTGCCCTTACGGGCCGGGCCCGTGGGGCAGACTGCGCGCGTGAGCGCCATCGTGTGGACTGCCGCCGGATCCGTCGCGGCCTGGGTGTGGCTGCTGCTCTGCCAGGGCTTCTTCTGGCGCACGGACGTGAGACTGCCGTCCAGGACAGAGCCCGGGGACTGGCCGTCGGTCGGTGTCGTGGTACCGGCGCGCGACGAGGCCGGCGTGCTGTCGGCGAGTCTGCCCTCGCTCCTCCTCCAGGACTATCCGGGGCGGGCGGAGGTCTTCCTCGTCGACGACGGCAGTTCGGACGGCACCGGGGAGCTGGCGCACGAACTGGCCCGGCGTCACGGAGGGCTGCCGCTGACCGTGACCTCGCCCGGCGAGCCGTCCGCGGGCTGGACCGGCAAGCTGTGGGCGGTGCGCCACGGCATCGGACTGGCACGCGCGCGTGCCCCCGAGTACCTGCTCTTGACCGACGCCGACATCGCCCACGCGCCGGACAGCCTCCGTCATCTGGTCGCGGCGGCGCGTACCGGCGGTTTCGACGTCGTCTCCCAGATGGCCCGACTGCGGGTGGCGAGTGTGTGGGAACGGCTCGTCGTGCCGGCCTTCGTCTACTTCTTCGCGCAGTTGTATCCGTTCCGCCGGATCGGCAGGCGGGGGGCACGGACCGCGGCCGCGGCGGGCGGCTGTGTGCTGCTGCGTACCGAGGCGGCCGAGCGGGCGCGGATCCCGGACGCCATCCGGCACGCCGTGATCGACGACGTGGCGCTCGCGCGCGCCGTCAAGGGCGGCGGCGGCCACATCTGGCTGGGGCTGGCGGAGCGGGTGGACAGCGTGCGCCCGTACCCGCGGCTGTACGACCTGTGGCGGATGGTGTCGCGCAGCGCGTACGCGCAGTTGCGGCACAACCCCTTGCTGCTGACCGGAACGGTGGCCGGGCTGGTGCTGGTGTATCTCGTGCCGCCCGTCGCCCTGGTCGCCGGTCTCGCGACGGGAGATGCGGCGGCCGTGGTTCTCGGCGCTCTCGCGTGGCTGGTGATGACGGGGACGTACGTCCCGATGCTCCGTTACTACGGTCAGCCACTGTGGCTTGCTCCTCTGCTGCCGTTCACCGCGTTCCTCTATCTCCTCATGACGGTGGATTCGGCGGTGCAGCACTACAGGGGGCGCGGTGCGGCGTGGAAGGGCCGCACCTACGCGCGGCCGGACGCCGTCGTGGGGGACGAGACCTGAGCGATCACTTCCTGCCCGGGGTCCAGTTCATGCCCCATCCGTAGGCGTGGTCGACGGTCCGCTGCGGGCTCACTCCGCGCTCGGGCACCAGGTAGCGGGCCTCGCGCTGGACGACGAGGTCGCTGCCGGTGTTGGTGATCAGGGCGAGCGCGCACACCGTCGACGGGACCGTGCATTCGTCGAGGGAGAAGTCGATCGCGGCGCCGTGCTGCGGCTGGAGGGTGACCGTCGCGTTCAGGTCGGCGAACGACCTGGCCCCTTCGTAGATGGTGACGAAGACGAGGATGCGGCGGAAGTCCCGTTGATGGTCGAGGTTGACGGTGAGGTTCTCGCCGCTCGCGAGGGCGCCGGTGCGGTCGTCGCCGTCGAGGTGGATGTACGGGGGCCGGTGCAGGGCGCCGAAGGCGTTGCCGAGCGACTGCACGACTCCCTTGCTGCCGTCGGCGAGTTCGAACAGGGCGCACAGGTCGAGGTCCAGGTCGGCGTGCATGGCGACCGCCCGGCCCAGTTTGTTGCCCCACCCCGAGAACTGCTTGCGCATCTGCCAGTTGAGGTTCACACGCAGGGCGCCCGAGGTGCCGCCCTGTTTGGTGAGCGAGACGGAGGGGGCGGCCTTGGTGAGCGTGACCTTGGTGAGGCGGACGGGGGGTGCCGAGGAAGGGGGCGGCACGGGCGCGGGGGGCGTGACGGGCGCGGAAGTCGTGACCGGTGCGGAAGCCGGTGCGGAAGTCGTGACGGGCCCGGAAGTCGTGACGGGCGCGGTCTGCTGGGGCTCGTCGACGGTGATCCCGTAATCCGTGGCGAGGCCTTCCAGTCCGCTGCCGTAGCCCTGGCCGACGGCACGGAATTTCCAGGCGCCCTGACGGCGGTAGAACTCACCGAGTACGAAAGCGGTTTCCACCGTGGCGTCGTTGCTGTCGAAACGGGCGACCACTGTTGACCGAGCGGCTTCCGTCACCTCGATATAGAGGTCCGGCACCCCCGCGAACGTGCCGCCGTCCGCGGAGGCGGCGAGGACGACGGTCTCGATCGCGGGCTCCACGCGCGCGAGGTCGACGACGAGCGTGTCGGTCACCTGGCCGCCCTCGTCCCGTTTGCCCTCGTGACGGACCGCTCCGGAGGCGTGCGCCGGCTGGTTGTAGAAGACGAAGTCGGCGTCGGAGCGGACCTTCCCGCCGACCAGCAGCAGCGCCGAGGCGTCCACGTCCGGGACGCCCGGACCGGAGCGCCACCCCAATTCGACGCGCAGTGCCGTCGACGGCACCGGAACATTTGAACCTTTGAGCATTGCCATGTGCGCCCCCCTCACGTGTCACCCACGCCGGATACGCCCCGGCAGTCGCCTCGGGATGCCTACCCGCCAACCTATTCCCCCGCGACGGGGAACTCGCATGAGCGGCACAGGAAGACCGATGATCAACCGCCGGTAACCCCCCGGGAACTCGGCCTTTACATGAGAAACGTCTTGCGCGGCGCCCCTTTTTGCCAAGTTCGCTCGCATTGGGGGTCCCACGTCACTGCCGACACGGAAAACAACCCTCTTATCGGTCTCCCCAACCAGCACATCGTGGGCTTAACTTATGTGCCATGACCTCCCCCCGCTCCACTTATGGTGGCGGCTACTACTCCGCCTCCTTCCCGGACACTCCGATCTATGACCGGCTCGTGGCCGAGCGGGGTACCCCGCAGATCGCCCCGATCCGGGTCCCCGCCGCGTACGACATGCCGGGCAACCACCTGCCCGCGCTGCCGTCGGCACTCCCCGCCCTTCCGGCCGGCCCGTCCCAGCCCGCCTACGGCTACGGCTACCCGCAGGCCCAACAGCCCGCGCCGCTGCAGCAGGCGCCCGGGGCGTACATCCCGCAACAGGCCGGCGCGCCACGGGGTTACCCCGGGCCGCAGGCACAGCAGCAGCCGCGACCGGCGGGCCCCGGAATGGGCACGGGGTACGAGGCGATGCGGCCGGCGGCACCGCGCCCCGCACCGACTCCGTACCAGGACCCGTACAACAACCAGCAGTACCGAGGCGGCTACTGATCTTCTTCCGGGCTGTCGGCGGCGGCTGGCACGATGGCCCCATGGGGAACGCGCAGCTGCAGTCGATTCACGTCCATCCGGTCAAGGCGTTCCGGGGCCAGGCGCCCCGGGAGGCCGTCGTGGAGCCCTGGGGGCTGGCCGGTGACCGACGCTGGGTACTGGTCGACGACGGGGGAAAGGTCGTCACGCAACGCGAACAACCGCGCCTCGCGCGGGCCGCCGCCGAGCTTCTGCCCGGCGGCGGCATTCGTCTGTCCGCGCCCGGCATGGACGCGTTGACCGTGCCCGTGCCGCGCCCGGGCACCACCGAGCCGGTGAACATCTTCCGCGACAAGGTCGAAGGGGTACCGGCCGAGGGCACCGCCGCGCATGCCTGGTGCAGCGCATACCTCGGTGCGCAGACGCGCCTGCTCCACATGGCCGACCCCGCCACGTGCCGGCCCGTCGACCCGGAGTTCGCGCTGCCGGGCGAGACCGTCTCGTTCGCCGACGGCTACCCGCTGCTTCTCACCACGGCGGCGTCCCTCGATGCCCTGAACTCCCTGATCGCCCAAGGTGACCACGCGGCCGAGGGCCCGCTGCCCATGAACCGCTTCCGGCCCAACGTGGTGGTCTCGGGCACCGCAGCCTGGGCCGAGGACGACTGGTCGCGCGTCTCCATCGGTGACGTCGCCTTCCGGGTCGCCAAGATGTGCGGGCGGTGCGTCGTGACCACCACCGACCAGAGCACCGCCGACCGTGGCAGGGAACCCCTGCGCACCCTCGGCCGCCACCGGCGCTTCGGCGGCAAGCTCGTGTTCGGGCAGAACCTGGTGCCCCTCTCCTCCGGCACGATCCGGGTCGGCGATCCGGTGACCGTTCTCGAATAGGGCGGACCGGGCCGAGCAGGACCGGTCGGGACGGGGGGCGGGTTCATGGGAACACCGGCCGGGGGTCCGGTCGTTGGGTTCCGTGAGAAGTTCATGAACGGACCCGGCCACAGGTGATTTCGCTCTCTCTTCGGCCCGGCCCGCGCGTGAACGACTCCGCCGGGAGTTATCACGGAGCGGGAAGGGGGTGCGAGACGGTGCGAGCGATCAGCGGACTCTGGCGCTGGCGGCACAATCCGCTGCGCCGTGCGACCGATCTGGCCGAGGCCTGGACGGCCCTCGTGGCCCTGCTGCTGATCCTGGTCGTCGGCCCCGTGATCGGCTCGCTCGTCGGCGGCGTCGCCCAGGACGCGTTGCAGCGGTCGGTGCGGGAGCAGCGCGAGTCGCGTCACCCGGTGACCGCCACCGTGGTCCGCGAACTGGACCGCTCCGCTCTGGACGCCGACCCCGAGACCTCCTCCGGCCGGGAACTGCGCAGCCGGGTGGAGGCCGACTGGACCGCACCGGACGGCACCGCGCACCACGGCACCGTGATCGCCGCTCTCCAGACCCCGCACCGCGGCGACCACTTCACACTGTGGACGGACGAGCACGGCCGGATAGCGGCCCGCCCGCTCGACTCCGCCACGGCGACCACGCACGCCGTCCTCGCCGGGGTCGGTGCGGCCCTGCTCACCACGGGCCTCGTCGAGGCGGGCAGACGGCTCATGGTGTGGCGCATGGTCCGCCGCCGGTACGCCCGTTGGGACCAGGCATGGGAGCGGGCCGGCCCGGACTGGGGCAGGACCGGCACCGGCAGCTGACTGCCTTCCGGCTCTGGTCAACCCACCGCCTGCGCGCACGCTACGGTGGACCGGCCGAACGTATTCGGCATCAACCCGCGTACCACGAGGTGGGGGCACAGCAACGCCATGGCACAGGGCACGGTCCAGGTGACGCACACCGGCACATCGCGCTGGCGGCGCCGCACGGGTGAGTACGCATCGCTCGCCGCCGCCCTGGAGGCCGCGGCCGAAGGCGATGTCCTCACCGTCGCCCCCGGCACCTACCGGGAGAACCTCGTCGTGCAGCGGGCGGTGACCCTGCGCGGTCCCGAGGGTTCTCCCGGCTCGGTGCGCATCGCGCCCCTGGACGGGGTGCCGCTGACCGTGTGCGCCTCGGCCGTGGTGCAGGACCTGCACGTGGAGGGCCAGGACGCGGCAGCACCCGCCCTGCTCGTCGAGGAGGGCACGCCGGAGCTCACGGACATCCGGATCGTGACGCGGTCCGCGGCCGGTATCGAGGTGCGCGGCGGCGCGCGGCCGACCGTGCGGCGCTGCACCGTCGACAACCCGGCCGGCATCGGCATCGCCGTGGTCGACGGCGGGGGCGGCGTGTTCGAGGAGTGCGAGGTCGTCGCCGCCGGCCAGGCGGGCGTCGCGGTGCGCGGCGGTGGGCACCCCCGGCTGGACCGCTGCCGGGTACACCACGCGTCGGGCGTCGGCCTGTCGGTGACCGGTGAGAACTCCGCGCTGGAAGCGGTGGGTTGCGAGGTCTACGAGGTCCGGGGCAGCGGTGTCCAGGTCACCGGCCGGGCCACCGCCCACCTCACCGACTGCGACGTGCACCGCACCACGGCGGACGGCGTCACGCTCGACACGGACGCGGTCCTGACCCTGGCCGACTGCCGTATCCACGACATCCCGGAGAACGCCGTCGATCTGCGGTCGCGTTCGGTGCTGACGCTGACCCGGACGACGGTGCGTCAGTTCGGGCGCAACGGGCTGTCGGTGTGGGACCCGGGCACGCGCGTGGACGCCAACCAGTGCGAGATCTTCGACAGCACCGGCGACTACCCGGCCGTCTGGGTCAGCGACGGCGCCACCGCGGTCCTCGACTCCTGCCGGGTGCACGACGTACCCGACGCCCTGTTCGTCCTGGACCGCGGCTCACGCGCGGACGTCGTCGACAGCGACCTCTGGCAGGTGCGCAACACGGCCGTGTCGGTGAGCGACGGGGCCACCGCGCAGCTCGACGACTGCCGCATCCGCGACGCGGCGACGGGCGCCTGGTTCCGCGACCACGGCAGCGGCGGCACCCTCAACAACTGCACGGTGGACGGCACCCAGACCGGCGTGATCGTCACCAAGGGCGCCGACCCCACGATAGAGCGCTGCACGGTCGACTCCCCCGCCGAAGCGGGCTTCTACGTCTCCGCCGGCGGCCGGGGCAGCTTCCTGAACTGCCGGGTCACGGGCAGCGGAGGCTACGGCTTCCATGTGATCGACGGCTGCCGTACGACGCTGAAGAAGTGCCGCACGGAGCGGTGCGCGCGCGGTGGCTACGAGTTCGCGGACGCCGGCCCGGACGAAGGATCCGGTGCGGGTCCCGTGGTCGAGGACTGCACCAGCGACGAGAGCGGCGGCCCGCGACAGCCGGCGGCGGCCGAGACCGCCGTGCAGACGGTGTCCCGGTCGGCCGGCCTGCTGGGCGCGATCCCCGGGCAGCGCGCCACCGAACAGGAGCCGCTGGTCACCGGCGCGGAGCCACAGGAGCCGGCGCGGACCTCGAAGGCCGTGCTCGGTGAACTGGACGCGCTGGTGGGCCTGGACAGCGTCAAGCGCGAGGTCCGGGCGCTCACGGACATGATCGAGGTGGGCCGGCGCCGGCAGGAGGCGGGCCTGAAGGCGGCCTCGGTCAAGCGCCACCTGGTCTTCACGGGCTCCCCGGGCACCGGCAAGACGACGGTCGCCCGTCTCTACGGCGAGATCCTCGCCTCCCTCGGCGTGCTGGAGAAGGGCCACCTCGTCGAGGTGTCCCGCGTCGACCTGGTCGGCGAGCACATCGGATCCACGGCGATCCGCACCCAGGAGGCCTTCGACAAGGCGCGCGGCGGTGTCCTGTTCATCGACGAGGCGTACGCGCTGTCGCCGGAGGACTCGGGCCGGGACTTCGGCAAGGAGGCCATCGACACGCTGGTGAAGCTGATGGAGGACCACCGGGACGCGGTCGTGGTGATCGTCGCGGGCTACACGGCCGAGATGGAGCGGTTCCTCTCGATCAACCCCGGTGTGGCGTCCCGCTTCTCACGGACCATCACCTTCAGCGACTACAACCCCGAGGAACTGCTGCGGATCGTCGAGCAGCAGGCCGAGGAGCACGAGTACCGGCTGGCACCGGGCGCCTCTCAGGCCCTGCTGAAGTACTTCACGACGCTCCCCAAGGGGCCGGCCTTCGGCAACGGCCGTACCGCCCGCCAGACCTTCGAGGCCATGGTCGAGCGGCACGCGAGCCGGGTCGCCCAGGTCGCCGACCCGAGCAAGGACGACCTGACGCTGCTCTACGCGGAGGACCTGCCCGGGTCCTCCTGAGGCCGCTGCACGGGTACGTCCGGCCGCAGCCGGGCCAGCAGCCGTCCCCGTTCCTCCGCGAACGCCGGGTCGGCCTGGTAGTCCGAGTGACCGAGGATCGGCGCGGGCAGAGGGTGTTCGTTCGTACGGCCGTACGCCAGCGGGTCCTTGAGGGCTTCGCGGTCCACCTCGGGGCCGCAGTCGCCGGGCAGCCGGACCGGGCCGCCGATCGGGTCGGTGGGCCGATGCAGGTTGCGCCAGCAGTCGACGTCCTGGTGGAGCGCGCTGAGCGCGGCGGGGCCGAAGTGGGCCGGGAACCAGCGGCCGTAGAGGCGTTCCAACGGGGAGCCGTACGTCAGCAGCGCGACGCGTTTGCGGACGGACGGCTTCAGCTGCCAGGCGGCCGCGGCGGCGAGCACGCTGCCCTGTGAGTGTCCGGACAGGACGAGCCGGCCGCCGGTGGCGTGGGTCCAGGTGGCCATCCGCCAGGTCAGGTCGGGCACCGCGCGTTCGGCGTAGCAGGGTGGTGCGAAGGGGTGGGCGGCGCGTGGCCAGAAGGTTCCGACGTCCCAGAGGATGCCGATGGTGCGGCGCGCCGAGGCGTCCTTGTAGGCGCGCCGGCCCCAGGTGACGAACAGTATGAAGCCGAGTCCGATCAGCCAGGAGCCCAGTGCCTGTGCGGTCTCGGCGACGCCCTGGACGAAGGCGGGTGTCCGCCGTGCGGCCTCGGCGGGTACCCGGTCGGTGGCCATCGCGCCGACCAGGGCCCCGGCGCCGAGCAGGAGGGTCGTGGTGGAGGTGACCGCGACGAGCAGGGGTCCGCGGTCGGTGAGCGTGGCCGTCGCGCGCATCCGTGCGATGCGGCGGGTGCGGGTGGTGTCCTTGGGCTCGCCCGGGTAGTCCCGTTCCACCGCGGCCAGTTCGGCCCGGCGCAGGAGCCAGGTCCGCCACGCCAGCCAGCCGCAGAGCACCAGCAGGACGACGAGCAGCGGCGGGATGACGGACGCCTGCCAGGTGAGCAGGACCGGCGGGCCGGGGATGTTCGTGCCGGTGCCGTCCAGCCAGTCGGCGACGCGCTGGGAGACGCCGCCGGACATGACCCCGCCGAGTGCGCAGGCCAGCATCGCGACGGCGGGCCCGCCCAGGCCGCGCATCGCGGCGCGCGGGTCGGGACGGGCGCGGTGCAGGACATGGGCGACCGCGCCGAGGGCGATGACGAGCAGGCCCTGGAGCAGGACGATGCCGCCGAAGGTCGCGTCGCCCGGCAGCCGGCCGGCCGACTCCCATCCCGGGCGCTCCCAGCCGGCGTACACGGTGGCGAGCACGAGCAGGACGACGCAGGTGAGCGGCAGGCCACGTACGAGACGGGCGTCGAGCTCCCGGTCGAGGCGGTGTTCGCTGCGGCCCCTGCGGCAGACCACCCACACCACGCCCACCGCGGCGGCGAGGAGCGCCGCTTCGAGGAGCCGGCCCAGCGCGTCGAGCGGCGCGGGCCCGCCGGGCCGGTGGTCGAACCGTGCCGCGGCCGTACCGACGGCGGCGGCGACGGTCAGCAGTCCGGCGGCGGTGTGGGCGGCACGCAGCCGGGCCACCAGGCGGCGTCCGTACCAGAAGCCGGGCCGGCCCAGCGCGGTGCGGCCGGTCTCCTCGTCCCGCTCGGGTGTGCGGGACATCGGCTGCTGGGACTCGTACGCGCTCCAGGTGCGGTGCGACAGGTACCACAGCAGCCAGGTGAGCGCGGCCGGGACCAGTGCCGCGAGGGCGAGGCGGCGGCCGGGCCGGCTCCACCAGCCGCCGTCGGAGACGGTGGGCGACAGGAAGCCGAGCCAGGAGTGCCGCCCGGCACACGCGCGCGTGCCCGCGCACTGCCAGGCCGCGAGGTCGAGGGCGACCTCGCAGACCGCGGCGACGAGCAGCACGGTCAGGGTCAGTCCCGTGAGCCGCACCAGCAGCCCGTACAGACGCACCGTCCGTCTGCGGCCGCGCGCGGTGGGGCGCATCCAGTGGGCGAGGTTGACGACCATGAACGGCAGCAGCAACAGCCACAGGGCGCGGGTGCCGTTGCCGGAGGTGAGGTTGCACCAGACGTACGCCTCGGGCACCGGCCGGCCGCGGTGGTCGTGCGGTCGTGATTCGGCGTCGGCGTCGGCGGCGCGCCGGAAGACGGCCGCCGTGTCGTCGCCGGTGATCCGGACCGTGCGCGGATCGTCGAGCATCTTCTCGGGTGTGGTGCCGCCGACTCCGTGGACGAGGAGTTCCAGGGCGGCTCCTGATTCGTCGGGCCTGGTGGCGGAGCCGTCGGCTCCGGCGGTCGAGGCACGTTCCTGCGCACGTTCCACTGTTCGCACTTCCCCCGTGACGCGCTGTCGGCATCTGTTTGTGCGGGGACAAGGATCGCTGTTCGGCGCGTGCCGCACACCTCTCGTCACGGAATCTCCCCGATCCGTGTGCCGGTCGGCGGCCCGGATGTCACCCGGGCGGCACGCCCGCGTCGGGACGGTCGGTGGCGCTACCCCCACCGGCGCGTGCAAGGATGGGGCGTCCGCGCACCAGCACCCGGCAAAATGTCCTTGTCACAGGCGGTGCGCAGGGCGTGTCGGACGGGTTGAGGCGAAAGGACCGGAGCGTACGTGAGCGAGAATCAGAACCTCCTCGCGGAGCAGCGACGTGCCCTGATCCTGGACGAGGTGCGCCGCCGCGGCGGCGTCCGTGTCAACGAGCTGACCCGAAAGCTCGGCGTGTCGGACATGACCGTACGACGTGACCTCGACGCGCTGGCCCGGCAGGGCGTGCTGGAGAAGGTGCACGGCGGCGCGGTCCCGGTGGTCGAGGCGAGCACGCACGAGCCGGGCTTCGAGGCGAAGTCGGGTCTGGAGCTGACCGCCAAGGAGGACATCGCGCGGGCCGCGGCGGAGCTGGTCGTGGCGGGCAGCGCGATCGCCCTGTCGGGCGGTACGACGACGTTCGCGCTGGCGCACCGGCTGGTCGACGTGCCGGACCTGACCGTCGTCACCAACTCGGTGCGGGTGGCCGACGTCTTCCACGTAGCGCAGCGCACCTCGGGTCCCCGGCAGGGCGCGGCCACGGTGGTGCTGACCGGCGGGGTGCGCACCCCGTCGGACTCGCTGGTGGGGCCGGTGGCGGACCAGGCGATCGCGGCGCTCCACTTCGACCTGCTGTTCCTCGGTGTGCACGGCATATCGGTCGAGGCCGGCCTGTCGACGCCGAACCTCGCCGAGGCCGAGACCAACCGGCGCCTGGTGCAGTCGGCGCGGCGGGTCGTGGTCGTCGCCGACCACACCAAGTGGGGGACGGTGGGCCTCAGTTCGTTCGCGGCACTGGAGCAGGTCGACACGCTGGTGACGGACGCCGGGCTGCCCGGCGAGGCACGCGCGGAGATCTCGGAGCATCTGCGGCGGCTGGTCGTGGCGGGCGAGCCCGGCGAAGATGCAGACGAGTGACTGACCGTCAGCTAATGTGACGCTGCCCGGTCAACGCCCGCCTCCCCCAAGGGGGTTCTGCCCATGGCCCGTCAGCTGCGCCCGGTGGGGATCGAGTTCGTCGAGACCGCCCCCGTACGCCTGGTCTTCGCGCGGGAGATCTCCGCTCCCCCCGGGAAAGTCTTCCGCGCACTGGCCGAGGACGTGCCCGGCTGGACCGACTGGTTCGGGGCGGTGACGCTGGCCCGGTCCTGCGACGACGGGGCCCGGCGCGAGATCCGGCTCAAGGGCGGGACGCGTTTCCTGGAGACGGTCCTCGTCGCCAAGGAGGCCGAGGTGTACGCCTACCGCGTCGACGAGACCAACGCGCCCGGCGCTCGCGCGCTGGTCGAGGAGTGGCGGCTGGTCCCGTCGGGCACCGGCACCCGCGTGCAGTGGACCTTCGCCGCGGACGGGCCGGCGGCGTTCCGGCTGGCGCTGACCTTCGTGCGCGGGGGCCTCGGGCGGGCCTTCCGCGAAGCCGTCACCGCGCTCGAGGGACGACTGACGGCGCGCTAGCGCCAGACACCCGACTCCAGCAGCGAGACGATCGCCGCCGTGTACGGCGCGATGTCCATGCCCTGTTCGGCGAGCCAGGCGTCCGAGTAGTACTTGTCGAGGTAGCGGTCCCCGGGGTCGCACAGCAGCGTCACCACACTGCCCTGCCGGCCCTCCGCGACCATCTCGGCGATGATCTTCAGCGCGCTCCACAGCCCGGTGCCCGTCGAACCGCCCGCCCTGCGGCCGATGGCCTGCTCCAGGGCGCGGACGGCGGCGACGCTGGCCGCGTCCGGGACCTTCATCATCCGGTCGATCGCACCGGGCACGAAGCTCGGTTCCATACGGGGCCGGCCGATGCCCTCGATGCGGGAGCCGCAGTCGCACGTGACGTCCGGATCGCCGGTGGTCCAGCCCTCGAAGAAACACGAGTTCTCCGGATCGGCGACACAGATGCGGGTGTCGTGCTGCATGTAGTGGACGTAGCGCGCGATGGTCGCGGAGGTACCTCCGGTGCCGGCTGTCGCGACGATCCACGCGGGCTCCGGGAACCGCTCCAAACGCAGCTGGCGGAAGATGGATTCGGCGATGTTGTTGTTGCCGCGCCAGTCCGTGGCCCGTTCGGCGTAGGTGAACTGGTCCATGTAGTGGCCGCCGGTCTCCACCGCGAGGCGGGCGGACTCCTCGTACATCCTCCGCGAGTCGTCCACGAAGTGGCACTGGCCGCCGTGGAACTCGATGAGGCGGATCTTCTCGGCGCTCGTCGTGCGCGGCATGACGGCGATGAAGGGCACGCCGATCAGCTTCGCGAAGTACGCCTCGGAGACGGCCGTCGAGCCGCTGGACGCCTCGATCACCGGGCGGCCCGGACGGATCCAGCCATTGCAGAGGCCGTAGAGGAAGAGGGAGCGGGCGAGCCGGTGCTTGAGGCTGCCGGTCGGGTGCGTCGACTCGTCCTTCAGGTACAGGTCGATGCCCCATTTCTCGGGCAGCGGGAAGCGCAGCAGATGCGTGTCGGCCGAGCGGTTGGAGTCGGCCTGGACCTTGCGCACGGCCTCTTTCAGCCAGCCGCGGTAGACCACGTCGCTGTGGTCGACGTCGAGGGTTTCGCCGGTCCGGGTTCTCTGCGGGGTGCTCACGGCGGGGCTCCTTAGGGCTGCGCGCCGACGGCGCGTCGCGCGGCCGCCACCTCGATCATAGACACCTTCCGCACGCTTCTCACCTGCATAAACATGCCTTTGAGCACCTCAAAGGCACCCCTGGGGCTGGGCGGCACCAGGAGGTGGGGGCGCATTCGCGCGAGTGCTCCGGGCGCTCTCGGCGAGGCGGTCGTGCGCACTGGTGCGGGACGTCGGAGGCGGGCAGACTGCCCGACGGGACGAAGGTCGCCCACGGGGGCGCACACTGGATCACGACACGAACAGGTCAACGGCCCACTCGGAAGCAAGGGCCGGGACACCCACACGCACTAGGGGGCGGGGCGGGATGGCGGAGCCGGAGTTCACGGCCACGGGCGTGCGGATCGGGAAGCGGCTGCGCTCGCTCACCCGGGCCGGCCAGGTCCGGATCAGCGACGGCCGGCTGGAGTTGCTCACCAGTTACGGCAGTGAGATCGACAGCGCGCCGGTGCAGGCCGTGCGTGCCTCCAAACCGTGGTTCGCCCCGGAGGACCGAGCCCTGGCGGACCTCAACGGCAACCGCTACCTGCTGACCCTGGGCGAGCACGACCCCGCTCCGGGCGAGCCCGGGCCGCCCGCGGCGCGCCGGTTCATCGAGGCCGTACGGCGGGCCGCAGGGCGTAACGACTGAATCACCGTGAGTTGCGGGACCGCACCCCCTGGGCCACTCTTGTCTCACGTCACTCTGGGTTTACCGGCGATAACGCTGCGAACCAGCCCGCCGGGCCACGACAGCAGGCGGCCGTTTCACGCAAGGCACGCTGCTGGATCGATCCGAACTCCGTGTTCTTCCGGACCTACGTCGGGGAGTCGCAGCCGTGATCAGTCACCCAAGCAGGCACTGCGCGGTGGAGCTCCAAGCCCTGCCGTCGCGGATCGGCCAGGTCCGCAGAATCGTATCGGCGCAGTTGCGCTACTGGCATCTGGATCCGCTCATAGACCGGGCCGCGCTCGGCGTGACGGAGTTGTTGACCAACGTCCACCGCCACGCCCAGCCCGACAAGACGTGCACCGTGGAGATCGAGCTGCTGCTCGACCGTCTGACGGTCTCGGTGCGCGACCACGACCCGCGGCTGCCGGTCGTGGAGGACGCCGAGACGTTCGCCACGTGCGGGCGCGGGCTCGCGATGGTCGCCGCGGTCAGCGAGAGCTGGGGCGCGCGGCCGGAGGGCGAGTCCGGCAAGGTCGTGTGGTTCACGCTGCCGACACCCTCGTCCGCGCGGCCGGCCACGCGCCCGCCACGGCGGGCGGTCGCGGACAAACCCGCGCACCGGTTCGTGGAGGTCGCGCACGCCGTCGACCTGCGCAGGCCCGAACACGCTCCCGCCCGGTCGGCCGTTGCCGGCTGACCGGGCGGTGACCCCTCTTTCGGTTCGTTCGCCCACTGGGCACCCAAGCCGGTGGCGAGCCCCTCCGGCTCTCTCACGGCCGACGCGTTGGGACAGTGGGCGTCCGTGGGCCCTTGCCCGTCACTGCGTGGCCGTGGCCCGCAGGACGTCCGGGTGGGCCGCGCGCCGGGTCGGGCGCCAGGCCCGCGTGGGCTCCCGCCGCGAGCCCCTACGGACGCGACCACCGTCAGCCGCGGGGGTCGCATCGCAAAGGCGAAGGCGCTGCCGCTCACCCCGTCCGAGGCCGTGACCAGCGTGTCGTTGGTGGCGGGGTGGTGGTCATGCCGCACCGCCCTCGCCGGTGCGGCCGAACTGCTCGTCCAGGACGGACAGCCGGCGCCAGTACTCGTCCTCGTCGATCTCGCCGGAGGCGAAGCGGTGGCCCAGGACGGTGATGGGCGAGCTGTCGTCGACGGTCGGGCGCCGCCGGGGTCCGCCGCGTCCGCGCCATACGGTGCGGCGCAGCAGAGTGATGCCGCCGATCACGACGGCCGCCCAGATCAGCGGGAAGAGCAGGATCCACGGGCCGGGGCCGCCGTCGCCGAAGTGCGCCAGGGTCTGCATCTCGGGTCATCTCCTCGGTGGGTTTTCAGGTGATGCCTCGACAGTGGCTCCGGGGAGGGGTCCGGGTCGTCGTACGGCCGGCGGCGGTGCGCGTACCTCCCGGGGAGTACGCGGGCGTGTCGCCACTGCCCCCCCCCGGACCTCGACTCTCCAGGATTCGACTCCTGTAACTACTAGTATGTACAGTGCCGATGTGAGCACCTCGGAGCGACTGATCGAGTCCACCCGTGAGCTGTTGTGGGAGCGCGGCTATGTGGGCACCAGCCCCAAGGCGATCCTGGAACGTGCGGAAGCCGGGCAGGGCAGCATGTACCACCACTTCAAGGGGAAGCCCGACCTCGCCCTGGCCGCGATCCGCCGGACGGCGGAGGAGTTGCTGGCCACCGCCGAGGGAGTACTCGACGGTCCCGGGACACCGTACGAGCGGATCGAGGCGTATCTGCGGCGGGAGCGCGACGTACTGCGCGGCTGTCCGATCGGGCGGCTGACGATGGACCCGGAGATCATCGCCAGCGACGAACTGCGCGCGCCGGTCGACGCGACGCTCGACCGGATCCGTGAGCGGATCGCCGGAATCGTCGAAGAGGGCAAGGAGCAGGGCCACTTCGCGCCCTCGCTGGACGGTGAGGAGATCGCGGCGACCGTCCTCGCGACGGTCCAGGGCGGCTACGTCCTCGCCCGCGCCTCCGGTTCGCCCGCCGCGTTCGACACGGGCGTCCGAGGCCTGTTGTCGCTGCTCGCGTCGGCCCGCCCCGACCACACGGCCTGAGGAGACATCCGATGCACGCCATGCAGTACGAGCTCACGCTGCCCGCCGACTACGACATGGGCGTCGTCCGCGACCGGGTCGCACGCAAAGGTCGTCTGCTCGACGGCTGGGAGGGCCTGGGCCTCAAGGCGTTTCTGATGCGTGAGCGGGGCACCAGCGGATCGCCGGTCAACCAGTACGCGCCGTTCTACCTGTGGAACACCATGGAGGGCATGAACACCTTCCTGTGGGGCGGCGCCTTCCAGGTGATCCCCGACGACTTCGGGCGCCCCGCGGTCCGGCAGTGGACGGGAGTGGCGTACGAGGAGGGCGCCGCGACCGGCTCCCCCGCGCGGATCGCCGTGCGGCGGCGGCAACGGGTGCCGGACGGGGTGCCGTTGGGCGAGGTGATGGAGGACGCGGCGGGTGAGGCGGGGCGGCTCGCGGCCAGGGAGGGAGCGGTGCTGGCGGCGGCCGCCGTGGACACGAGCCGCTGGGAGCTCGTCCATTTCTCGCTCTGGGAGGGTGACGCGCCGAAGGCCGAAGGCGATGTGTTCGAGGTGCTGCACCTGTCGCAGCCGGGGCGCGACCGGATGCGGCGGGGGCGGCGATGGTGAGCATGGTCCGTACCGTGCTCGGGGACGTGCGCCCCGCGGCCCTGGGCGTCTGCGACGCGCACGACCACCTGTTCTTCAGCAGTCCCCGCCTGCCGGGGCAGGAACTCCAGCACGTGTCCGCAGCCCGCGCGGAGTTGGCGGCGTTCCTCGCGCAGGGCGGCAACAGCGTGGTGCAGTGGACGCCGTACGGGCTGGGGCGACGGGCCGCCGATCTGCCGTCGCTGTCCCGGGAGACAGGGGTGCTCGTGGTGGCCGCGACCGGGTTGCACCAGGCCGTCCACTACGACGACGAGACCCTCGCCGGGCTGCGGGGCCGGCTCGCCGAGGTCTTCGTCGCCGAACTGACCGAGGGCATCGGCCCGTCGGGGGTCCGGGCGGGCCTGATCAAGGTCGCGGGCGGCTTCCACGCCCTCGACGCGCACGCCCGCTGGACGATGAGAGCGGCGGCCGAGGCCCACCATGCGACGGGAGCGCCCATCGCCGTCCACCTGGAGCTCGGCACCGGCGCCCTGGACGTACTGGACCTGCTGTGCGGCGAGTCGGGGGTGCCACCGCACCGGGTGATCCTGGGGCACCTCAACCGCTCCCCCGACGTCGTGGTGCAGCTCCAGGCCGCGCGGACCGGCTGCTACCTCGCCTTCGACGGGCCCTCACGCGCCAACCACGCCACGGACTGGCGGATGCCGGGCGCCGTACGAGCGCTCGCCGACGCGGGATACGGCGACCGGCTGCTGCTCGGCGGCGACACCACGACCGCGGCGGCCCGCTCGGTCGACGGCGGTCCGGGGATGCCGTATCTGCTGCGGCGGGTGCGGCCTCGGCTCGAAGTCGAGCTGGGCGAGGAGATGGTGGAGCGGATCCTCACGCGGAACCCGGGCGCGGCGTTCGCGGCGCAATGGCGCTGACCCGCCCCGGGCCAGGGCCCGGGCCAGGGGACGACGACCACCTGGCCCGATCACGTCGGCCTTTGGCCCTTTCGGCGCCTGTCGGCCGCGCCCCGCGCCCGGAGGATGGCGGCAGCGGGACTGCGACGAGGAGGGCGACGACATGCCACTGGAGATGCGCGAGCGCTGCGAACGCTGCGAGACGGCGACGCTGCCGCCGGACGCGCCGGCCCGGATCTGCTCGTACGAGTGCACCTTCTGCGTGCCGTGCGGCGAGGCCTTGCGGGACCTCTGCCCCAACTGCGGTGGGGAGCTGGTGGCCCGGCCACGCAGGAACTGACGGGACCTGACTGACGGGACCTGACGGCAACCGGCAGGCACGCTTCGCCAGGGGCGGCCCCCCGCGCAGGAGCACGCGCTGTACCGGCGGAGTGCCGTGGGCGCGGAGCGCCGTGGCCACGGAACAGCCCTAGGCCACCGCGATGTCCACGGACGGCCGGAGCTTCGCCGCCGCGGCCAGGGCCTCGTGGACGGGGTGGGTGGCGAAGGCCGTCAACAGGGCCGGGTCGGCCGGGGTTTCGGCGGCCGGGAAGGCGATCTGCTCGTACGCCGCCTGGAAGCGCGGGCCCCAGCGGCGGGCCCCGAGACGGGCCGTCCGGGAGCAGTTGTCGACCATGTGGGCCACGTCGCGGGCGTGCATGTAGGGCAGCAGCGAGTCGACGGCCTCGATGACGGACTCGTTGACGATCTCCGACCACGGGTGCCCGCGCTCGGCGAACTCGTCCACCTGGGCCAGCATGGTGGCGACGAAGACACCGGCGGTGAACGGATCGACGGGCAGCTCGCGCCGGGCCCGCCGGGCCCGGACCCGGTCGCTGACGGACCACATCGGTGAACCGCCGATCTCGGTCATCGGGCGGCCGCCGAGCCGCCGTTCGGCCAGGATCACGCTGCGCAGCTCGGTGCCGTCGGCGACCTCGTCGTAGATCTCGGCGACGATCTCGCGGGAGGGTGCGTACGTCGCCGCGTAGGCGCGGTCGAAGACGTCCCGCCCTGCCGCGTCGAGGCTGTCGCGCACCGCACGGAGTCCAGCCTGCGAGATCGTGCGGGCGATCGGTCCGGTGACGTTCTCGCAGGACCTCTCGTACGCGGTCACCTCGTCGTCCCCGGCCAGGCGGTGGCGGCCGTACAGGCTCTCGACGATGCCGTGCACGGCGCCGAGCAGGATGGCGCGTTCACCGACGATGTCGGAGCGGTACTCGCTCTCCAGCGTGGTGCGGAAGGTGTACGGCGACCCGAGCGCCACCGACCAGCCGAGCGCGAGGTCGACGGCCCGGCCGTCGGGGTCGGCGTGCACGGCGAAACTGCTGTTGATCCCGGCGCCGTTGACCTCCGCGCCCTGCTGGTACAGGCGGCGCACCGAGTCGCCCATGCCCTTGGGGCACACGGCGATCACCGGGTGGCCGGACGGGAAGTCGCCGCCGGTTGCCCGCAGGTGGCCGAGCAGGAAGCCGTGGGAGAGACCGATCGCGGCGCCGGGCCGGAGGGCGGCGAAGATCTCCTGGTGGTGGGCGGCGAGCGCGGCGTCCGCGATCAGCAGGACGACCAGGTCGCTGTCGGCGGCGACGGCGAGCCAGTCGCCGAGCGTGCCGTCCTTCTCCGTGAAGCCGTGGGCACGGGCGTCGGTGGCCGACCGGGAGCCGGGGCGCAGTCCGACGGCGACGCGGATGTCCGTGCCGGCGAGCGAGTCGCGCAGGTTGAGGGCCTGGGCGCGGCCCTGCGGGCCCCAGCCGAGGACGCCGATGCGGCGGACGCCGTCGAAGGCCTTCGGCAGCAGGGGAAACAGGTGCCGGCCGCCGCGCAGGATGGTCTCGGTGCCGTCGGGCACGTCCATCGCTTCGAGGGCGAAGACGCGGGAGGTGTACGTGGTCGAGGTCATGGTCGAGTTGTAGGCTCGGCGCGAGCGTTGCGGCAAGCGCAACCTTTGCAGCGCACTGTTGCGTGAAGCGAAAGGGCCAGGTCACGGGCATGCGGGACGATCACCGGGAGCTGCGCCTCTTCCTGCATCTGGCGCGGACGCTGAACTTCGGCCGGACGAGCCTGGACTGCCATGTCAGCCCGGCGACCCTCACCCGGACCGTGCAGCGACTGGAGGCCGACCTCGGGCACCGGCTGTTCGACCGTGGGCCGCGCGGCGTGTCGCTGACGGCGGAGGGACACCGCTTCCGTGAATACGCCGGTCAGGCACTGGAGTTGTGGCGCGCCTACCGCGAGGAGCACCCCGACCCGGCCGAACTCACCGGTCGGCTGGCCGTGTTCGCGACAGTGACGGCCTGTCAGGCGCTGCTGCCCGACCTGTTGACCCCGTTCCGCACCGCACACCCCCAGGTACGGCTCGATCTGCGCACCGGCGACGCGGCGGCGGCGCTGGCCCGGCTGGACGAGGGCGAGGTCGACGTGGCCGTCGCGGGAATCCCGGCGAGGCTGCCGGAGCCCCTGGTCAGCCGTACGGTCGCGGTCACCGAGCTGGTTCTCGTCACCGCGCGCGACCGCCCCGGCCCCGGCCTCGACGGTCCCTTCGTCCTTCCCCACCGCGGGCTGGTCCGCGAGGCCGCCGACCGCTGGTTCCGCACGCGCGGCACGGCACCCGAGGTGGCCTGCGAACCCGACGGTCACGAAGGGCTGTTGACGCTCGTCGCCCTGGGCTGCGGCACGGGCGTGGTCCCCCGTCTCGTGCTGGAGCACAGCGCGGTGCGCGACCGGCTCGCCGTGCTGCCGGTCGAGCCGTTGCCGGAGCCGTTTCCGATCGGTTTGTGCGTACGGCGGGCCGATCTGCGCCGGCCACTGGTGGCGGCGTTGTGGAGCCTCACGGCACCGGAGAGCTAGCTCCTGCCGAGGTCGAGTCGTTCGACGCGGGCCACGTTCTCCCGGTCCTCCGCGTCCTCGCCGGCCGTGGCGGCGAACCAGGCGTCGAGGATCTCCTTGAGCAGCGGCTCGGACGTCAGCCGCAGGCTGAGTGCCAGCGCGTTGGCGTCGTTCCAGCGGCGGGCGCCGTCGGCCGTGTAGGCGTCCGTGCACAGGGCGGCGCGTACGCCGGGCACCTTGTTCGCGGCGATCGACGCGCCCGTGCCGGTCCAGCAGCACACGACGGCCTGGTCCGCGGTGCCGGCGGCGACGTCGCGGGCGGCGGTCTCCGAGCAGACGGCCCACCGGGGGTCGTCGCCGGGGTTCAGCGCGCCGTACGGCACGACCTCGTGGCCGCGATCGCGCAGTTCCCTGACGAGAGCGCGCGCCACGGGTTCGTCCATGTCCGAGGAAACGGAGATCCGCATGCCACGACCCTACCCGGGGGTGGCTCGGGCTCCCAGGGAACGGACGGGTCAGCGGGCCCGGCGGTTGTGGGTGCCGCTCTGCGCGAACACCGGCCTCGGGTGGTCCCGCCGCCGAGGAGGCGTGGGCGCTACCCGGCCAGCGCGGTCAGCGGATCGTCCAGGACCGGCTGCCACGCCAGCTCGGCCGCGCCGACCAGGCTGTTGTGGTCGAGGGTGCAGGCCAGGATGGGGACGCCGCCGCTCTGCCCCCACAGACTGCGGTCGGCGACGACCGCGCGCAGGCGGTGCGGGTCGGCGCCCAGCAGGGTGCGGTGCAGGCCGCCGAGGATGATCCGGTCGGGGTTGAGGATGTTCACCAGGCCGGCCAGGCCGAGGCCGAGACGGTCGATCAGGGCCTCGGTGGCGGTGCGGACGTACGGGTCGTCGTAGTGGTTGCGGATGAGGTCGTTGGCCTGCTGGAGGAGGGACACCTCGGGGCCCGGGTCGCGGCGCGCGGCGGTGAGGAAGGCGAGCGGGTCGGCCTCGACGTCGAGGCAGCCGCGGCTGCCGCAGTGGCAGGGGCGGCCCTCGGGGTTCACGGTGAGGTGGCCGACTTCGAGGGCGAGCCCCGCACTGCCGGTGTGCAGACGCCCGTCGAGCACCAGCGCGCCGCCCACACCCCGGTGCCCGGTCGCCACGCACAGCAGGTCCCGGGCGCCGCGGCCCGCGCCGTGCCGGTGCTCGGCGAGCGCGGCGAGATTGACGTCGTTGCCCGCGAAGGCCGGTCCGCCGATCCCGGCCGCGCGCACGCACTCCGCGAAGATACGGCGGACCGGGGCGCCCACCGGCCACGCCAGGTGCAACGGGTTCAGGGCGAGTCCGTCGGGCTCGGCGACCGCGGACGGCACGGCGAGACCCGCGCCCACGCACCGCCGCCCGGTGGTGCGCAGCAGTTCGGCGCCGGCCTCCACGACGGACACCAGAACCTTCGCGGGATCTTCTTCGACGGTTTCGCAGCCGGGCGCGGTGGCGACGATACGGCCGCCCAGTCCGACCAGCGCCGCCCGGAACCCGTCGGCGTGCACCTGCGCGGCGAGCACGACTGGCCCGTCCTCGGCGACCGCGAGCCGGTGCGAGGGCCGCCCCTGCGAACCGGCCGCCGCGCCGGGCCGGGCGTCGACCCGGATCAGCCCGAGCGCCTCCAGTTCGGCGGCGACCGCGCCGGCGGTGGCCCGTGTCACGCCGAGCTCGGCGGTCAGCACGGCACGGGTCGGCGCGCGTCCGGTGTGCACGAGCTCCAACGCGGGCCCGAGCGCACCGCGCCCCCGGTCCAGCCGCGCTCTCGAGGTGGTCCCTTCCCCCGCCGTACGGGGGTCCGCCTTGCCGCTCATGAGGGCGAGTCTCCCATGATCCGCAGCCCCGGCGGCCTACAGGCCGCTCGCCCGGAGCGTGATGTTCAGCCGCCCGGTCAGCCCCAACTCCGGGGGTGCGGTACCCGCGTGGACCCGGGGCACCCCGTGGTAGGCGAGCCGGGACGGCCCGCCGAACACGAAGAGGTCGCCACTGCGCAGTTCGACGTCCGTGTACGGCCGGGTCCGGGACGCGGGGTTGCCGAAACGGAACACGCAGGTGTCGCCGAGGCTCAGCGACACCACCGGCGCGTCCGACTTCTCGTCGCTGTCGCGGTGCATGCCCATGCGGGCGTCGCCGTCGTAGAAGTTGATCAGCGCGATGTCGTACGGAACGGATTCGGCGCCCAGGGCCTCCCGCGCCGCGTCCCGGCCCAGTTCGCCCAGCCAGCCGGGGAACGGCTTCACAGGGGTGCCGTCGCCGTCGACGACCGTGCGAGCGTAGGCGTACGGGTACCAGTGCCAGCCCAGACAGACCTGGCGGGCGGTCATCGTGCCGCCGCCGGGTGTGCGGACCGTTCTGAGGCCGGCGGGCGGGCGGGCCCACTCACGGCAGGCCCGAAGGAGCTCGCGCTGCCGGGCCGTGTCCAGCCAGTCCGGCACGTGCACCGCGCCGGGCGCGACCTCCGTACGGGCCCTGGGGAACAGCTCGGTGTCCATGGTTCCATCCTGCCCGACAGCTCTGATCTGCTGCTCCGCTAGCCTGGGGGCACGATGGACGACCGTATGAAGACTCCCTGGGGCGAGTTCGCGCTGTCCCGCTTCCCCGAAGACCCACGTGACCAGCTGCGCGCCTGGGACGCCTCCGACGAGTACCTCCTGCGGCATCTGGCGGACCAGGACGTGTCACTGTCCGGCACGGTCGTGGTGGTCGGGGACCGCTGGGGCGCGCTCACCACGGCACTCGCGGCACACCGGCCGGCGCAGATCACCGACTCCTACCTGGCCCAGGAGGCGACCCGGGCGAACCTGGCGCGGGCCGGTGCCGAGCCCGGTGCCGTGCAGCTGCTCACCACGCAGGATCCGCCGCCCGGGCGCGTCGACGTCCTGCTGGTGCGGGTGCCGAAGAGCCTGGCCCTGCTGGAGGACCAGCTGCTGCGGCTGGCACCCGCGACGCACGAGGGAACGGTCGTCGTCGGCACCGGCATGGTGAAGGAGATCCACACCTCGACGCTGCGGTTGTTCGAGCGGATCCTCGGCCGGACCCGTACCTCGCTCGCGGAGAAGAAGGCCCGGCTGATCTTCTGCACGCCGGAGCCGAAGCCGTCGCCGGAGCGTGGCGCCAGTCCGTGGCCGTACAGCTATGAGCTTCCCGACGGCATCGGCCGCGTCTCGGGCCGTACCGTCGTCAACCACGCGGGTGTCTTCTGCGCGGACCGCCTCGACGTCGGCACCCGGTTCTTTCTGCAGCACCTGCCGGACAGCCGTGGCGGACAGCGGGTGGTGGACCTGGGATGCGGCAACGGTGTCGTCGGTACGGCGATGGCGCTGGCCGATCCTCAGGCCGAGGTGCTGTTCGTGGACGAGTCGTACCAGGCGGTCGCCTCCGCGGAGGCGACGTTCAAGGCGAACGGCGTGCCGGGACATGCCGAGTTCCGGGTGGGGGACGGGCTGGTGGGAGTGCCGGCCGACAGCGTGGACCTGGTGCTGAACAATCCGCCCTTCCACTCCCACCAGACGACGACGGACGCCGCCGCCTGGCGGATGTTCACCGGGGCGCGGCGCGCGCTGAGGCCGGGCGGCGAACTGTGGGTGGTCGGCAACCGTCATCTCGGGTACCACCTGAAGCTGCGGCGATTGTTCGGCAACAGTCAACTGGTCGCGAGCGACGCGAAGTTCGTGGTGCTGAAGGCGGTCAAGAGGTAGCGGCGGCGGGCCGTGCGCGCTCTACGGCCGCGCCGGTCCGGTCAGCCGAGGACCCGGATGATCCCGGCCACCGCCCGCACCATCGCCTCCCGGCCCACGCTCAGGTACGCGCGGGAGTCGACCGCCTCGGGGTGGGCGGCCAGGAACTCGCGGATCGCGCCGGTCATGGCGATGTTGAGGGCGGTGCCGACGTTGACCTTGGCGATGCCGCCCGCGGCGGCCTTGGTCAGCTCGCCGTCCGCCACTCCGGACGAGCCGTGCAGCACGAGGGGCACGTCCAGGATGGCGGTCAGGCTCTTGAGGAGGGCGTGGTCCAGGGTCGCGGTGCGGGTGGTCATGGCATGGGAGCTGCCGATGGCCACGGCGAGGGCGTCGACGCCGGAGTCCGCGACGAAGGAGTGGGCCTCGGCGGGGTCGGTGCGGGCGCCGGGTTCGTGGGCGTCCAGCGGCGACTCGCCGTCCTTGCCGCCGATCCGGCCCAGCTCGGCCTCGATCCAGAGCCCCTGGGAGTGCGCCCAGTCGGCGGCGGCTCTGGTCGCGGCGAGGTTCTCGTCGTACGGCAGCTGGGCCGCGTCGTACATGACGGAGCTGAATCCGGCGTCGGGTGCCTGGCGCAGCAGGTCGTCGCTTCGCACGTGGTCCAGGTGCAGCGCGACGGGTACGGCGGCTCGTTCGGCGGCGGCGAGGGCGGCGCGGGCGAGCGGGAGCAGCCGTCCGTAACGGAACTTGACGGCGTTCTCGCTGACTTGGAGGACGACGGGCGAACCCGCCGACTCAGCGCCGGCGATGACGGCCTCGACGTGCTCCAGCGTGATGATGTTGAAGGCGGCGACGGCGGAGTGCGCGGTGGCGGCGCGGGTCACGAGTTCACCGGTGGTGACGAGGGGCACGACTGATCCTTCCGAAGGCTTCAGAGGGCGTCAGAGGGCATCAGGGGGCGAGGATCACCGAGCGGGTGAGGTGCCTCGGCCGGTCGGGGTCGAGGCCGCGGGCCGCTGCGACGGCGACGGCGAGCCGCTGGACGCGGACCAGTTCGGCGAGCGGGTCGAGGTGGCCCGCGACCCACAGTGCGCCGGTGTCCCGGACCTGCTCGGGCAGGCCGTCCGGCGCCTCGCCGAGCATCCAGGTGGCGGTGCCGTGGGTGGTGACGCTGATGGGGCCGTGCCGGTACTCCATCGCCGGGTAGGCCTCGGTCCAGGCGAGGGCGGCCTCCCGCATCTTCAGTCCGGCCTCGTTGGCCAGCCCGACCGTCCAGCCGCGGCCGAGGAAGGTGAACTGCGAGCAGTCCACGAGCCCTTGGGGCAGCTGCGCGCGGAGCGCGGTGCGGGCGTCGGCGACGACGGCGTCGGTGTGCAGGCCGAGGTGGGCGCGGAGCAGGGTGAGCGCGGTGGTGGCGAACCGGGTCTGCACGACGGACCGTTCGTCCGCGAAGTCGAGGACGACGAGGTCGTCGGCGACTTCCACGACGGGAGTGCCGGGGTCCGCCGTGATGGCGGTGGTGCGCGTGCGTCCCCGCAGCTCGCCGAGCAGCTCCAGCACTTCGGTGGTGGTGCCGGAGCGGGTGAGGGCGATGACGCGGTCGTACGAACGGCCGTACGGGAACTCGGAAGCGGCGAAGGCGTCCGTCTCGCCCTGGCCCGATCCTTCGCGCAGGGCCGCCACGGCCTGCGCCATGAAGTAGGAGGTGCCGCAGCCGACGATCGCGACCCGCTCCCCAGGGGCCGGCAGCGCCCCGCCGTGCTCCGGCGCCCGTGCAGCCGCGCGGGTCCAGCACTCGGGCTGGCTCGTCAGCTCGTCCTCGACATGGGTCATGCCACACCTCTCTACTCTTGCTTGTTCGTGCAAGATATAGCGCTGTTTCGAGCATAATCAAGCATCTGCTCAAGTGGGGGTGCGCTAGGGTCACCGGGAGATCGAGGAACGGAGGGGCGCGGATGTCACGCGACGCCCGGTGGAAGGCGCTGCTGGAACTGCTCGTCGAGCGCGGCCGTCTGGACGTCGAGGAGGCGGCCGCCGAGCTGGCGGTCTCGTCCGCGACCATCCGGCGCGACTTCGACCAGCTGGCCGAGCAGCAGATGCTCGTGCGCACCCGGGGCGGCGCGGTCGTGCACGGGGTGTCGTACGAGCTGCCGCTGCGCTACAAGGCGGCCCGCCACGCCTCCGAGAAGCAGCGCATCGCGAAGGCGGTGGCCGACCTCGTCGCCCCCGGCGAGGCCGTGGGGCTCACCGGCGGGACGACCACGACCGAGGTGGCGCGGGCACTGGCCGTGCGCGCCGACCTCGCGGCCGGCGCACCCGCGCTGACCGTGGTCACGAACGCCCTCAACATCGCCAACGAGCTGGCCGTACGCCCTCAGTTCAAGATCGTGCTGACCGGAGGGGTCGCACGCCCGCAGTCGTACGAACTCGTGGGGCCGCTCGCGGACGGCGTGCTCGGTCAGATCACGGTCGACGTGGCGGTGCTCGGGGTCGTCGCCTTCGACGTCACGCACGGCGCGTCGGCCCACGACGAGGCGGAGGCGGCGATCAACCGGCTCCTGTGCGAACGCGCCGAGCGCGTGGTCGTCGCCGCGGACTCCAGCAAGCTGGGACAGCGGGCCTTCGCCCGGATCTGCGCGACGGAGGCCGTGGACACCCTGGTCACGGACGCGGCGGCCGGGCCGGAGACGGTACGGCGGTTCGAGGACGCGGGGCTGACGGTCGTCTCGGTCTAGGGAGCGGCCCGGTTCCGCGCGTCCAGGGGCACTCGGGGAAGCGACGGGACTCAGACGCCGCCGTGGTCCGCGAAGGCCCCGTCGGCCGTGAAAGCCAGGTCGGCGAATCGTTCACCGATGAGGCGGTGGGTGGCGGCGTCCGGGTGGAGGTTGTCGGGCAGGGGAAGCTCGGCGGAGTCGGGCTCGCCGTAGAGGTCGCGTCCGTCGAGGTAGTGCAGGTTCGGGTCGGCGGCCGCTCGCTGCTCGACGATCCGGGCCAGCTCGTCCCGAATGACGCCGAGGGTCAGTTTCCCGCTCGCGCGCTCGGCCGGATCACCCATGGCCACGAACCGCATCTGCCCGGACCCGGGTTCGCCGAAGTCCGGGGCGGCGGGGCCGGGCGTGTCCTCGTGGATGGGGCACAGGATGGGTGAGACGACCAGCAGCGGAACGGTGGGGTGCCCTTCGCGGATGGTGTCGAGGAAACCGTGGACGGCGGGGGTGAACACCCGCAGGCGCATCGCGTCCAGATTGACCAGGTTGATGCCGATCTTGACGCTGATCAGGTCGGCGGGAGTGTCCCGCAGGGTGCGCGCGGTGAACGGGTCGAGCAGGGCGCTGCCGCCCAGGCCCAGGTTGATCAGTTCCACACCGCCCCGAGCGGCGGCGAGTGCGGGCCAGATGGCGGTGGGCCCGGCGGCGTCGGAGCCGTGGCTGATCGAGCTGCCGTGGTGCAGCCACACCCTGCGGCCCGAGGGCGGGGCGGCCTCGACGGGGGCGTCGGTGCGCAGGGCGACGAGCTCGGTGGTCTCGTTGTGGGGCAGCCAGATCTCGACGTCCTTGGTGCCGTCGGGCAGGCCGGTGAAGCGGAGCGTGCCGGACTGTCCCGGTCGGTGCTCGAAGCTCCCGGTGGTCATGTCGATGGTCAGGGTGTGCCCGTCCGTCACGGTGCCCCGGCCTGCCGGGCGGCCGTCGACGAGCAGTTCGTACACCCCGTCCGGGCGTGGTGGGGCGCCCACGTAGACCCGCTTGGTGGGCAGTGTGTCCAGCTCGACGGCGGTCGCCCGGGTGCGGAAGGCGAGCCGAACGCCGGAGGGCTGGGACTCGGCCATGGCCAGTTGCCCGTCGGTGTACTGGGCGCGGGCCCAGGCGGGCAGCCGGTGCGGCAGCACGCCGTGCTCGGTGCGCTCCAGGTCGAGCGCTCCGCGCAGAAGGTCCATGGTGATGGGCGTGGTGATCCAGTCGTCCTTGGTGTGCATGGCCCCAACCTGTTGATCAACGTTTCTGAACTGCGTGGACTGTGTGAACCGGGCGGACTACGTGGACGGCGCGGACGGCGCGGGCCAGTTGCGCAGCAGCGCGTCAAGGGCGTCCAGCACTCTTGACCAGGTCTCCTGCGAATCGGGGGCGCTGTGGCTGAACCCTCCCCCCAGTTCCAGGCTGACGTAGCCGTGGAAGACACTGCCCAGCAGCCGGACGGCGTGCGTCTGGTCCGGCTCCGTCAGGTCGTAGCCGCGCAGGATCGCCCGCGTCATCTGGGCGTGCCGGCCACCGGCGCTGGCGGCCGCCGCCTCCGGGGAGAGCCTCAGCTGGGCCGCCGCGTAACGGCCGGGGTGCTCGCGGGCGTAGTCGCGGTAGACGTTCGCGAGGGCGGTCAGCGCGTCCTTGCCGGCCCGGCCGGCGAGGGCCGCGGCGCCCCGGTCGGCGAGTTCCTCCAGGGCGAGCAGGGCGATCCCGGTCTTGAGGTCGTGGGAGTTCTTCACGTGCGAGTACAGACTCGCGACCTTGACGTCGAACCGCCTGGCGAGCGCCGAGACGGTCACCTGGTCGAAGCCGACCTCGTCGGCCAGCTCGGCCCCCGCTCGTACCAGGCGTTCCGTGGTCAGTCCTGCGCGCGCCATAACCTACCCTCCACTCACCTAAATGAATTGTGCATCCACCTAATACATATAGGCAAATCCTCTCTCCCCGTCTCCTCGTCCCCCGGCGCCGGGCTCTCCGCTCCCCCTAAGCTGAGGCTGAGATGCGTGTCGGGCCGGGGAGGCTGCCATGGATGATGCACAGCAGGCGTCCGGGGCCGCGCGCTATCTGCCGATCGCCGAGCACGGTCTGATCGGCGACCTGCGCAGCGTGGCCCTGGTGGGGACCGACGGCACGATCGACTGGTACTGCTGCCCCTCCTTCGACGCCCCGAGCGTCTTCGCCTCGATCCTGGACGCGGACAAGGGCGGCCGTTTCGAGCTGGCGGCGAGCGTGCCGGCCCGCACCAAGCAGTTCTACTTCCCCGACACCAACGTCCTGATCACCCGGTTCTTCACCGAGGACGGCGTCGGAGAGGTGCAGGACTTCATGCCGGTCGACGGTGACTCGGTCGAGACCGAACGCCACCGGCTGATCCGCCGGGTGCTGTGCGTGCGCGGCTCCATCCCCTTCCGCACGCGCGTGGCGCCGCGTTTCGACTACGGCGCCGAGCCGCACACCGTGCGCATGGTCGGTGACGTCGCGGTGTTCGAGTCCGCCAAGCTGTCGCTGGGGCTGACCGCGACCGTGCCGCTGGAGGTCGACGGCCTGGACGCGCGCGCCGACTTCAAGCTGGCCGAGGGCGAGTCCGCGGTGTTCGCGCTGGACCAGGTGGGCGGTGAGGTGGCGCCCCGCCGGTGTGCTCGGACGGAGGCCGAGGAGCAGTTCACCACCACGGTGGCGTACTGGCGCAAGTGGCTGTCCGCGTCCAAGTACCGTGGCCGCTGGCGGGAGATGGTGCACCGCTCGGCCCTCACGCTGAAGCTGCTCACCTACGCGCCGACCGGCGCGATCGTGGCCGCACCGACGACCAGCCTGCCAGAGCGGCTCGGCGGCGAGCGCAACTGGGACTACCGGTACGTGTGGGTACGCGACGCCGCCTTCTGCGTGTACGCGTTGCTGCGGCTGGGCTTCACCGGCGAGGCCGAGGCGTTCATGAACTTCGTGACCCGGCACATCAGTCCGGGCGACGGCAAGCCGTCCGGCCCTCTGCAGATCATGTACGGCATCGACGGCCGCACCGATCTGCCCGAGCGTGAACTCGCCCATCTGGAGGGACACCAGGGCTCAGCGCCGGTACGGGTCGGCAACGGCGCCGCCGAACAGCTCCAACTCGACATCTACGGCGCGCTGATCGACTCGATCTACCTCTACGACAAGTGGGCCAAGCCGATCTCCAGCGACCAGTGGGACGACGTGACCGCGCTGGTGGACTGGGTGTGCGAAAACTGGGACCAGCCCGACGAGGGCATCTGGGAGACCCGCGGCGGCCGCAAGAACTTCCTGTACTCGCGGCTGATGTGCTGGGTGGCGATCGAACGGGCGATCCGCATGGCCAACCGGCGGGGCCTGCCCGCCGATCTGAACCGCTGGCGGGAGTGCCGCGACACGATCTACCGGCGGATCATGAAGCGCGGCTGGTCCGAGACCCGCCAGGCCTTCGTGCAGACCGAGGACGGAGACGTCCTCGACGCGGCCGTCCTGATGATGCCGTTGACGAAGTTCATCGCGCCGACCGACCCCAAGTGGCTGTCCACGCTGGACGCGCTCACCCACGACCTGGTCTCCGACTCGCTGGTCTACCGCTACGACCCCCAGGCGAGCCCCGACGGACTGCACGGCGACGAGGGCACGTTCTCCATCTGCTCGTTCTGGTACGTCGAGGCCATGGTGCACGCCGGGCGGATCGACGAGGCCCGGCTGGCCTTCGAGAAGATGCTCACCTACGCCAACCATCTGGGCCTGTACGCCGAGGAGATCAGCCACACCGGCGAGCAACAGGGCAACTTCCCGCAGGCCTTCACCCATCTCGCCCTGATCAGCGCGGCGTTCAACCTGGATCGCGCCCTGGGCTGAGGAGCCGGGGGCACGATCCGGGCGGTCAGTGTCCGTGGTCGCCGGCGGAGTCGTGGGTGGCCGGGGATTCGGGGGTGGCCGGGAATTCGGGTACGTCCGTCGGCGCGTCGTCCGCGGCCGCCCGCGCCGCCTCCGCCCGGACCGTGAACGCCGCGGTGTGGACCTCGCCGCCGTGCTTGAAGTCGAGGAAGAGCCGGTAGGTGCCGCCGCTCGGCGCGGTGGCCGCGAACGAGACGTCCGGGCCCGGCTCGGTCGTGCCGTCGCCGGGTTCGCCGTTCGGGTGGACGTGGAGGTAGGCGAGGTCGCCGGAGCGCAGGGCGACCAGATGGCCGTACGCACCGAGGTAGGGCTGGAGGTCGGTGACCGGCTTGCCGTTCCGGGAGACCTTGAAAGTCAGGTCTCCCGGCGTGCCCGGGCGCAGGGCGCCGTTCAGCGCCACCTCGTAGCCGTCGACCTCGGCCGTCGCGTTCGGCGCCGGAAGGTCCTTCGGCACGTAGGGGCCGCCCGAGGCCGCCAGATCGGCGCCGAGGGTGAGGTTCTCGGCGTTCTTCCCCGCCGGGGTGAAGTCCGCGAAGACCCGGTAGCCGCCCGCGCGGGGCAGGTCGACGGGGATGCTCCAGGTGCCGTCGGCGGCGAGGGCGGGGTGCAGGTGGCGGTAGGTGATCAGGTCGCGTGAGGCCACGATGAGGTGGAGTTCCTTGTCGTGTTCCCGTTGGTAGGCGGTGACGGCGCGGCCACTGTCGTCCCGCACGACGAAGCGCAGGTCGGACGGGCGCCCGGCGGTGACCTCGGTGGTTTCGAGGTCGAGGGTGTAGCCCTTCTCGGAGATCTGCAGTCCCCCTGCCGGTTCCGCCTCGTGCCCGCCATGCCCACCCCCTCCCTCCGATGACGGTGGCGCCTCGCTGTGGCTCTCGTGACGCGGGGGCGCGCTGTCCTCGACCAAGGGGTCGAGGCCCTTCCCCACTCCGTAGGCGGTACCGAAGGTCGCGGCGAGCGCGGCGGCGAACGTGGTGATCTTCAGTCCAGCATGCATGGTCGGCTCCTGGGAGACGTGGCCCCGGGCTTCGGGCGAGGGCCTCGATACACGACCCACCATACCCCTAGGGGGTATCCAGTCAAGCCTTCAGGGGCATGTTCCAAATACGGGCCAGGGGTATGACAGGGAAGCGGTCACGACCCCGCGCCGTGGCCACCCTGCCGACGGACTGCGACCGACCCGCCCAACCCGATGCCCTCCGGGACCGCAAGCTGGATGGCCTTTCACACCGCACGTCCTCCAGTGGGCCGTCACGTGGAGCGCCCGGCAGTCCCGCCCCGGCCAGCGCGAGATCCGCGGCGAACAACAGCGCGCCCACCAGGGCGACGGCCTCCGCCGCCGGGTCGCCGGCCCACAGCCGGCGTCGTAGCACCGTGAAGTACCGCCCGGCCCTGGCGGGTTGCCCCTGCCCCGCACCCCGCAGCACCGCGCACGCTCGACATCAGGGCGGCCAGGCAGCCGAGGTGCAGGGCTACGCGGCCCCGGTGAACGGGCTTACGGGAAGCGCAGTCGAGGCAACGGCCATCGCCCCCCCTCGGACACGGAAGACCCAGGAGCCCGAGATGCGGAACAGCACCGCCGTGACGGCGCCGATGACGAGAGAGCAGCACCCAGGCCATGGCGGAGGCGTAGCCCATGGGGGAGTCGGCGGGCCGCGGTCGTAGAGCCCCGTCCAACGCCGCGGTCTCGTACGGCTCGGCGGGTATCTGCTGGAGCCCGGCGGGGAAGACGACCATCGGGGCGCCGAACTGGCACACCGTCGTTCCCCCGGTGAAGGCGCCCTGTTACTCGCCTTGGTGGGGCACGGTCGTCCCCGGCAGCGCGTACTCGTCCCGTCGGCCGCACATTCCGAAGCCGCCGAGCCGGGTGGGCGCGGTCTCGTACGCGGTCGCCTCGCCGAGATAGGCCGGCTCGCCGGCCGCCAGCGCGTCGAGCTGGGCGCCGGTGCGTTCGGCGGTGGCCAGCGCGCCGGCCCGCCACAGTTCGCGCCAGGCCGGCACCTTGGCGCGCACCAGCCGGGCGGCGGTGCGCTGGAACTCCCGGTACGGGCCGCTGTCGCCGGCGACGAGGGCCTCGCGCAGCCCGAGGTAGCCCTCGACGGCGAGGTCCCTGCGGCGGCGTGCCGCGGCGGCCGTCCGTGGGCCGGTGCCGGGCGGTAGCGTGGCCGCCGCCGCGTACGCGTCGGGGTCGGCGAGGATCTCGGGCGGGAAGGTGAAGACGGCGTCCCCGGCCTCCGGCAGCCCGCTGTTCTGCATCAGCACGGTGATGCGCAGATCACCGCCCTGCACCATGCGGTGCACGGTGCCCGGCGTGAACCAGGCGACCGAGCCCGGCTCCAGCGGGATGTCCCGGTAGCCGTCGGGGCTCAGCGTCTGCACGGCGCCCCGGCCGCCGGTGACGACGTACGCCTCCGTGCACACCAGGTGCAGATGCGGGCTGCCGCCGCACACACCGTCGGCGGCCTCCCAGTCGTACGCGCTCAGGTGGGACAGGCCGACGGCGCCGGGCAGCGGGTGCGGAAGGATGGGTCTGGGCTCGCTCACCACGGCAGACCCTCCAGGTGGGTGGCGACGCGATCACCGTCCCAGGCCCCGTCGGCGACGACCAGCCGGTAGCGGTAGGCGAAGGACTCGCCCGGCGGCAGCTCGAACTCCTCGAAGAACGCCCAGGAGAACGCGACCGTCGGGAAGGGCTCGGAGCGCACGAACCAGTGCGACTCGTGGACGGCGCTCTTCGCGTCGAGGTTCTCGGGGGCGTGCGCGAAGACGAGCGTGGAGTGCGCGTCGACCTCGTCGTGCTGCGTCGTGACGGCGAGCCAGGGGCTCTGGGTGCCCATCAGCTTGTCGGCGTCGGCGTCGGTGTCCGGGGCGAAGACGGTGCCGCCGGTGAAGTCGCGCGGCCCGCGCCACTGCAGGCCGGTGTAGCCGGCCATCTCGCGGCCCGCGGTGGTCGGCGAACCGAAGACGAGGGGCTCGGCACGGAGGTTGGTGAGCCGGATCGACCAGTCGAGGGTCCAGGCACCGGCCTCCTCGTCGACCGAGTGGACGGCCAGACCGCGCTCCTCGCGCGCCCACTCGGCGCCGCCGTTCTCCACCCAGGTGAGCTCCTCGGTGAAGGCCAGCCGGTCGTCCGCGACCGTGAACGCCGGGAAGCCGTCGTGCCGCATCGAGCCGACGCGCTCGGGCAGGGGCAGGTAGCCCTGGCCGTGGACGTAGCAGTTGCCGCCCCAGAAGTTCTGGCCGGACAGGTGGCTGGCCGTCATCTGCAGGCCCTTGTGCCAGCGGTGGTCGTTCGGGCGGTACCCGGTCACCGTGCGCCCGGCGAGCGTGCGGACCGGGTGGGCGTAGGGCTTGCGGGACTCGAAGGCCTCGGGGTCGGGGCGGTAGACGTAGCGGAGGATCTCCGTGCCGTCCGCCGCCTCGACCGCGATGTGCTCGCCGTGGACGTGGCTGACGCGGATGCTCATGCGCGCTCCTTGGGGGCCCAGTGGGGGTGGTCTCCGTGCATGACCGGGTAGAACGGGTCGCCGGGGCCGATCTCGCCCGCGTGCACCGGGTTGCCGGTGAACGCGGCCTTGTAGAGGGCGGCGGCGAATTCCAGCGTGGCACGGGCCTCCGGGCCACTGGTCGGCGGCCTGACACCGTTGTCGTACGCGTCGAGGAGGGCGCCGAGCTGTGCCGTGTGCGAACTGGGCACGTCCGCGGCGGGGGTCGCCCAGGCGGCGGCGCGCTCGGAGCCGACGTGCGGGGCGGGGGTGTAGACCCAGTCCTCGTTGCGGTGCCCGTACAGGTGGGTGAGCTCGACGGTCGCGTCGGCGCAGTCGATGCGGATGCGGCTGACCTCGTCCGGGGAGAGCACGCTGTTGACGACGGTGGCGAGGGCGCCGTTCTCGAATCGGACGAGCGCCGTGGAGACGTCCTCGCTCTCGGTGTCGTGGACCAGACGCGCCGCCATGGCCCGGATCTCCGTCCACGGGCCGAGCAGATGCAGCAGCAGGTCGTACTGGTGGATGCCGTGCCCCATGGTCGGCCCGCCGCCCTCGGTGGCCCACTTCCCGCGCCACGGCACGGCGTAGTAGGCCGCGTCGCGGTGCCAGGTGGTCTGGCAGTGCGCGACCCGCGGGGCGCCCAGCTCGCCGCTCGCGATCAGTTCACGGGCGTGTACGGCGCCGGAGCCGTAGCGGTGCTGGAAGACCACGGCCGCGTACGCCCCCGAGGCCTCCTCCGCCGCCGCGATCTCGTCGTACTCGGCGAGCGACAGGGTCAGCGGCTTCTCGCACAGCACCCAGGCGCCGGCCTTCAGCGCGGCCACCGTCTGCTCCCGGTGCAGGGACGGCGGCGTGCCGATGAGCACCAGGTCGGGGCGTACGGCGTCCAGCATCGCGTCCATCGACGTGTACCCGGCGACCGCCTCCCCCGCCAGCTCCCGGAAGGCGCCGAGTCGGTCCGGGTCCACGTCGACGGCGGCGACCAGTTCCACCCGGTCGCTGTGGGCTCTGAGCGCCGGTAGGTGACTGCCGCTGACGATGGCACCGGTCCCGACGACGGCGACACGACGGCGGGCTGGGAGCGGGGGCATGCGGTACTCCTCGGACAGCTTGCGGACGCACGTAGAAAGCGCTTGCCGCGAGCGAGCCTAGGCGTCGGAGAATGTACGGACAACCCCCTGACGGCGACGAAGGTCGCGGAACGCCCGACGGACGTGGCCCGCGGCGACCTCAGCGGGGGATCTCCTCCACCTCGGCGAAACCGTCCGTCCGGCTCCACCCCAGCCGGGTCAGCCACTCGGTGGAGACCCTGGTGAAGCGCAGCCGCCGCGAGCCGTCCACGGCGGTGACCTTCTCCCAGCCGTCGAAGTCGCGGCTGAGCTTGGTGTCCCACCGCGACAGGTCCGCGGTGCCGACCGCGGCGACCGACTCCGTCGGCGGTTCGCCGTCCGCGCAGTAGTGCCCCCAGTCGGCGATGACCGCGAGCGTGCCGTCGAAGGCCTTGACCGTCATGCTCCGACACGAATCCGACGAGGTCTTGTACACCACCCGCGGCTCGCTCCACGTCCCCGTTCCGGCGCCCCGATGCCGCTCCAGGAGCCCGCGGCCGGGGGCGTACGACAGGCCCACGTGCCGGCCGTCGGGCAGCACGACCTCCTCGTCGAACCGAGCCGGCGTCGGCGAGGCGGGCCGGCTGTCGCTCTCGCCTCCCCCGCCTCGCGACGGTCCGCAGGCCACCACGGCCGGCAACGCCATCGCCACTCCTGCCAGCACCAGCAGCCGGCCCCCTCGCATCCGCATGTTGCTCAGCACGCCCTCTGGAACGGCGATCAGGAGCCGTGGGTCACGCGGATCTTCGACTGGCCGTGCGGAAGCCGCTCCCAGTCGTCCATGAAGCGGGCCCGCAGGCCATGGTGTTCGGCCAGGGCCACGAGCGTCTCCGTCCGGTAGTAGAAGTCCTCCCGGAGTACGTGGTGCTCCTCGCCCTCGGTGCGGTCGAAGGTGAAGTCGAACCAGCCGCCGGGGGCGAGCACCCGGCCGACGTGGGCCAGGCATTCGTCGATCACCGGGAGCGGCGAGTGGGAGAAGACGCTGTGCGCGTGCACCACGTCGAAGTGGGCGTCGGGCAGGAACCGCAGGGTCAGATCCCGGACCGGGGTCAGGGTGGGGAGCCGCTGTCGCAGGCCCATCTCGACGATGGTGTCCTGCGCGGCGACGAGGATGTCGGGCGAGATGTCGATGCCGTGGTAGTGCCCGGGCTCCAGGTGCCGGATGAACCGCCAGCCGCCCCGCAGGTTCCCGCAGCCGATCTCCAGCATGCGGTGCTCGGGGCGCAGGCCGTGCTCGAGCAGGTAGTCGAACTGCATCGCCCCCAGCGCGAGCCACCGCTCACGGCTGCGGCTGCCGACCGCCGCGTCCGGGTCGGTCCGGGTGTCGGAGCGCATCACGGCACGGTAGTAGGAGACGTGGTCGGTGTGGCGGTGGCGCAGCCACAGGTCCCGGGCGGCGCGCGCCAGGTGGCGGGGCACCCGGTCGGGGTGACGGAGGGCGTAGCCGAGGCGGTGGCCGAGGGCGGCGCGGTTGGCGGTGAGGTTCTTGGCGGGCATGTGGTCGCTGCCTTTCCGAGTGACGTCTTCCGGGCTGTCGCCACAACCCGTCGTCCCCGAAGGGCGGGGTACGTGGGTCTGTGCCCGGTGTGGCGGGAGTTCGTGCACGGCGCTCGCGCGGCGGGCGGGAATTCGACGACAGGGCCCAGCGGTGCGGGGCCTGGCGACAGCGCCCAGCGGTGCGGGGCCTGGTTCTCAGCCTCGGTGCGGGAGCGGTGCGGTGGGCTCGGTCAACGGGCTGCGGTCCTCGGACGCTTCGGGTGACGGGCGGGTCAGCCGATCGGTTGATGCGGCCGCGCCTCAGACGCGTTAGACACGGAGGATGAGAGACACCGATCCGGACGAGCGCTGGCTGGGCGTGGTCGTGCACGGCGCGTTCTTCCTGCTGCTCGGCTCCTCGTTCGCCCGCTTCCTGACCCGCGACCAGGGCGGGGCGCACACCGGGTGGGTGGTGGGACTGTTCGGGGTCTTCTGTCTGCTGTACGTCCTCGGTCGCTTCCTGGCTCCGGCGCCGCGCCCCGGCTCGTCACCCACCACGCGCCATCTGGTGTGGCTGGCCTCGGTGTCCGTGGTGTGGGTCGTGCTCCTCGCTCTCACGCCGAGCGCCACCTGGTGCGCGATGCCGCTGCTGTTCGCCAACCTGCACGCACTGCCCCCGCGGATCGCGGTGCCGGTGGCGGGCGTGCTCACCGCGCTGGTCGTCGTCTCCGAAGTGCGGGTCGCCGAGGGCACGTTGAACCCCAACATGGTCGTCGCCCCGCCGGCCGTCGCCGCGGTCGCCACCGCCGTGATGGTCCATCTGCAGCGTCAGGGGGCCCGGCAGCGCGTGCTGATCGAGGACCTGGTCCGTACCCGGCACGAGCTCGCGGTCACCGAACGGCGGGCGGGGGTCCTGGCGGAGCGCCAGCGGCTGTCCGCGGAGATCCACGACACCCTGGCACAGGGCATGTCCAGCCAGCAGATGCTGCTCCAGGCCGCCGGGCGGGTCTGGGACACGGACCCGCAGGCGGCCCGCGAGCACGTCCGCGGGGCGGCGGAGATCACGTCCCGCAGCCTCGCGGAGGCCCGCCGGTTCGTGCACGACCTGGCGCCGGCCGACCTCGCCGAGCACACGCTGCCGGGCGCGCTCGCCGTACTCGCCGACCGGGAGAGCGGTCCTGGGCTGACCGTGGAGTTCCGGCTCGACGGCGAGCCGGGCCGGCTGCCGGAACGGGTCGAGGCGGCGCTGCTGCGCATCGCCCAGGGGGCGCTGGCCAATGTGCGCGAGCACGCGGCGGCGACCCGGGCCGCGCTGACCCTGACCTGTCTGGACGACCAGATCTCGCTGGACGTCGCCGACAACGGGCGCGGTTTCGACGTGGACCGCGTGCCCGAGCCGTCCGGACCGGAGTCGGACCGGGGACGCGGGCACGGGCTGCCCGCCATGCGCATCCGGGCCGGGCAGACGGGCGGCACGCTCACCGTGGAGTCCACGCCGGGCGAGGGCACCGTCGTGTCGGCGGCGATCCCCCTGGCACCCTTGGCCTCCCCGGTCCGGCCCGCCCCGAACGCCCCCAAGGAGCCTGCCCTGTGACGCCCGTACGCCTGTTGTTGTGCGACGACCACGCTGTGGTGCGGGCGGGACTGCGCGCGCTGCTTTCCAGCGCCGACGGCATCGAGGTGGTCGGTGAGGCGGCCACCGGCGAGGAGGCGCTCGCCATGGCCGCCCGGCTGCGCCCCGACGTCGTGCTGATGGACCTCCAGCTCGACGGCGGGATGGATGGCGTGACGGCCACGCGACGCCTGACCGCCGCCGGCGCACAAGGCCCCCGTGTCCTGGTCCTCACGATGTTCGACACCGATGCCGACGTCACCCGCGCCATCGAGGCGGGCGCCACCGGCTACCTTCTCAAGGCCGAGCAACCCGACGAGCTGTTCACGGCGATCCGCAACGCGGCGTCCGGCCGCACCGCCCTGTCGGCCCCGGTCGCCGACCGGTTGATGACCCGGCTGCGCAGCCCGCGCCCCACCCTGTCCGCGCGCGAACACGAGATCCTCGGGCAGCTCGCCCGCGGCCTGGGCAACCGGGAGATCGCCCGTGCCCTGTTCATCAGCGAGGCGACGGTCAAGACCCATCTCGGGCGGATCTACGGCAAGTTGGGCGTCGAGACGAGGGCGGGTGCGGTGGCGGTCGCCAAGGAGCGGCGACTGCTGGCGTGACGGCGGCGTACCGCGCTGCGTGTCCCCTATGGCCTGAGCTGGGCGCGGGCCTCGCCCGGTCGCAGCCCGGCGGGCCGTCCGCGGAACCGGTAGCGGCGTTCGGGCCGGCCCGTCGACCCGTAGCGCAGGGACACGTCGGCACTGCCGATGGTGTGGAAGTGCTCCAGGTAGCGGCGCGCGCTGACCCGGGAGACGCCGGACAGCGTGGCGCACTCGGCGGCGGACAGGGAGCCCTCCGCCGCCCTCAGGGTGCGTTCGATCAGCTCGGCGGTCTCCACGCTCATGCCCTTGGGCAGCGTGCCGGAGGCCGAGGCCGGTACGGCTCCGGCGCCGGCCAGGACCCGGTCCACATCGGCCTGACTGCGCACTACGGTGGCGAGCAGCCGACCGCGCTGCACGGCGTAACGCTCCAGGCGGACCCGCAGGTCCTCGAAGTCGAACGGCTTCAGCAGGTAGTCGACGACGCCGTGGCGGGCGGCGCCGCGCACCGCGTCCGCCTCCCGTGCGGCGCTGATCACCATGACGTCGCAGTCGTGGCCCGCGGTGCGCAGCCGGGGAATGACGTCCAGGCCGAAGAGGTCCGGCAGATACAGGTCGAGCAGAACGAGGTCGGGGGACAGGGTGTCGACGGCGTGGGCGGCCTGCTCGCCGGTGTGGGCGACGCCGACGACCCGGAACGGCTCGACCCGTTCGACGTAGGCGCGGTGGACCCTGGCCACCATGAAGTCGTCGTCGACCACGAGCACGTCGATCGTGTCGCCCGTCCCGGACGTACCGGTCATCGGCGTCGTCATAGTGGAACTCCTTCCGCCACCGCGTCGGTGAGGTGGCTGACGGTCATGCGTGCGGTGAGCACGGCCTTGAGCGGGGTGTTGGTCACCGAGGTCTCACCCCCGTGACGCTCGCAGACCAGCCGGGTCGGCGCCAGACCGATGAAGAACTCGCCTTCCTGGGCGGCAGCGGCGTCGACGGCGCTGTCGACGCGGTCGCCCACCACCACGGTCGCCACGACGGCGTCGGCCACCGTCAGTGAGGCGGACCAGCCCCGGCCCCGGGAGGCTTCCTTGCCGAAGGGCGACCGGGCGCCGATGGCCGGGGGCTGGTGGCGCTGACGAATCCTGTCGTCGGCGTCGGCCACCGTCACCGAGGTGGCCTGGGACGGTGGCCGCGTGGAGTTCACCAGCGGGGCCGAGGCCCGCTGGGGCACGGGCGACATCAGCAGGCTGCACACCCGGGGGTTGGCGGCGAGCTGCCTGGCCGGCGCCACCACCCGCCGGAGATTTTCGACCCGGTTGCAGGCCGCCGCCGACTGGGCGGACAAGACCGCGGCGACCGCCGCCAACGCCACTGCGACGGTGGCGAGTTGGAGCACCGCAGCTCGCCTGCGAGGGTCTGACGGCGGAAGGCGGCGGAAGGCGGCGACCACGGCGTACTCGATCTCCCGTACCGGCACGGCGTACGGCGGCTCGTCCGCCGGGCGCCCCGTCATGGCGTCCGCCCGAGGGCGGGGAAACAGGGTGCACGCACCGACGACGGTGACCGCAATGACCACAACCTCCGTTGGTTCCGGAAGCGAGACAGGCCGTTCAGGCGCGGGCAACATGTGGCCCACATCACCCTCCCCCACAGGGCTGCCGTACCTCATCGACCTTTCATCGACGAACCGACAGGTGGTGGCACTCGTGCGTCTGCGCACCCCCCTCGCCCTGTTCGGGGCCGCCGTGCTCGTCCTCGTGGGACCTCCGCTGCTCACGAGCGGCAGCGGCGCCGAGACCGGCACACAGATCCCGGGCCTGCGCCTCATGGTCCCCAACACACCCGGCGGCGGCTACGACATCACGGCCCGGACGGCCGCCAAGAACGCCGAGGACGCCGGACTCACGCACAACATCGAGGTGTTCAACCTGCCCGGCGCCGGCGGCACCGTCGGCCTGAGCCGGCTGGTGAGCGAACACGGCAACGGCAAGCTCGCCATGTCGATGGGCCTCGGGGTGGTGGGCGCCGTCCGCTCCAACCACGCGCCGAAGACGCTGGCCGACACCACCCCGATCGCCCGGCTCACCGAGGAGCAGGACGTCGTCGTGGTCGCCAAGGACTCCCCGTACAGGACGATCGACGAGCTGATCGGCGCCTGGAAGGAGGATCCCGGCAAGCTCCCGGTGGGCGGCGGATCCTCGCCCGGCGGGCCCGACCACCTCGCGCCGATGCTGATGGCCCAGGCCGCGGGTATCGCGCCGAAGCAGGTCAACTACATCCCCTTCGACGGCGGCGGGGAACTGCTCGCCTCGATCCTCGGCAGCAAGGTCGCCTTCGGGGTGTCCGGGGTCGGCGAGTACCTCGACCAGATCAAGGCGGGCGAGCTGCGGATTCTCGCGGTCACCGGGCCCGAGCGGGTCTCGGAGCTGGACGCGCCCACGCTCAAGGAGTCCGGCTACGACGTGGAGTTCACCAACTGGCGGGGCATCGTCGCCCCGCCCGGCCTGTCCGGGGCCGAGCGCGACAAGCTCGTCCGCCTGGTCGAGGAACTGCACGACTCGCCCGAGTGGCGCAAGTCACTGGAGCGGAACGGCTGGGACGACGCGTTCCTGACCGGCGAGAGCTTCGGCGACTTCCTGGACGCCCAGGACAAGCGCGTGGTTGCGGTGCTGAAGGAGCTGGGACTGTGACGACGCAGACCGACACCCCCGCGGCCCAGGCGCCCGGACGCCGCTCCTGGCTGGGCGAGCACTCCGAACTCGGCGTCTGTGTCCTGCTGTCGGCGCTCGGCGTGCTCGTCCTGACCGACGCGCTGACCATGGACGTCGACCTCACGCAGCGCGGGCCGGTCGGACCGAAGACCGTGCCGGTCGTCGTCGGCATCGGGCTGCTCGTGGTCGCCGCCCTGCTCGCCGTCGACGTGCTGCGCGGCGGTCGTGGCCAGGCCGAGACCGGCGAGGACGTCGACCTGTCCGAGCCGGCCGACTGGCGCACGGTGCTGCTGCTCGCCGGGGTCTTCCTCGCTACGGCCGTCCTCATCGAACCGCTCGGCTTCCCGGTCGCGGGCGCCCTGCTGTTCTGGGGAGCCGCCTTCGCGCTCGGCAGCCGCCGGATCGACCGTGATCCGCTCATCGCCGCCGTCCTCTCCCTCGTCACCTACGCGGTCTTCAACAACCTGCTCGGAGTCCCGCTGCCCGGCGGTCCACTGATGGGGGTGCTGTGACATGGACGCCCTCAACTCCCTCATGGACGGCTTCGGTACGGCCCTCACCCCGGTCAACCTGATGTGGGCCGCCCTCGGTGTGCTGCTCGGCACCGCGATCGGCGTGCTGCCGGGCATCGGACCCGCTATGGCGGTCGCGCTGCTGCTGCCGGTGACGTACGGACTGAACCCGATCGCCGCGTTCATCATGTTCGCGGGCATCTACTACGGGGCGATGTTCGGCGGCTCCACGACCTCCATCCTGCTCAACACCCCCGGCGAGAGCGCCGCCGTGGTCGCGGCCATGGAGGGCAACCCGATGGCCAAGGCCGGGCGTGGCGCCCAGGCCCTCGCGGCCGCCGCCATCGGTCACTTCGCGGGCGGCCTGATCGGCACGATCCTGCTGGTCGCGCTGGCGCCGACGGTCGCGGACCTGGCGGTGGACATCGGTGCGCCGGACTACTTCGCCATCATGGTGCTGGCGTTCATCGCGGTGACGTCGGTCCTGGGTTCGTCGCGGATCCGGGGCATGGCCTCCCTGCTGATCGGGCTGACGATCGGCCTGGTGGGCCTGGACCAGATGACCGGTCAGCAGCGTCTGACCTTCGGTTCCCTCCAACTCGCCGACGGCGTCGACGTGGTGATCGTGGCGGTCGGCCTCTTCGCGATCGGCGAGGCCCTGTGGGTGGCGGCGCACCTGCGGCGCAGCCCGGGCGAGCCGATCCCGGTGGGCCGGCCGTGGCTGGGCCGCGCCGATGTGCGGCGGACCTGGAAGTCGTGGCTGCGCGGCCCGTTCATCGGTTTCCCGTTCGGCGCGATCCCGGCGGGCGGCGCGGAGATCCCCACCTTCCTGTCGTACGTCACGGAGAAACGTCTCTCGAAGCACAAGGACGAGTTCGGCAAGGGCGCCATCGAGGGTGTGGCGGGTCCGGAGTCGGCGGCGTCGGCCTCGGCGGCGGGCACGCTCGTGGCCATGCTGACCCTGGGACTGCCGACCACGGCGGTGGCCGCGGTGATGCTGGCGGCGTTCCAGCAGTACGGCATCCAGCCGGGGCCGTTGCTCTTCGAGCGCGAACCCGACCTGGTCTGGGGCCTGATCGCCTCGCTGTTCGTCGGCATGGTCCTGCTGCTCGCGCTCAACCTGCCGCTGGCGCCCGTGTGGGCGAAGCTGCTGCGCATCCCGCGGCCGTACCTGTACGCGGGGATCCTGTTCTTCGCGGCGGTCGGCGCGTACGCGGTCGGCGGCGAGGTCGTCGACCTGGTGATCCTCCTGGTCATCGGCCTGATCGGATTCGGCATGCGGCGCTACGGCCTGCCGGTCCTGCCCGCCGTGATCGGCGTCATCCTCGGTCCGAACGCCGAGCAGCAGCTCCGGCGCGCCCTGCAGATCAGCGACGGCAGCGTGAAGGGGCTGGTCGACACCCCGTTCGCGGTGACCGTGTACGTGGTGATCGCGCTACTGCTGGCCTGGCCGCTGCTGAAGAAGCTCGTGCTGCGGGCCCGCGCGGGCACCTGATGCCGGCGCCGGGGCGCGGTACGTCCGTGCGTATCGCGCCCCGGCGTTCCCCGTGGCCGCGGAACGTCTGTATCCCCGGGCTCGAACACCGCGGTCCGCCCGAACTCCGGCAGCGGCCGGATCCGAGGTGACGGTTGCTCAGGAGAGCCCGCGGCGATCCCTCGAGGTCCGGCGTGCCTGGTCCGGCCGCACCATCGAGGGCAGCGCACGTTTCGGCGGAGCCGACGGACCCGGTTGGCAGAGCCGTGTCACGACCGCACGTTTCGGCGGAGCCGAACGGACCCGGTTGGCAGAGCCGTGTCACGACCCCGCGGCCCGGACCCGGGCCAGTACGTCACGGATCATCTCGGCGCTGATCATGAAGTGCTCCCGGGCGATCTCCTCGGCACGCTCGGGTTCGCCCGCGGCGATGGCCTCGTACAGGGCCGTGTGGCCCTCGCCGGCCCGATGGAAGTGGGAACGCTCGCCCTTGCCCCACGGCTCGACCGGGAAGCCGAGGCTGATCCGGGTCAGCAGGTCGCGGCTGAGCAGGGCGATCTGGGGGTTGCGGGTGGCCTCGCAGATGCTCTGGTGGAACGCGCTGTCGGCGGCCTGTTCCTCGCGGGGCGTGCTCGCGGAGAGGTGCGCGGCCAGGGCCTCGCGCATCGGCTCCAGGTCCTTGGGCCGTCGGCGGCGGGCAGCCGTCGCGGCCACCATGCCCTCCACCAGACCACGCAGGTCGAAGAGTTGCTCGAACTCCTCCCACCGGGGCAGCAGCGTACGGCGGACCGCGGCCGCGGAGGACTCGCTCCAGCTCTCGCGCACGAAGGCTCCTCCGCTGCGGCCGCGGCGGATCTCGATGACGCCCAGGGCCTGGAGGCGTCCGACGGCCTCGCGCACGGTGGGGCGGCTCACCCGCAGCAGCCCGGTGAGCTCGCGTTCGGCCGGCAGCCGTTCGCCCGGCAGGAAGTCTCCGACGGCGATCGCGGTGAGCAGCCGGTCGGAGACCTCGTCGACCGCCGAGGTCACGCGCACGGGGCGCAGCGACGACGACGGAGTGCCGCCGAGGAGGACCCGGTCGAGCACGCGGGAGAACTCGTCCCCCGGTTCGGATGACTCACGCACGGATGTCAGCTGTCCTCCTCGTCGGAAACCGCACAGGTAAACCGGCGGGGGCCACGTAAACACGCCGTTACGTCTTGCCCCGGCACCGCTAAAAGGTCTTGTGCGCTGACCTTTTACCCAATCACTATCTCATCCATCCGTCACACCCATCTCGTTTCAGACAGCGGGCGGCCGATTCCGGCCAGTCCGGGAGGCTTCCCCGTGGCGATCCCCGAACCGAACCACACCGGAACCGTCGACTTCAACGGCTGGTCCACCTGGTACCGGATCACGGGCGAACCGGGCAGGACACCCTTGGTCGTCCTGCACGGCGGACCCGGAGCCGGCCACAACTACACCCTCAGCATCGCGGGCATCGCCCAGCAGGGCCGCCCCGTCGTGCACTACGACCAACTGGGCACCGGACTGTCCACCCATCTGCCCCACGAGGGCGCCGACTTCTGGACCGTCCAGCTCTTCCTCGACGAACTCGACACCCTGCTCAAGGCGTTGGGCATCGCCGAGGCCTACCACGTCCTCGGCCAGTCCTGGGGCGGCATGCTCGCCGCCGAGCACGCCGTACGCCGCCCGCCCGGGCTGCGCGGCCTGGTCATCGCCGACTCCCCCGCCTCCATGGAGCTGTGGCTGTCGGCGGCGAGCCGACTGCGTGCCGATCTCCCGCCGGAGGTCCAGCACACCCTGCTGGCCCACGAGACGGCCGGGACCACCGACGACCCCGCCTACCGCGCGGCCGAGCAGGTCTTCAACGACCGCCACGTGTGCCGTCTGGTGCCCAACCCGCCCGAGGTGCAGGCCACTTGGGACAACATCGCGGCTGATCCGACCGTGTACCACACGATGAACGGCCCCAACGAGTTCCATGTCGTCGGCACGCTCAAGGACTGGTCCGTGATCGACCGGCTGCACCTGGTCGAGGCGCCGACCCTGCTGGTGTCCGGGCGGTACGACGAAGCGACTCCCGAGACCGTCCGCCCCTTCGCCGACCACATCCCCGACGTGCGCTGGCACGTGTTCGAGCACTCCAGCCACATGCCGCACGTCGAGGAGGAGGAGCTCTTCCTCCGGGTCGTCGGCGAGTTCCTCGACTCCACCGACTGATCCCCCGACGGGAGTTCCGGATGTCCAGCAACACGAGACGGAGCGCGCTCGCCGCCGCCACCGTCGCCCTCGCCCTGACCGCTGCCGCCTGTTCGTCCTCCGGCGACGACTCCTCCTCCGGCCCGACCGCGTCCACGTCCGGCTCCGGTTCCGTCGCCTTCCAGCCGCAGCACAAGGGCGGCACCCTCAAACTGGTCGCCCACGCGGCCGCCGGCAGCCTCGATCCGCAGGTCAACTACACGCTTCAGTACTGGCAGTTGTACCAGTCGATGTACGACGGGCTGCTCGCGTTCAAGAAGGTCGGCGGGCAGCAGTCGTTCACCGTCGTCCCGGACCTGGCGGCGGCCATGCCGAAGGTGACCAACGGCGGCAGGACGTACACCTTCACCCTTCGCAAGGGCATCACCTTCTCCAACGGCAAGGCCCTGACCACCGACGACGTGGTGGCGTCCTTCCAGCGCATCTTCAAGGTCTCCAGCCCCACCGCGGGCACCTTCTACAACGGCATCGTCGGAGCCGACGCCTGCCTGAAGAAGCCCGCCTCCTGCACGCTCGCGGGAGGCGTGAGCGGCGACGCGAAGGCGAACACGGTCACCGTCAACCTCACCGCCCCGGACACGGAGTTCCCGTACAAGCTGGCCGTCCCGCACGCCAGCGTCGTACCGAAGGACTCGCCGGTGAAGGACGCCGGCACGAAGCCGCTGCCGACGACCGGCCCGTACATGGCCGCCTCGTACGACCCGAACCGGGCGCTGAGGCTGGTGCGCAACCCACACTTCAAGGAGTGGTCGCGGGAGGGCCAGCCCCAGGGCTACCCCGACGTCATCGACTACACCTTCGGCCAGACCGTCGAGTCCGAGGTCACCGCCGTCGAGAACGGCCAGGCGGACTGGATGTACGACCCGCCGCCCGCCGACCGGCTGAACGAGATCGGCACCAAGTACGCCTCCCAGGCACACGTGAACCCGCTGACCGCGTTCTGGTACGCGACGCTGAACGTCAACACGGCGCCGTTCAACAACAAGCTGGCCCGTCAGGCGATCAACTGGGCCGTCGACCGGTCCGCCGTGGTGCGGCTGTACGGCGGCACGAACCTCGCCTCTCCCGCGTGCACGATCCTGCCGCCGGGCTTCCCCGGGCACACCGACTCGTGCGCCTACACCAAGGGTGGCGACAAGACCTGGACGGCCGCGGATCTGGCCAAGGCCAAGGCGCTGGTGAAGCAGTCCGGTACGGCCGGGCAGGAGGTCGGCATCGTCGTCCAGGACGACGACGTCAACAAGTCGATCGGGCAGTACCTGCAGAGCCTGCTCACCCAGCTCGGCTACAAGGCGACGCTCAAGCCGCTGTCGGCGAACATCCAGTTCACCTACATCCAGAACACCAAGAACAGGGTGCAGCTCGCCCTGACGTCCTGGTACCAGGACTACCCCGCGGCCTCCGACTTCCTCAACGTGCTGCTGTCCTGTGCCTCGTTCCGCCCCGGCAGCGACTCCAGCATCAACATCTCCGGATTCTGCGACAAGGGCATCGACGCGAAGATGCAGGCGGCGCTGAAGACCGCCCAGACCGACCAGAAGGCCGCCGACCAGCAGTGGGGCGCCATCGACCAGGACGTCATGGCCCAGTCCCCGGTCGTCCCGCTGATCAACCCGAAGATCATCGACTTCACGTCGAAGCGGGTCGGCAACTACCAGTTCAGCAAGCAGTTCTACATGCTTGTCGGGCAGACGTGGGTCACATGAGCAGCACGCCCCCCGTGCCGTCGACGGAGGCCCGGCGTTCGCCGGGCCCCTGGCGGACGGCCGCCGCCGACCTGTCGCACAACAGGCCGGCGCTGGCCGCGGCCGTCGTCCTGTTGCTCGTCGTGCTGGCGAGCCTGTGCGCGCCGCTGTACGCGGACCACATCGCCCACACCGACCCGTTCCAGTCCCACGTCTCCGGCACCACGGTCGTCGGCGGGAAGACCGTGCCGGTGCTCACTCCCAGCAGCACCGGCCTCGGCCTCGGGGTCACACCCATCGGCCCCACCTGGGACCCCGCCCACTACTTCCTCGGCGCCGACAACCAGGGCCGCGACGTCATGGCCCGCCTGCTGTACGGCGGTCGTACCAGCCTGTTCATCGGTGTCACCGCGGCCCTGCTGACCTGCCTGGCCGGTACGGCCGTCGGAGTCGTCGCCGGCTACGCGGGCGGTGTCGTGGACGCCGTCGTCTCCCGGATCCTGGACGTGATCTGGGCGTTCCCGGTGTACCTGCTGGCGATCTGCCTGTCGGTCGTGCTGCTCACCAACGGGCTGCGCCTGGGCCCGCTCACCGTGGACGCGGGAAGCCTCTGGCTGCCCGTGGCGATCATCGCGGCGATCTACGTGCCGTACATCTCCCGGCCGTTGCGCGGTCAGGTCCTGGTGCTGCGCAACAAGGAGTACATCCAGGCGGCCGTCGGCTCCGGCTCGCCCACCCCGCGCATCCTGCGCCGGGAGGTGCTGCCGAACGTCCTGCCCACGGCGATCGTCTTCGTCCCGCTGATGACCGCGCTGGCCATGCTCACCGAGTCGGCCCTGTCCTTCCTGTCCGTCGGCGTCCAGCCGCCCGACGCCAGCTGGGGCACGATCATCGAGGACGGCCTGGGGCTGCTCTACACCCGCCCCGCCGTGACCATCGCCCCGGGACTGCTGATCGCACTGACCACGGCGGCGCTCAACGTCCTCGGCGACGGCGTGCGGGACGCGCTCGATCCGGGTGCCCGGCTGCGCGGAGGGGTGTGAGTCCGATGCTCCGTTTCGTCGTCAAGCGCTTCTCCTCGGCCCTGCTGGTGATGTTCGCCATCAGCGTGCTGGTGTTCCTGATCTTCTTCGCCACCCCGGGAGTCGACCCCGCGGCCCGCATCGCGGGACGCAACGCCGACCCGGCCACGCTCGCCCAGGTACGGCACTCCTTCGGCCTCGACCGGGCGATGCCCGTCCGCTACCTGCTGATGATGCGTCACCTGCTCGTCGACCGGGACCTGGAGTCCTTCGTCAACCGCGGCTCCCGCGTCATCCCGCAGATCGTGCAGGCCACCCCGGTCACCCTGTCCCTCGTGACCGGCGCGGCGCTGATCTGGATGACGGCCGGCATCCTCATGGGCACCGCGGCGGCGACCTTCCGCGGCAAGGCCGCCGACCCGCTGATCATGCTGGTCGGCGTGGTCGGTGTCTCGCTGCCGGCCTACTGGCTCGGCGAGGTCGTCAACCTCGTCACCCAGAAACAGCTGCACGACTCGGTGTTCTCCTGGGTGCCGCCACCCGGATACGTCGACCTGAGCCAGAACCCGGGCCAGTGGGCGCTGCACCTGCTCTTCCCGTGGCTGACCCTGGCGCTGCTGTACGCCGGGATCTACGCCCGGCTGCTGCGCGGCGAGGTCGTCAGCGCGCTCAACGAGGACTACGTCCGCACGGCCCGGGCCAAGGGGCTGTCCGAGCGCCGGATCCTCGTCCGCCACGCCCTGCGCTGCTCGCTGATCCCGATCGTGTCCTTGTTCGGCCTGGACTTCGGCGCGCTCGTGGGCGGCGCCGCGCTGCTCACCGAGGTGGTCTTCGGCCTGCCCGGCATCGGCAAGCTCACCTTCGACGCCCTGCAGAACCTGGACCTGCCCGTGATCATGGGGACCGTCCTGTACGCGGCGTTCTTCGTGGTCCTCGCCAACGCACTGGTGGACGTCCTGTACGCGCGACTCGACCCGAGGGCCCGCCATGCCTGAGCCTTTGCTGGACGTACGAGATCTGCGGGTGTCCTTCCGCACCCGCACCGGCCCGGTCACGGCCGTCGACGGACTGTCCTTCTCGGTCGCCCCCGGCGAAGTCCTGGGCATCGTGGGCGAGTCGGGCTCGGGCAAGAGCGTCTCGATGCTGGCCGTCCTGCGCCTGCTGACCAACCCGAACGTGACCGTGTCGGGTGAGGTCCGCTTCCGGGGACGGGATCTGCTCGCTCTCCCCGACAAGGAGATGCGCGCGTTGCGGGGCAGGCAGATCGCCATGGTCTTCCAGGACCCGATGACCGCGCTGACCCCCGTGTACACGGTGGGCTGGCAGATCGCCGAGCAGATCCGGGCACACGAGCGAGTCTCCCGCAAGGAGGCACACGCCCGCGCGGTCCGGCTGCTCTCCGACGTCGGCATCCCCGACGCGGCCTCGCGGGTGAACGCCTATCCGCACGAGTTCTCCGGCGGCATGCGCCAGCGCGCGGTCATCGCGATGGCCCTCTCCTGCGACCCCGCCCTGCTGATCGCCGACGAACCGACCACGGCCCTCGACGTGACCGTCCAGGCGCAGATCCTCGACCTGGTGCGTGAGCTCAACACGCGCGGCTCGGCGGTGGTCCTCATCACGCACGACATGGGTGTGGTCTCCCAGATCGCCGACCGGGTCCTGGTCATGTACGGCGGCCGGGCGGCCGAGGACGGCCCGCGCCGGGCGGTGTTCCACGGTCCCCGGCACCCGTACACCTGGGGCCTGCTCGACTCGGTGCCCCGCGTCGGCGGCCCCCGGCTGCGGCGGCTGCCCACCATCGCGGGCGTGCCCGTCTCGCCCGGCCACCTGCCGGAGGGATGCGCGTTCGCGCCGCGCTGCCGACTGCGTCACGACCGGTGCGAGGAGCGGCCCGCGCTGTCCGCGGGCGGTCTCGACGACACCGCCCACCGCGACGCCTGCTGGCTGCCGCCCGAGGACCGCGCGTCGCTGCGGCTCACGGCACGGGCCGCGGCGACCGACGTACCCGACGTGCACAGGGAGGCGACACCGTGACGGCGCAGGACATCGTGGCAGTGAACGGCGACAGCGGCGCCCGGACGGACGGCGGGGTACTGCTGCGCGCGTCGGACGTCACCAAGTACTACCCCCTGCGCGCGGACCCGCTGTCCCGGCGCCGCAAGGTGCTGCGCGCCGTGGACGGGGTGTCCCTCGACGTCCGCGCCGGGGAGACCCTCGGCATCGTCGGCGAGTCGGGCTGCGGCAAGTCCACCCTCGGCCGCTGTCTGGTCCGGCTCACCGAACTCACGGGCGGCCGGGTCGAGTTCGACGGACTGGACATCACCACCCTGTCCACACGGCGGCTGCGGCCGGTGCGTCCGGGGATGCAGCTCGTCTTCCAGGACCCACAGGCCTCCCTCAACCCCCGCCGCCGCGCCGGGGACATCGTGGCCGAGCCCCTGCTCGTGCACCGCTACGGCGATGCCGCCGCGGTCCGCCGCCGGGTCGCCGAGCTCTTCGACGTCGTAGGCCTGGCCGCGGCGCATCTGGACCGGTACCCGCACGAGTTCTCCGGCGGCCAGCGTCAGCGCATCGGCATCGCCCGGGCCCTGGCCACCGCCCCGAAGCTCATCGTGGCCGACGAGCCGGTGTCCGCCCTCGACGTGTCGATCCAGGCACAGGTGCTGAACCTGTTCGCCGACCTCCAGGAGGAGTTCGCGCTCACCTACGTCTTCATCGCCCACGACCTCGGTGTGGTCCGTCACGTGTCGGACCGGATCGCCGTCATGTACCTCGGCGAGATCGTCGAACTCGCCGAGACGGAAGCGCTGTACGAGGCCCCGGCCCATCCCTACACGCAGGCACTGTTGTCGGCGGTCCCGGACATCGACGACGGCGGCTCGGCGGCGGGCGCAGCGCGCCGGGAACGCATCGTCCTCACCGGCGAGGTGCCCAACCCGGTGGACAAGCCGACGGGCTGCCCCTTCCGCACCCGCTGCCCCCACGCCCGCGAGCGCTGCGCCCTGGAGCGGCCCCGACTCACCGCCACGGCGCCGGGGCGCCTCACCGCCTGCCACTTCCCGCTGACGAGCCCGGTGGGGCCCGTTGCATCGAACGGTTGAATCCGAAGGCACCGTTCGGGCGACGCGGAACGACGCTCCTCCCGGGAAGGCTTGCTCCGCCACCGCGTACGGACGCGGCGGCGGAGCAACAGGAGGACCCCCCACATGTCCACGAACTTCAGCAGGCGCCGGCTGCTCGCCACGGGGGCCGGGGTCGCGCTCGGCAGCGCCGCCACGGTCGCCGCGCAGAGCCCGGCGGGCGCCGCTCCCGCCGCCGTCTCACCCGGCGTTCGCGAGGAGACGCGCTCCCTCGACGAGCTCTACGCGGCGGCGGTCTCCGAGGGCGGCAAGCTCGTCCTCTACCAGGGCGGGGACGTCGACAGCCAGGCCGCCGGCGTACGGACCGCGTTCGGCAGCCGCTTCCCCGACATCGATCTGACGGTCGTCGTGGACTACAGCAAGTACCACGACGTCCGGGTCGACAACCAGCTCGCGACCGGCACCCTGGTCCCCGACGTCGTACAGCTGCAGACGCTCCAGGACTTCACCCGCTGGAAGCGTCAGGGCCGGCTGCTGCCCTACAAGCCCGCCGGATTCTCCAAGGTCCACCAGGGGTTCAAGGACCCGGACGGCGCGTGGACGGCGATAGCCGTCATCGCCTTCAGCTTCCTGTACGACATCCAGGCGGCCGGCGCCGACGCGCCCAGGACGCCGCAGGACCTGGTCGACCCGCGTTGGAAGGACGCCATCGCCTCCTCCTACCCCCACGACGACGACGCGGTGCTGTACCTCTTCTCCCTGTACCAGCAGAGGTACGGCTGGGACTGGGTCGCCGAGTTCGCCGCGCAGCAGCCCCGGTTCGCCCGTGGCTCGCACACCCCGAGTGCCGCGGTCAACGGCAAGCAGAAGACCATCGGCGTCGGCACGTCCGGCAGCGCGGTCTCCACGTCGACCTCCGTCAAGTGGGTGGCGCCCGTGGGGCACCCCTTCATGGCGTGGGGGCAGCGGGCCGCGGTCCTGAAGCAGGCCGCCCACCCCACGGCCGCGAAGCTGTACCTGAACTGGGTCCTGTCCGAGGAGCGGCAGAAGGCCGCCTTCAACGGCTGGTCGGTGCGCACCGACGTCCTCCCCAACCCCACGCTGAAGCCGGTGTGGGAGAACCCGGACGCGCACGTGGACGGCTTCCCGCGGTTCATGGAGGACCGGGCCGCGATCGAGCGGTTGAAGCAGACCTTCGCCCTCTACTTCGGCGAGGTGAAGGGCGATCCGTCGCCCGGCACGCTGGGGCTCCACCCGGGGCGCTGACGTCCCGCGCGCGGCAGACCCGTACAGGGCGTTTACAGCGGCCACACAGGCCACGGATACACTTCTGGCGCTGTTGTCGCATCCGCCCGGCCCGCCCCAGGGAGCCGCAGCCGTGACCGCCACCGCCCTCCTTGCACGCCGGCCGCCCGTGTCGGCGCGGCACCTGCCGCACCTGGTGTTCCTGATCGCCGTCGCCGGCACTCTCGTACGGCTCGTCGCGCTGAACAACCAACTGTGCTGGTCCGTCGCGCCTCCCACGACCGCGCTCGCCCTGCTCTACGCCGCAGGGCAGGCCCGGTGGAACCGGCTCGGGCGCGCGGCCCGACCCATCTGGCTCGGTCTCCTCCTGCTGCTGTGGTCCTGGGTCGCCTGGATCCTCCCGGCGGCACTCACCCTCGGATACGCGTGGCTGGCCGTGCCGCTGGCCGTCGTGGCCCTGCGGATGCCCACCCGCACGGAGCGGGCGGTGGGACTCGGCGTCATCACGGCACTGCTGGTGGCGGCCCTGACGCGGTTCAGCGGCCTCGACCCCGATGTGCTGGCACCGCCCGTCGCCGCCGTCTGGGCCACCGTGCTCCTCTACCGCACCCAGCAGCGGCTCGCCTCCGAACTGGACGCCACCCGGGGCCGGTTGGCCCGGCAGCAGCGAGAGGCGGGACGGCTCGCCGAGCGGTCCCGCATCGCACGGGACCTGCACGACACGCTCGCCCAGGAACTCGCGGGCAGCCGCATGCTGCTCCAGGCCGCGGAACGGGACTGGGACCGCAACCCGGACGCCGCCCGGCGGCAACTGCGGACGGTCACCGACGCCCTCGGCGAGCACCTCGCGCAGACCCGCGGCATCATCGACGACCTCACCCCGCCCGTCCTCGCCCAGGACGGTCTGGCGGCGGCGTTACGAGATCTGTGCGCCCGCGCCGACTCGGCCGGCCGCTCGCCCCGGATCTCCTTCCGCACCGAACACGAGCCGTACCCCCTGCCCACCGACCGGGCGGTCGCCCTGCTGCGAGTGGCGCAGGGCCTCCTGGCGAACGCCCGCGAGCACGCGCGGTCCACGCACGTCCACCTCACCCTGGCCTACGGCGACGAGGCGGCGGTTGTCGAGGTCCGGGACGACGGAACGGGATTCGACCCGGACGCCGCGAGGCCGGGCCGCGCCGACCGCGGTTTCGGACTGGCCGCCGCGCGTGACCGGCTGCGCGCGTTCGGCGGCACGCTCACCGTCGACAGCGCGCCCGGGCGGGGCTCGCGCGTGCGGGCCGCGCTGCCGGCCGAGGACCGTGTGCCCGCCGGTGCCCGATGAGCGATCCGCTTCCTGTGCCGCTGCGGATCCTGATCGTCGACGACCACACCGTCGTACGAGCGGGGCTGCGCGCCCTCCTCGAAGGCGAGCCCGACTTCCAGGTGGTCGGCGAGACCGGCGACGGAACCGACGCGGTGCGTCTGGTGGGCGGGCTCCGGCCCGACGTGGTGCTGATGGACCTGCGGCTGTCGGACCCGGGCGCGCCGCACAGCCGCGTCGACGGCATCGAGGCGACTCGCCGGATCCTCGCGCTCGCCACCGGCGCACAGGTGGTGGTGCTCACGAGCTACGGCGGTCAGGCCGATGTCCTGCGGGCCGTGGAGGCCGGTGCGCGCGGCTACGTTCTCAAGGCGGGCCCGCCCGAGGAGTTGTTCCGGGCCGTGCGCGCCGCGGCGGCCGGAGGCATGGCCCTGGCGCCGGAGGCCGCGGCCCGTTTCGTCGGGCAGGCGAGCGAGCAGGCACCTGGGCTCAGCGAGCGCGAGATCGAGGTCGTACGGCTCCTGGCGCGGGGTCACAGCAACCGGGCCATCGCCGGCGCCCTGTTCCTGGCCGAGGCGACGGTCAAGACCCACCTCGTACGGATCTACCGCAAGCTCGGCACCGAGAACCGCGCCGCCACCGTCAGCGAAGCCGTCCGGCGCGGCCTGATCGAACTGACCTGACCGGCCGGTGCGCCCGGCCCGGCCGTCTCCCGTGCTCAGCCCATACTCTGCGGATCGCAGCACCCCTCGCGTCGCATGATGCGGCTGACCTCCAGCCAGTCCTCGGCCGGCTCCTGCGGACCCTCACGCCGCACGGTCGCGGCCTCGAAGGCGTCGGCCAGGTCCGCCTGTTCGAACAGGACACCGCCGCGCAGGACCGCCCCCGTGCGGATCAGCGTGGCGAAGTCGGTGAACGGGTCGCCGTCCACCACCGTGAGGTCGGCGAGCTTGCCCTCCTCCAGCGTGCCCAGGTCGGCGTCCGCGCCGAAGACCCGCGCGGGCAGCACGGTGGCCGTGCGCAGGGTCTCGGCCGGCGACAGGCCGGCGCGGTGCAGTGCGCGCAGGGCCAGGTGCAGGTGCAGCCCGACCGGGACGAGCGGCTGGTCCGTGCCGAGCGCGATCAGTCCGCCGCCCGCGAGGATCCGCCGGTAGACGCCCGATTCCCTGTCCAGGATGGCCAGTTGGGCACCGGTCGGCTGCTGAGCGGCCTGCCGGCGGACGAACGCGGTGTCCCACGGCGGCATGAGCGCGGTGACCCGCGGGTCGTCGGCGAGCGAGGGATCCGCGCCGAGCAGGGCCAGTGCCGTGAACGGCGTGGCGACGAGGTGGAAGGCGGCGCGGGTGTAGATCTCCTCGACGTCCTGGTAGGCACGCCCCGTGGCCGAGGTCGCGTGCCCGAACTCCAGTCGCTGCGTGGCCTGCAGATGGGTCGTCAGGTCCTGGCCCAGCTGTACGCCCGGCGTGCACAGGTGGCTGCCGCTGCGCACGCCGAGCCGGTCGTGCGCGAAGTCGGCGGCCTCCTTCATCATCCAGGCGGGGGCCCGTACGTACGTCTTCACGAAGTCCCAGTCCAGCGCGGCCCCGCGCGCCAGCGAGCGGCGCAGGCCCTCACGGGTGCGGTGGGCGCGGCCCATGCTGTAGGCGACGCGTGCCCCGTCGAGCAGTTCGCCGGTGGCCAGCAGCCGGGGTCCGGCGAGGGCGCCGGCGGCGACCGCCTCCCGGACGCGTGCCTGCTCGTAGGCGAACCCGCCCAGTGAGACGGCCGTCGTGATGCCGTACGCGAGCTGGAGGGCGGTCTGGCGGCCGCCGTAGGTGGACTGCCAGGGGTGGGTGTGCGCGTCCCACAGGCCCGGGATCACGGTGCGGTCGCTCGCGTCGACGCGGTGTGCGGCCGGGCGGCCGGTGCGGTGCGCGGACACCTCCGCGATACGGCCGTCACGGACCACGACGTCGATGTCCTCGCGGACGTCCGCGCGGACATCGACGTCGTGGTGCGTGACCGCCGGCTCGCGGAGGGGTGCGCGCACCCCTCCGCGATCCGGCCGTCACGGCCCACGACGTCGATGTCCGCGCGGACGCCCGCGCCGGTGCCGTCCCAGCCGCGGCCCGCGTGCACTACCGTGGCGGCCGGCCGGGGTCTGCGGTAGTCCAGCGGGACGCGGACGGTACGCGCCTTGCCGCTGCCGATGTCGATCAGTCGCAGGGCGCCCGCGGACAGGTAGAGCAGGGTGCGGGCGTCGGCGGACCAGGACGGGTGGTCGGCGGGTTCGGTGGTGAGCCGGCGCGGTTCACCGTCGGGGCTGCCGTCGGCGCGCACCGGCAGCAGCCACAGTGCCGACTCGGCGACGGCTGCCATCCAGCGGCCGTCCGGGGACCAGACGGGGCCCGAGTCGTAGCGGTCGGAGAGCGAGGTGTGCGGGGCGAGGGCGTGCAGGGCGTCGGCTGCGGTGGTCGTGTCGACGACCCGGATGAGGTTGTAGCCCTCGCGGAAGCGATGGTTGACGCGGTTGCGGTCGCACAGCGCCACGTACCGGCCGTCGGGCGACCAGCTGGGGCGGCCGGGCAGCCCGCCCGCGCCGATAGGTGCGGCGAGGTTGCGCTCGCCGCCGTCGGTCAGGTCGCGCACCACGAGGTTGCCCGACATGTCCAGGCAGGCCAGCCGGGTCCCGTCGGGCGAGAGGGCGGGGAAGACACGGCCGCCCTCGGCGAGCACGGTCTCCTCGCCGGAGCCGAGGTCGTGGCGCCGTACGGTGAAGAGGCCGTCGCGGTCGTCGGTGTACACCAGCGCGGTGCCGTCGGGCGTCCAGGTCGGCGCCGAGACGTAACGGGTCGCGGGGACGTGAAGGACTGTGCGGGGTGCGCGGGTGCCCGTGGTGTCGGTGATCCACAGCGCGTTGAGCGCGGCGAACGCGACGCGGCGGCCGTCTGGTGACAGGGCGGGCAGGTGCAGCGCGCGGACGGGACGGGTGCCGGCCCCGTCGAGGTCGTACGCCTTGCCTCGGTAGTGGGGCCGGTCCACGGGCAGCGTGGCCGTGAACGGGATGTCCTCGCCGTCGTGCGGCGCGTCCGGGTCGACCAGGCGGAAGCGACCGTCGACCGTGAGCAGGAGGCGCTCGTCGCCCGTCCAGCGGGGCGGCGCCGGGAGGACGTCGCCCTCGACGGCGACCGGTTCCCCGTCCACCACGAGGGTGCTGGAGGCCGCGGGCGCGGCCGTGGTGCGCAGGTAGGCGAGACGGCCGGCGGGTGAGACGGCGGGGGTCATGAGCTGGGCGCCGGAGTCGTCGGTGTGCTCGGTGGTGACCGGTCCGGAGCCGTCGGCGGCCACCGACGCGATGGTGGCCGCTCGGAGGGTGCCCGCCGCGGTGACGACCGCGCGCACGAACAGCACCCGCTCACCGTCGGCCGACCACGTGGGGTCGAAGTCCTCCCAGGCGGCGTCCTGCCCAGGCCCCGGCCGGCCGGGATGTCCGGTGAGCCGGGTCGGCGTGCCGGTGCGCACGTCCACGACCCAGATGCGGTACGGGGCGCCGGTCACGGTGTCGCCCCCGCGCTCGGAGGCGAACGCGATCCGGGTGCCGTCCGGCGACCAGGCCGGAGCCCGGTCGTCCCACGGGCCGTGGGTGAGCTGGCGTGCCCCGGTGCCGTCGGGCCGCAGCGTCCACAGGTGGAAGCCCCCACCGCGGTAGGCGCACACGACGAGGCGGCTGCCGTCGGGCGAGAACTGCGGGCGGGTGGGTTCGAGGCCGGGCGGGGTGAGCGCGACGGCGGCGCCCGACTCTCGCGATACGGACCAGAGCACGTTCTGGACCTCGGCGACCAGCCGGTCACCGGACGGGGCGAGTGTCGCGGAACCGCCCGTGGCGGCCGTGAAGGAGAGGGTTGTGGTACCGGAGGCGGCGGCCGCGACGGGCGTTCCGTCGGCGACGACCGCGGTGGCCGCGACGGTGGTCAGGAGGAATCCGCGACGGGAGAGGGGGCCGAAGCGGGGGGCGTCTGAGGCGCCTGCGGTGCCGTCGATGTCCAAGGAAGCTCCCAGTACACGGAGTTGGCGTGCCGGACGAAAGACTGGGAAGAACGTACGGGGCGGAGCCCGCTCGCGGACCCCGCCACGGCACTTCTCCGCCGATCTTCACCCGTCGGTGCCCGTCGTCCGCCGAGGTGACCTCGACCGGCCCGGCCCGCTCATCGGGAGTCGGCGGGTACCCGCTGCGCCCCGTCGCTCACGGCGGCCGGACGGTCGTCGACGCCCTCGGTGGGCGCGGAGCGTCCCGTCGCCTCGGAAGGTGCCCGTGGGGCCGGCCCCCGCGCCACGGCGGCGAGTACCGCCACGGACCCGGCGACCAGCAGGGGGTGCCCGACCAGTGAGCTCTGGACGCCTTCGAACGGGTCGGAGAACGTCAGACCCGCCCGTTCGAGCATCCAGGACACCGGGAAACAGCAGGCCGACGAGGGCCACCCCGACAGGGAAAGCGGGGTACACGGCCGTAGCGGCGAGGACGAGCAGCGACGGCGTCATCAGCGCGACGACCAGCAACCAGGTCAGTTCGACGCCCAGGTTGAAGCCCGGCAGCGCGGTCACGAGGGAGCCTCGCCGCAGCCCCAGGTCACCGACGAGCGACGCGAACGCCGGCCCGTGCGCGAGCCCGAAGCCACTGGCGAAGAGGACCTCGCCGCGAGCCACCAGAGGGCGTAGCGCATGGAGTGGAGTGCGGACACCGCGATCGCGAAGGCGGTCATCGTCTCGACCGGCCGTGACGGTACGCGGATCACTCCGGCCGACGCCAGTGCCGGCGTGGGCGAGTGGCCCACGGCGAACGCGGAGACGACGTGCACGACACGGACGATGCTGCCGCCCGCGTGTTCGACCTCTTCTGCGGGGGCGGCACCGCCCGCGGCCCGCCCGGGTCCGGACTCGGCCTCGCCATGGTCGGCGACGTCGCCGAGACCCCCGGCGGCACCGTGTTCGCGGGTGCCCGGTCCGGCGACGGGGCCGCGATCGGCTTCACCGTGGACGCATCGCGCCTCCTGCCCGGTGCCGTCGCCGACCCGGGCATGCCCGGCACCGCTCGCGCACGCGGCACCTCCAATGCGCTGACAACGCCGGAAGGCCCGGCCACCGGGCACTAGAGTGAGCGGTCCCTGGCAGAAGGGTCCGGATCGGCACCGTCCCGGGCACACGTCGTGAAGGAGACACGGTGACCCTGCGCGAGGACGATCCGCGGTCTGTCGGCGGCTACCGGATCGAATCGCGGATCGGGACCGGCGGCATGGGCGTCGTCTACCTCGGCAGATCGGCGTCGGGGCGGGCCGTCGCCGTCAAGGTCGTGCACACCAGGTATGCCGACAACGCCGAGTTCCGGGCCAGGTTCCGGCAGGAGATCGCGGCCGCGCGCCGGGTCAGCGGCGCGTTCACCGCCCCGGTCGTGGACGCCGACCCGGACGCGGAACGGCCGTGGATGGCAACCGCGTTCGTCCCGGGCCGCACGCTCGCCGAGCGGATCGACGAGGCGGGTCCGCTGGACTGGCGGGCGCTGCGCCGTCTCGGCACCGAACTGGCCGAGGCGCTGCGGGAGATCCACCGGGCCGAGGTCGTGCACCGGGATCTCAAGCCGAGCAACGTGCTCCTGCTGGAGGGCGAGGGTGACGACGGGGCGGTACGCGTCATCGACTTCGGCATCTCGCGCGCGGCCAGCAGTGACGTCCGTACCCAGACCGGCATGGTGATGGGCTCGCCGCCGTTCATGGCGCCGGAGCAGTTCAGCCGCCCCCGCGAGGTCGGCCCCGCCGTGGATGTCTTCTCGCTGGGCGCGGTACTCGTGTACGCGGCCACCGGGCACAGCCCCTTCGAGGCGGAGAACGCGTATCTCGCCGCGTACAACACCGTGCACAGCGAGGCCGATCTGGGTGAACTTCCCGAGCCGCTGCGCCCGTTGGTGTCGGCCTGCCTGACGAAGGAGCCGGAGAACCGGCCGACGTCGGGCGAGGTACTGGACGCACTGGCCGGGCTGCCCGAAATCCTTCCCGACGAGAAGGGCCGTGCACAGTCGTCCCGGATCACGGTGACCCCGTTGTCGGGACAGGCGACGTTGCCGTCCGCAGACGCCGGGCCGACCGAGCCGGCCGAAAAGAAGCGCCGCGGGAAGAGGCTGTGGACCGGCGTCGTCGGCGTGGCCCTCCTCGGCGTGGCCGTGGCGGCTTCGGTCGCCGTGGTGGCCGACGACCCGGCGAGCACGGTCGGCGAGGCCGACCAGTCGGAGCAGCGGGTGACGGCCCCTGAGGCGACGCCCCGGGGTTCGGCACCGCCGGGCTGGCGGCCGTGGCACAACGCGCTGGAGCCGGACGAGGACGAGCCGATGTCCTTCGCTCCGGCATGCACACCGGACGCTCTCGGCGTCTTCTGCTCCTCCGCACAGGCCGCACTGACGCGGCTGAACCCCTCGACGGGCCGGGTGGACTGGACGAAGCCCATGAGCGGGAAGACGGTCGACGGCTTCTCGCTGCGCGAGCCCGTCGTCCATGACGGTGTGGTGTTCGTGAGCAGCGCGGACCGCGCCGAAGGAGTGGACGCGTTCGACGGCAGGACCGGGAAACGGTTGTGGCACCTGAACGGTCCGGTGGGCGGCTTCGAGTACCTGAGCGGGGTGCTGCTCGTACGACTGGACGAGCTCGGGCCCTCCGACGTCGCGCGCTATGCGGCCTACGAGCCGGGCACAGGTGAGGAACTGTGGCGGCGCGAACTCACTTCCACCTCGGCGAGCCCGTTCCACGCGGGGACCGAGGGCACCCTCTACGCCGATCTGCGCGGCGGCTCCGGCGGTATAGCCCGCCTCGACGCCCACACCGGCAGGACGCTGGGCAGTGTCGAGGCGCCGAAGGGGGATCTGTGGCTGGCCACGGTCCACGACGACACGGCGTACTACGCGCGTTGGGAGGACGACACCGGGGTCTCCGCCGCCTTCTTCGTCCAGGATCTCGGCAGCGGGAAGACCCGCCGGGTCGACTTCCCCTGGAGCGTGGAGCCGGAAGCACCACCGCTGGTGCACGGCGACACCATGTACATCTTCGACTACGGCAACGAGACCCTGCTCGCCCTCGACCTGAAGCGCGGGAAGCCGCTGTGGACCAGCTCGCGCGACCTGCGCGTCTTCAGCGAACCGGCCGTCCATCAGGGCCGGTTGTACGTCACGATGCCGGATACCAGCATCCTGGCCCTCGATCCGCGCACCGGCAAGGAGATCGGGCGCACCGCCCCGTCCTTCGACACGGCGGGCCGCTCCTTCGAGGAACTGACACCGAGTGCGGTGCCGCCGCTGCTGGCGGGCGGTGTGCTGTACGGGATCACCGGGCAGGGGATCTTCTCGGTGGCCGACGTTTCCTGATCGGCGAGGTCGGCAGGCGGAGTGGGTCGCCTCGCCCGACGCGGTCAGTCGGTCCGGCCCGGTCCGGTGGGGTTCCGATGCCCGGTCGTCCGCTTCACGGCGGTCGCGGAGTCCGTCTCCTCGGCACCGCGACAGCGCGGGACGCGGCGGCCCTGAGGAGGCGGCGGAAGGTGGAGCATTCCATGTGGCTCGGTGCCGGGCAGGCGGCGGCGTGCCGCAGGGAGTCGCGCAGAACGCCGAGTTCGCGGATCGTTCTGTCCAACTCGTCCGCCTTGGCCGCGAGCACCTGCCGGTCGATGCGGGGCTGTCCGTCCGGCGCGAACATGCGCGCGATCTCGTCGAGCGAGAAACCGGCGGTGCGCCCCACGGCGATCAGCGCCAGGCGTTCCAGCACGCCGGGATCGTACTGACGGCGCAGGCCCCGCCTGCCGATCGAGGCGATCAGGCCCTTTTCCTCGTAGAAACGCAGTGTCGAGGCGGGAAGCCCGGCGCGGTGCGCCACCTCGGCGATGTCCAGATCTGCCATCCTCTTGACCTCAAGTCGACTTGAAGTAGAACGGTGTCATCTCCGCCCCGGCAGGACAAGCACAGGAGACGATCATGGACAGCACGCGCAGGACCGAGGACGAACAAAGGGCCCGTTGGAACGGGCCCGCCGCCCACGCCTGGGTCGAGGCCCAGACGGTTCTGGACGACCTGCTCAGGCCCTTCGAGGACCTGCTCGTCGAAGCGGTACGCGCCGAACCCGCAAGCCACGTGCTCGACGTCGGCTGCGGTACGGGCGGCACCACGCTGGCCGTCGCGCGGCTGTTGGGCCCTCAGGGCCGTTGTGTCGGCATCGACATCTCCGAGCCGATGATCACCGCCGCCCGGGCGCGCACCGAGCGGGAGGGCACCCAGGCCTCTTTCGTCCGTGCCGACGCGCAGGATCACGTGTTCGAGCCTGCCGGCTTCGACACCGTCATCTCGCGCTTCGGTGTCATGTTCTTCACGGACTTCGTCCGGGCCTTCACCAACCTGCGGCGTGCCGCGAAGGACGACGCCCGGCTCCGGTTCGTCGCCTGGCGCGGCCCCGCGGAGAATCCGTTCATGACGACGGCGGAACGCGCCGCGGCCCCGTTGCTGCCGGACCTCCCCGCCCGCCGACCGGACGAGCCGGGGCAGTTCGCCTTCGCGGACCCGGACAGGGTGCACCGCATCCTGGAGGAGAGCGGCTGGACCGGGATCGACATCCGGCCTGTCGACGTGGTCTGCACACTGCCCGAGAGGGAGCTGGTCGGCTACTTCACCCGACTCGGTCCGGTCAGTCAGGTCCTGCCCGCGGCGGACGAGCAGACCCGCGCACAGGTCGTCGAGACGGTCCGCGCCGCCTTCGACCCCTTTGTGCAGGCCACAGAAGTCCGCTTCACCGCGGCCTGCTGGATGGTCGGCGCCCGGGCATCGTCCGCTCGAGGACCGGTCTGACCACCGCGGCCCTCAGCGCAGGGCCCCCTTGGTGGCGTCGGCGATGAAACCGCGGGCGAAGAAGGTGAACACCAGGACCAGCGGTATGACCGACAGCAGCACCCCGGACATCACCATGCTGTAGTCGGTGGAGTGGCCGGCGTACAACTGGGCCAGCGCCACCTGGAGGGTGAGGCGGTCCGGGTTGACCAGCATCACCAGCGGCAGGATGTAGTCGTTCCAGGCGGCGATGAAGGTGTAGATGCCGAGGAACGCCAGGGCGGGGCGGACGCACGGCAGCACCACGTGCCAGTACAGGCGGAAGAAGCCGGCGCCCTCGATCCGGGCGGCGTCCAGCAGTTCGTCGGGGACGCTGCTGCTGGTGTACTGACGCATCCAGAAGATGCCGAAGGCGTTGGCGGCGGCGGGCACGATGAGCGCCTTGAGGGTGCCCAGCCAGCCCAGCTGCACCATGATCTCGTACTGCGGGATGATCGCCAGCTGGGTCGGCAGGATGTACATCGACAGCAGGAGGCCGAACAGGTACTTCTTGGCGGGGAAGTCGTACTTGGCGAAGGCGAAGGCGGCCAGGGAGTCGAAGAACAGCACCAGCAAGGTGGTGCAGACCGCGACGATCGCCGTGTTGAACAGCGACCCGAAGAAGTCCATCTTGGCGAACAGGTGCTGGATGTTGGTCCCCAGGTGGGAACCGAACCACAGTTTCGGCGGGTAGCTGTAGATGTCCTGCGAGGTGTTCGTCGCCATGACGACGATCCAGTAGAACGGGAACACCGAGATGACGACACCGGTCATCAGGACGACATGGACGCCCAGTCCCCGGACGCGGTTGCGGTTCCGGCTGTTCACGGCCGTCGCTCCTTTCGCTGCACCAGGCGCCAGTTGACGGTGACGATGAGCAGGATCAGCAGGAAGAAGGCCCAGACGATCGCGGCCCCGTAACCGAAGTCGTTGTTGTCGAAGGCCTGGTGGTAGAAGTACAGCAACGTGGTCAGGCCCGCCTGGCCCGGTCCGCCGGAGTTGGGGTTGGTGGCCGCCTCGCTGCCGAAGAGCACCTGTGGTTCGGTGAAGCTCTGCAGGCCGGTGACGGTGGAGATCACCACGGTGAACAGGATGATGGGCCGCAGCAGCGGGATCGTGAGCGAGAAGAAGATCCGTACCGGGCCCGCCCCGTCCATCTTGGCGGCCTCGTAGAGCTCCGAGGGGATGGCCTGGAGGCCGGCCAGGTAGATGATCGCGTTGTAGCCGGTCCACTGCCAGGTCATCAGCGTGGCGATCACCAGCTTGATCGTCCACTCGTTGCTCATCCATGGCACCGCCGACAGGTGCAGCGACTTGAGAATGGCGTTGATCAGGCCGAAGTTGTTGCTGAAGACCGCGCCGAAGAAGATCGCGATGGCCACCAGTGAGGTGATGCTGGGGATGAACAGGGCGACCCGGTAGAACGCCGTGAGTCGCTTGGTGGAGTTCACCAGCACCGCGAGCACCAGCGCGAGGAAGAGCATCGGCACGGTCGACAGCACCCAGATGACCAGGGTGTTGCGGATGGACAGCCAGAAGACCGGGTCGTCCCACAGGAAGCGGAACTGCTGGAACCCGACGAACTGCATCTGACCGATGCCGTCCCACTTCTGGAACGCCAGGAACACGGTGTAGAGCACCGGGAAGAGCATGAAGACCGAGAAGAGCAGGTAGTACGGCGAGATGGCCAGGTACTGCGGCCAGTACCTGGCGGCCCGCCGTCGTGGCGCGCGCCGGGGTCCGGCCGGCACCGGCCGGACCCGGCGGACAGGCCGGCCCGGACCGGGTGGGCGGTCCTGGCCGGGCCGGCCGGCGGCCCCGGCGTCGGATCCGGAGGACGATCCGGTCGCGGCCGGACCGGCTACCGGGCTTGACGACATGTCACTTCACTCCCTGACGCTGGGCGATCTGCTTGGCCTGGCTGACCGCGTCCTTCCAGGCGTCGTCGGGGTCCTTGCCCTTCGCCTCGATGCTGGTCAGCTCGCTGTAGAAGGGCGCCGAGACCGCCGAGTCGGCCGGGGCCTCGTAGGCGGCGGGGACGTCCTCGGCCGCCGGAGCGAAGATCTCGATGGTCTTCTGGCCGCCGAAGAAGGCGTCGCCTCCGGTCAGCGCGGGCAGCAGGTACGCGGCCGGGGCGGTCGGGAACAACGCCGCGTCGGTGAAGCCGCGCGCCTGGTTCTCCGGGCTGAGGATCCAGCTGATGATCTTGAAGGCCTCTTCGGGGTTGCCGCTGGTCGCGGGGATGGCCAGGAAGGATCCGCCGAGGTTGGACGGCCCGCCCGGCAGGTTCGCCACCCGCCACTTGCCCTTGGTGTCCGGGGCGGCGCTCGTGATGTCCAGCGCGTGCCAGGCGGCGCCGATCTCGGTGCCCAGGGTGCCGCCGCTGACGGCGGCGTTCCACGTGTTGTCGTTGATCTTGGCGTCGATGCCGAGGGTGTAGGGCTTCACGGCGGTGGTCCAGGCGGCGCGGATGTGGTCCTGGTCGCCGATGAACTTGTTGCTCTCGTCGATGAACCGGTGGATGTTCTGGCCGACGATCATCGAGAAGACCGAACCGATGTTGTTGATCAGGAAGGTCTTCGGTTCGGCCTTGTGCAACTCGACGCCGGCCTGGAAGTAGGCGTCCCACGTGGACAGTTCGGAGGAGACCTTGGCGGGGTCGGTGGGCAGTCCCGCCTTCGCGAAGAGGTCCTCGCGGTAGAACATGGCGCACGGGCCGACGTCGATCGGGAGGCCGATGAGCTTGCCGTCCTGAGTGGTTGCCTGCTTCACCTTCCACGACAGGTACTGCGAGATCTCCTTGTCCGCGCCGAGGGTCTTCAGGTCGATGAAGCGGTTGGCGTTGGGCAGGAACGAGGCGATGTCCTCGCCCTTGATGCCGGTGATGTCCGGGGCGGACTGCGCGGCCCGCAGCCCGGTGAGCAGCTTGGTCTTGAAGTCGCCGCCGACCACGGAGGTCTTGAGGCTGATGTCGGAGAAGTGCTTCTTGGCGTCCGCGACGACCTTGTCGCTCAGGCCGCCGGACCAGTACCAGAGGCTCAGGTTCTTGTCGTTCTTGCTGCCGCTCGTCGTGGCGCCGCCGCCGCACGCCGCGGTGGCACCTGCCGTGGCGGCCGTCAGTACGGCGGCCTGAAGGAATCGTCTGCGGGAAAGGTCCACGGTCTTCTCCTGGTGTTGGGCGTGTTCGGCGTGTCCGGCTGGGACCTGTGAGTCATGGGCGAGGGCGGGGACAGCGGGGCCCGGATGGCTGAAGAGGGACGGTGACCGGCGAGCGCACCTCGCCGGCCGGAACGTGTGACGTGGTCTTCTCAGACGGTGCCGACGCGTGAGTGGCGGCGAAAAGCGCCGTTGATCCGCTTCGACCGACCGGAGTGGGGCCCGAACCCGGCTCGAATTACGCAAGAGAGTGCACCCGGTGAGCGGTTTTGACAAGAGTCAAGCAGTGATCGAGACATTCATGCGCGACTTTGCTTGAGTTTGGCGGGCCGACGAGTATGGTCAGCGGCATGCTCCCTGACCGCAGACATGAGCTGATCCTCCGCGTCCTGCGCGCCGCCGGTCCCACCAGCGTGACCTCCCTGGCCGAGAAGGTCGGAGCGAGTCAGGCCACGATCCGGCGTGACCTCGTGCAACTGGAGGACGAGGGCCTGCTCAAACGCGTCTACGGCGGCGCCGCTCCACTCCTCGGCGAGGACGACCCGTTCGCCGACGTGGCCGCTGTCCGCGTCGAGGCCAAGGACGCCCTGGCCGCCTGGTGCGCAGAACTCGTCAAGGACGGTGAGACGGTCCTGCTCGACATTGGCACCACCGCTCACCGGGTCGCCCGCCATCTGCACGGGCGGTCCCTGACCGTGATCACCAGCAACCTGGCCGTCTACGAGGAGCTCCAGGACGACAGGGACGTCCAGCTGATCCTGCTGGGCGGTGTGGTCCGGCGCGACTATCGCTCGCTGGTGGGCTTCCTCACCGAGGACAACCTGCGGCAGATCCACGCCGACCGGCTGTTCCTCGGCACCAGCGGGGTCCGTCCCGACGGCCAGGTGCTGGACACCACCGCCGTCGAGGTGCCCGTCAAGCGGGCGATGATCGCCGCCAGCGCCCAGGTGGTCCTGCTGGCGGACGCCGGCAAGTTCCCCGGTACCGGAATGGCCCGGGTGTGCGGGCCGCAGGAACTCGACGTCGTGGTGACCAACTCCGGCGCCGACGAGAAGACCTGTGCCCGACTGCGCGAGGCGGGAGTCGAGGTGGTCGACGTATGAGACTCACCATCCTGGGGGGCGGCGGATTCCGGGTCCCGCTGGTCTACCGGGCGCTTCTGGGCGATCACGGCCAAGGGCGCGTCACCGAGGTGACCCTGTACGACCTGGACCCCTCGCGGCTGGCGACCATCCGCAAGGTCCTCGTCGACCAGTCCGCCGGGCACCGCGACCCGCCCGTCGTCACCGTCACCACAAACCTCGACGAGGCCGTCACCGGAGCCGACTTCGTGTTCTCGGCCATCCGCGTCGGCGGGCTCGCCGGACGAGCGGCGGACGAGCGGATCGCCCTGGAGGAAGGCGTGCTGGGCCAGGAGACCGTCGGCGCGGGCGGCATCTCCTTCGGGCTGCGCACCGTCCCGGTCGCCGTCGCCATCGCCCGCCGCATCGCCGCCCGGGCGCCCGACGCCTGGGTCATCAACTTCACCAACCCCGTCGGCATGGTCACCGAGGCCATGACCGCCCACCTCGGCGACCGCGTGATCGGGATCTGCGACTCGCCGGTGGGCCTCGGCCGCCGGGTGGCCGGCGCGCTCGGCGCCGACCCGGCCCGGGTCCGCCTGGACTACGTGGGCCTGAACCACCTGGGCTGGCTGTGCGGCCTGTACGCCGACGGCCGGGACCTGCTGCCGTCCCTTTTCGAGAACGAGGCGGCGCTGACCTCGTTCGAGGAGGGCAAGCTCTTCGGCGCCGACCTGTTGCGCACACTCGGCGTGCTGCCCAACGAGTACCTGCACTACTACTACTTCCACCGCGAGTCGGTCGACTCGGCGCGGGCCGCCGAACAGACCCGCGGCGCCTTCCTCCACTCCCAGCAGCAACGCTTCTACGACGCCATGGGCACCGCCGACGGCGGTCCGCCCGTGCCCCGCGCCGCCTGGAAAGCGTGGGACGCCACCCGCCTGGAGCGCGAGACCACGTACATGGCCGAGAACCGTGACGCCGTCGGCATGGGCGAACGGGCCTCCTGCGACCTGGAATCCGGCGGATACGAGCAGGTGGCCCTCGCCCTCATGCGGGCCATCGCCCGGGACGAGCGCGCCACCCTCGTCCTCAACGTGCGCAACCACGGGCGGATCCCCGTCCTGGACGACGACGCCGTCATCGAGGTCCCCTGCCACGTGGACGCCAACGGCGCCCGCCCCATCTCCGGCGCCCCCCTGCCCGACCACGGCACGGGCCTGGTGTGCTCGGTGAAGGCGGTCGAACGTGCGGTCATCCACGCCGCCGGCACCGGCGAGCGCGCCCACGCGGTCAAGGCGCTGACCATCCATCCGCTGATCGACTCGTACGCCGTGGCGGAACGCCTGCTGGACGCCTACCAGCGCCACTTCCCCGAACTCGGTTACCTGCGTCGCTGAGCCCCTCCCCCGGCCGTGCGACGGCGCGGCCGCCGCGGGTTCACCACGCACGACGTGGGCCGAAACGCCCCGTACAGCGGTGCGGTTCCGTTCGATACCCTGCCCCGGCTGACGGTCGCGAGCAGGTCGGGAACGACCGATCCCCTCGGGTTCGGCCAGGTCGCCCGTCAGGGCGCGGGCACGTGAGCGGGGCGAAGTGAGGTCGTGGCATGAGGGCGATCGTCGTGGGTGCGGGCATCGGTGGGCTGGCGGCGACACTGAGCCTGCGCCGGGCCGGCCACGAGGTCACGCTGGTCGAGCAGACGCCGCGGCTCACCGAGGTCGGAGCCGGAATCCAACTCGCGCCCCACGCCACGCGCGTGCTGCGCCGACTGGACCTGCTCGACGCGGTCGCCGCACGGGCCGCCCGTCCCTCTCACATCAGCTTCCGCACCTGGTCCGACGGAGCCGAGATCTGCCGCCACACGCTGGGCCGCGAGGCCGAGGACGCGTTCGGAGCGCCCTACCTGCAACTCCACCGGGCCGATCTGCAGCATGCGCTGGCCGCCGCGGTGCCACCCCGGTCGATGCGCCTCAACACCCAGGTCGCGGGAATCGACCAGGACGACGAGTCCGCCCACGTGACGACGGCGAGCGGCGAGCGCCTGCGGGCGGACCTGGTCGTGGCCGCGGAGGGGGTACGGTCCGCGGCCCGCCAGTGGCTCTTCGGCGAGGACGAGGCGATCTTCTCGAAGACCGCCGCCTACCGCGCGCTGCTCCCGGCCGACGAGGTGGCCGATCTGGAGCTGCCGGACACCGGGGTCTGGCTCGGACCCGACCGGCACTTCGTCCACTACCGGGTGCGCCGTGGCGAACTGCTCAACGTCGTGGCCGTGTTCCGCGCGCGGACGGGGCAGGAGTCGTGGACCGCCCGGGCGGAACCGGGAGAGCAACTGCGCGAGTTCGACGGCTGGGACTCCCGGGTGCTCACCGTCCTCGAACGCGCGGGCCAGGTGTTCCGCTACGGCATCCACACCCGGGTTCCGCTCACGCGGTGGAACGTCGGGCGAGTGACCCTGCTGGGCGACAGCGCCCACGCGATGGTGCCGTTCCAGGCCCAGGGCGCGGCCCAGGCGATCCTGGACGCGGCCGTGCTCGGCGACACCCTGGCGGGTGCGGCACCGGCCGAGGTGCCCGACGCGCTCGACCGGTACGTGCGCCGGCGGCTGGCGGCCGCCACGAGCACGCAGACCGCTTCCGCGCGGGCGGGCGAGGACTACCACCTGCCGGACGGCCCGGAAGCCCAGGCGCGGAACGCCCGCATGGCGGCGTACGCGGCGCAGAACGCGTTCATGCCGCAGGCGACCACGTGGGCGGCCGACGTCCGTGACGAGCAGGTGTGACCGGGCGAGCGGCCGTACGGCGACGGCCGGGCCGGAAAGGCGTGATGCGGCTCCGGCGCGGACCCGTCCGCCCGCCCCTCCGTCCGTCCGTCCGCTCAGTCGACGGAGAAGTCCTCGAAACCGGCGATCCCGCGGGTGTCGGTCCAGCCGTTGGCGGCCGTCATGAAGACGCCGATGTCCTGGGTGTCGGCGACGCCGCCCGGTGTGGCGGTGCCGACCTTGGTCCAGGAGACGCCGTCACGGCTGCATTCACCGGTGTACGTGGTGCCGGAGCGCGTCAGCCGCAGATGCACCGGGGCGGCCAGGGAACCGGTCAGTTCGATGGCGTCGAACTGGCCGTTGCCGTCGGAGTCCCAGGACAGCGCGCAGCCGTTGGACGCAGTCACCGCCAGATTGACGTAACCGGCCGAGCCGTTCTCGGAGAGGTCGTTGCGGACGATCAGTCCGGCGCGGGCCCAGCCGCCGGTGGTGTCCTGCGAGGTGACCTGGACCGTGGCGGTCGCACAGGCCCCGAAGGCGGCGGCCCGGTAGACCGTGCCGACTCGTTGGTGCCGCTCCACAGGTCGGCGCCCGCTCCCTCGATGGCGATCGCGTCGCCCGACTGGCCGAAGACCGCGTCGTTGAAGGAGGCGGTGCGGTAGGAGTCCCCACGGAGGCGGTGCGGTAGGAGTCCCCCACGCCGGTGCCCGCCATCAGCCGGACGCTCGCCAACGCCGAACCGCGCGTGCCGCCGGTCCGGTAGGACGCGCTCACCGGCACCCGGGAGATCAGCGCGCCGGTGGCCTTCGTGAGGGTGACCGTGAAGGTCGCCACGCCGGCCGTGATCCGGTTGCCGCTGATGCCCTCGTTCAGCACCCCGGCGGTGGACGAGCAGGCCGCCAGCCGCCCGGCCAGATAGTCGGGCCAGCGCCGGTTGGCGTTCGACGTGGAGGCCGCGCCGTCGGTGATGGAGTCGCCGAGCGCCACCACGGCTCCCGCCGTGCTTCCACCCTGTACGTCGACTCCGGTCAGGAAGGGGAAGGCGGAGTCGGTCCGGGTGAAGGCGTCCCCGGCCGCGTCCGAGGCATGGTCGCCGCCGCCGTCGGGCGTCCAGTAGACGGTCTGGAGGCCCATCCAGTGCTGGCTGATGTGGGTGAGCCGACCCGGGAAGTACAGGCTGACGACCAGGTCGCTGCGGGCGGGAACAGTGAGCCGGACCTGATCACTGGCCGCCTGCTCGCCGCCCGGGATCGTCACCTCGCTCTTCCCGCCGGCGAGGCACTGGCGCGGCCGCGCCAGGGGCTCGGGCTCGGGCTCGGGCTGCGGCAGGGCTCCGGCTGCGCGGCTGCGATTCCGGCTCTGGCCCTGGCTCTGGCTCTGGCTGCGGCCCGACACGGCTCGGACTCCCGCCAGGCCCTCCGTCTGCGGATCCGGGCTCGAGGGCTGCGGCCCGAGTCGGGCTCGGGCTAGGTCCCGCCAGACTCCTCCGGCCGCGGCCGCGGCTGGGGCCCGACTCCAGCTGCAGCTCGGACTCGGACTGAGGCCCGGCTCCGGCTGCGGCCCGACTCGGCCTCGGCCTCAGGCTCCCGCCAGGCCCCTCCGGCTGCGGCCGCGGCTACGGCTGTGGCTGCGGGTCGGGCTCCGGCTCCGGCTCCGGCTGCGACCCGTCTCCAGCCACGGCTCGGACTCGGACTGCGGCCCGGCTCAGACTCCGGCGAGGCATCCCCTACCGTCGCCGCCACGCTCCCTTGCCCTCTCCCCGGTGCCCACCTAGCCTGAATTTGTGCCGCAAATAAACAAAGCCCGAACGCACAACGTCGTGCCGGGCAACACCCTCATCCGGCTCCGCGTCGTCCTCACCGCCTTCTTCGCCCTCGACGGCTTCGTCTTCGCCGGCTGGGTCGTCCGCATCCCCGCCATCAAGGAGCAGACCGACGCCTCCGCCAGCACCCTCGGCCTCGCTCTCCTGGGCGTCTCCGCCGGCGCGGTCATCACGATGATCCTCACCGGCCGCCTCTGCCGCCGCTACGGCAACCACCGGGTCACCGTCGTCTGCGCAGTCCTCCTTTCCCTGAGCGTCGCGCTGCCCCCGCTCACCCACTCCGCGGCCGCGCTCGCCGCCGTACTGCTGGTGTTCGGCGCGGCGTACGGCGGGATCAACGTGGCCTTCAACAGTGCGGCCGTCGACCTGGTGGCCGCCCTGCGGCGACCGATCATGCCCAGCTTCCACGCCGCCTTCAGTCTCGGCGGCATGATCGGCGCGGGCCTCGGCGGACTGGTCGCCGACCACCTCTCCCCCACCGAACACCTGCTCGGCCTGACCGTCGTCGGCCTGCTGGTGACCGCCGCGGCCGGCCCCACCCTGCTGCGCATCGAACCTCCGGTCCCACCGGAGCACGTTCGGCGGGAGAAGCCCGCCGGTGTCCGCCTCGACGGCCGTACCCGCGGACCGGTCCTGGTCTTCGGTCTGATCGCGCTGTGCACCGCGTACGGCGAGGGCGCCCTGGCCGACTGGGGCGCCCTGCACCTGCAGCAGGACCTCGACGCGTCCCCCGGCATCGCGGCCGCGGGGTACTCGTCTTTCGCGCTGGCGATGACCGTCGGCCGGCTGACCGGCAGCACGCTCCTCCAGCGTCTCGGCCGGACGCCGACCGTGGTCGCGGGCGGTGCCACCGCGGCCGTGGGCATGGTGCTGGGCTCCCTCGCCCCGCAGGTGTGGATGGTGCTCCTGGGCTTCGCCGTCACCGGACTCGGTCTCGCCAACATCTTCCCGGTCGCCGTGGAACGCGCCGGGGCCCTGGCAGGCCCCACCGGTGTCGCCGTCGCCTCCACCCTCGGCTACGGCGGCATGCTCCTCGGCCCGCCCGCCATCGGCTTCATGGCCGACTGGTTCTCCCTGCCGATCGCTCTCACCAGCGTCGCCGTGCTGGCGGCGGTCGCCGCGGTGATCGGATTCGTCATGCGCCGGGCGGCGACAGGCTGATGACACGTGTCCGCGGCCCGGCACGGTCGCTTCACCCGGGCATCGGCATCGGGCCGCGGCTGCCGCGCGTAAATCCCTTCCCTTGGAACGCACTCCATCCGGCACACTCCCCCCATGGAGACTGCCGAGTTCATCGCGACACTTGACCGAGAGGGCCGGCTGCTGGCCACCGCCGCCGAGGAGGCCGGGACCGGTGCCAAGGTGCCGACCTGCCCGGGGTGGCAGGTGGCGGACCTGCTGGGGCACACGGGCATGGTGCACCGCTGGGCGACGGCGTTCGTCGCCGAGGGACACACCTCGTACCACCCCATGGAAGAGTCGCCCGATCTCGACGGCGCCGAGCTGCTGGCCTGGTTCCGGGAAGGCCACGAACGGCTCGTCGACACCCTGCGCTCCGCCTCCCCCGACGTCCGGTGCTGGCACTTCCTGCCCGCGCCCTCGCCGCTGGCGTTCTGGGCCCGGCGGCAGGCGCACGAGACGGCCGTGCACCGGATCGACGCCGAGGCGGCCAGGGGCGGCGCCCCGGGCGAGATCGCCGGCGGCTTCGCGGTGGACGGCGTCGACGAGCTGCTGCGCGGGTTCCACGCCCGCGCCAAGAGCAGGGTGCGCACCGAGGAACCCCGCGTGCTGCGGGTGCGGGCGACGGACGTCGACGGTGCGCTGTGGACCGTACGACTGACTCAGGAGCCGCCGGCTGCCGAGCGGGGCGACACCGGGGAGGCCGACTGTGAAGTGGCCGGGCCCGCCGCGCAGTTGTATCTGTCGTTGTGGAACCGGCTGCCGTTCCCGGCCGTGTCCGGGGACGCCTCGGTCGCACAGCTGTGGCGGGAGAAGTCCGCCGTCGGGTGAGCCGGGGTGCGGCTCAGCCGGCGGCCAGCATCTTCGTCAGTACCGCGCGCTGCAGGGGCAGCACGTCGCCGTGCAGCGCGCGGCCCTTCGGCGTGAGGGCCACGCGGACGCCGCGCCGGTCCTCCGCGCACATCCCGCGTTCGACGAGACCGTCCTTCTCCAGCCTGGCGACCAGTCGGGACAGGGCGCTCTGGCTGAGGTGGACGCGCTCGGAGATCTCCTGGACGCGGTAGGAACAGACGCCGTCCGCGCGCTGTTCGGCGAGGACGTCGAGCACCTCGAAGTCGCTGCCGCACAGGCCGTGTTGGTGCAGTGCGCGGTCGAGTTCGCACTGGGTGCGCGCGTGCAGCGCCAGGATGTCCCGCCACTGGTCCGCGAGCGTCTGCTCGGCCTTCTTCGCCGCCATGAGCGCACCGTAGCAGAGGAACGAGTTTATTGCACGGGAATTAAATGCGCTTGCATTCGATGCATGCGCATGTAGTGTCTCCGGCATGACCTCTCCGCTCACCACACCCGCGCCCGAAGGGCGTTGGACGCCCCGGTTGTGGGGCACTCTGCTGGTCCTGTGCGCCGCGATGTTCCTGGACGCCCTGGACGTGTCGATGGTCGGCGTCGCCCTGCCGTCCATCGGCACCGACCTCGGCCTGTCCACCTCGACGCTGCAATGGATCGTCAGCGGCTACATCCTGGGCTACGGCGGCCTGCTGCTCCTCGGCGGACGGGCCGCCGACCTGCTGGGCCGACGCCAGGTCTTCCTGATCGCCCTCGGCGTCTTCGCCCTCGCCTCACTGCTCGGCGGCCTCGTCGACTCGGGCCCGCTGCTGATCGCCAGCCGCTTCATCAAGGGCCTGAGCGCGGCCTTCACCGCCCCCGCCGGCCTGTCGATCATCACCACGACGTTCCCGCAGGGCCCGCTGCGCAACCGCGCCCTGTCCATCTACACCACCTGCGCCGCCACCGGCTTCTCCATGGGTCTGGTGCTGTCCGGCCTGCTCACCGAGGCCAGTTGGCGCCTGACCATGCTGCTGCCCGCCCCCATCGCCCTGATCGCCCTGGCCGCCGGCCTGAAGCTGCTGCCGCGCAGCGCCCGGGAGAAGGACCACAACGGGTACGACATCCCCGGCGCCGTCCTCGGCACCGCCTCGATGCTGCTGCTGGTGTTCACCGTCGTACAGGCCCCGGAGGTCGGCTGGACCTCGGCCCGCACGCTGTCCTCCTTCCTCGCCGTCGCCGTCCTGCTCACGGTGTTTGTCCTGGTCGAGCGGCGCTCGGCGGGCCCGCTGATCCGACTCGGCGTGCTGCGGTCCGGCACCCAGATCCGCGCCCAGCTCGGCGCGATGGCGTTCTTCGGGTCGTACGTCGGCTTCCAGTTCCTGGTGACGCTCTACATGCAGTCCCTGCTCGGCTGGTCGGCACTGCACACCGCGCTCGCCTTCCTGCCCGCGGGCGCGCTGGTGGCACTGTCCTCGACGAAGGTCGGCTCGATCGTCGACCGTTACGGCACCCAGCGGCTGATCGCGGCGGGCTTCGCGCTGATGGTCGTCGGGTACGCGCTGTTCCTGCGGGTCGACCTCGACCCGGTGTACGCGGCGGTCATCCTGCCGTCGATGCTGCTCATCGGCGCCGCCTGCGCACTGGTCTTCCCGTCCCTCAACATCCAGGCCACCAACGGCGTCGAGGACCACGAGCAGGGCATGGTCTCCGGCCTGCTCAACACCTCCGTCCAGGTCGGCGGCGCGATCTTCCTGGCCATCGTCACCGCCGTGGTGACCGCGGGCGCGCCCGAGAACGCCACCCCGCAGGCCGTCCTGGACAGCTACCGGCCCGGACTGGTCGTGGTGACCGTGGTCGCCGCGGCCGGCCTCCTGATCACCCTCACCGGTCTGCGGCCGACGCGTCGCGCGCGGCAGTCCGTCGTGGTCGCCAAGTCCACTGTGAAGGAGACGGAGCGCGTCACCGTACGCGACTAGGGGGCCGTCTCCGACGCCGTGTGCCCGGCGGGGCCTGCTTGCCCCGCCGGGCACACGCCTGTGAGACTTCCGGGATGGAGCGTTACGGGGGACGGCGCGGTCAGACGGAGCGGGACGCGATCACCGTCGAGATCGGCTACGCGCTGTTCAGCGCGGTGTTCGCGNGGGGGCCTGGCCCGCCCCCGCGGCCCCACGCCTGTGAGACTTCCGGGATGGAGCGTTACGGGGGACGGCGCGGTCAGACGGAGCGGGACGCGATCACCGTCGAGATCGGCTACGCGCTGTTCAGCGCGGTGTTCGCGGCGGCGGTCGTCTTCGGGGCGATCGCGGGTCCGGCGCTGCTGTTCGCGCTGCCGTCCACCGTGGAGCTGCTGCTGCTCCACGCCGCCATGGTGCTCGCACCCCTCCTCTTCCTCGCCCGGGTGGTCAGCGTGCTGGTCCGTTTCCGGCCGGGGCGTCCTCAGCCCAGCCACCCCGGCCGCACCAACCCCGACTCGTAGGCCAGCACGACGAGTTGGGCCCGGTCGCGGGCTCCCAGCTTGACCATCGTGCGGCTGACATGGGTCTTCGCGGTGAGCGGGCTGACGAACAGGCGGCGGGCGATCTCGTCGTTGGACAGGCCGATGCCGACCAGGGCCATCACCTCGCGTTCCCGCTCGGTGAGCTGGACGAGGGCGTCGGCGGCCGCCGGTTCCTTGGAGCGGGCGGCGAACTCGGCGATCAGGCGGCGGGTCACGCCCGGCGAGAGCAGTGCGTCGCCCCCGACCACGGACCGTACGGCGCGCAGGAGTTCCTCCGGCTCGGTGTCCTTGACCAGGAAGCCGGAGGCGCCCGAACGGATCGCCTCGAAGACGTACTCGTCGAGTTCGAAGGTGGTGAGCATGACCACCTTGACCTGGCTCAGCGCGGCGTCCTCGGTGATGCGCCGGGTGGCGGCGAGGCCGTCCAGCAGCGGCATGCGGATGTCCATCAGCACGACGTCGGGGCGCAGTTCGCGCACCCCGCGCAGCGCTTCCTCGCCGTCGGCGGCCTCCCCCGCCACGTCGATGTCCGGCTGTGCGTCGAGCAGCGCCCGGAAACCGGCCCGCACCAGTGACTGGTCGTCGGCGAGCAGTACGCGGATCACCGGTCGTCCTCCTTGTGCTTGGCCTTCGCCGGCAGCACGGCCAGCACCCGGAATCCTCCGTCGGCCCGCGGGCCCGCCTCGATCGTGCCACCCAGCGCGGCGGCCCGCTCCCGCATTCCGGCCAGACCGTTGCCGCTGCCGCCCGCGTCGGCGCCGGTCGCTGGTCCGTCGTCGTCGATACGCAGCCGCAGCGCTCCTTCGTCGTGATCGAGCCGCACCCGCGCGTGCCGTGAACCGGAGTGCCGTACGACGTTGGTGAGGGCCTCCTGGACGATCCGGAACGCGGCGAGGTCCGTGCCGGGGGCGAGCCGGGGCGGCTCCCCTTCGACGTCGACGGTGAGACCCGCGCCCGCCGCCTGTTCCACCAGTTCGGGGAGCCGGTCGAGGCCGGGCGCCGGTGCGCGCGGCGCGTCCCCCGGGGTGCGCAGCGTGTCGAGCACCTGGCGGACCTCGCCGAGCGCCTCCTTGCTCGCGGCCTTGATGGTGGTGAGCGCCGTGCGGGCCTGCTCCGGGTCGGCGTCGAGGAGCGCGAGGCCGACGCCCGCCTGCACGTTGATGACCGAGATGCTGTGCGCGAGGACGTCGTGCAGTTCACGGGCGATCCGCAGCCGCTCCTCGTCCGCCCGCCGCCGCGCCGCCTGCGCGCGCTCGGCCCGCTCACGGGCCCACTGCTCGCGCCGGGTGCGGGCGAGTTCCGACACCGCGAGGATCAGCACCGTCCAGGTGGCGACCACGACCTCCTGTCCCCATGAGGCGGCCAGGTCTCCGGCCGGCGGCAGCCACCGGTACAGCCAGTGCGCGACCAGCACATGCCCGGCCCAGAGCACCCCCAGCGCGGCCCAGGCGGACCGGCGGTGCCCGGTGACGACGGCGTTGAAGCAGGCCAGCGCGACCGCCAGGAAGACGGGCCCGTACGGGTAGCCCGCGCCCAGGTAGAGCATGGCGGCCGTCGCCGTGCCGAACACGACGAGCACCGGCTGCCGCCACCGCCACAGCAGCAGGCCCGATGCCAGGACCAGCAGGACACGCGCGAAGGCGTCGAGGGAGGCTCGCTCGCCGGCCTGCTGGGCGGCCGCGTAGTTCGACCCGACGAGCACGAACACGGTGAACAGCGCGGTGGACCGCCACGGCCACCGGGGACGCCGTTCCCCGTCGTCCCAGCGGTCCAGCCACGGCGGCCCGTGCCGCCACCACCGCGGCGGGCCGCCCCCGCGTACGCGTTCCACGTCCATGACCGCAACGCTAGACGCCGGGACCACCGGCGGCGTCGGCCGAGCGCGGTGCTCACGGATACTCCCCGTGAAGTACGCCGACCGCCCGCGCGCCGCGTCCTTACGGCGGATCCACCAGTCCGACCCCGTGGGCGAGTCGGGTCACCGCGTGCCGGAAGAACGGCTCGCGGTCCTCCACCACCCGGTTGAACTGCCCGAACAGCTCGAAGCCGATCAGTCCGCCGAGCTGGGCCCAGGCCGCGACGAGTGCCGGGACCGTCTCGGGCGGGAGGTCGGGGGCGAGGTCGGCGGTCATCCGGTCGGCCTCGGACCGCAGCTCCGCGGGCAGTGGCGTGGGCTCGGCCAGGCCGGAGGCCTGGTGGGCGTCGCGCAGGATGGCGATGAGGACGAGGCCGACACGGGAAGCGGCCGGGACGGTGGACTCCGGCGCGGTGTAGCCCGGAACCGGCGATCCGTAGACCAGCGCGTACTCGTGCGGATGCTCGAGCGCCCACACGCGCACCGCCTCGCACACAGCCGACCAGCGTCGGACGGGCCCGGCGTCGGCGGCAGCGGCATGCGCCTGCTCCGCGGTCTCGCCGAGAGAGTCGTAGGCGTCGATGATGAGTGCGGTGAGCAGGTCGTCGCGGCTGGGGAAGTAGCGGTACAGCGCGGAGGAGACCATGCCGAGTTCGCGGGCCACGGCACGCAGCGAGAGCTTGGCGGCACCTTCGGCCGCGAGCTGTCTGCGCGCCTCGTCCTTGATGGCCGCGGTGACTTCGATCCTGGCGCGGGCTCGGGCGCCGTGTGCGGTGCTGCTCATGGGACGAGTGTCCCATGAGGCGAGAGCGCTGCACACAAACAAGAGCGATGAACAAAAAAGAGAGCAGCGCTCTTGCTTTAGACGTCGATCCAGGGCAGGCTTTCTATCAGGCGAGAGCAGTGCTCACAAAAGAGAGCGACGCTCTTCTGGTTCTTCGGGAGTCCTCATGACCACGCACGTCCAGAAGCCCGGCTGGTTCACCGTCAACGTTCTGAACCGTGCCGTGGCGTGGATGACCCGCCGGGGCATCAGCGTCTGGGGCTCCCGGGTCCTGGCGGTCCGCGGCCGCAAGAGCGGCGAGTGGCGGACCACCCCCGTCAACCTGCTGACCGTGGACGGACAGCAGTACCTGGTCGCCCCTCGCGGTCACGTGCAGTGGACGCACAACATGCGCGCGGCCGGCGGCGGCGAACTGCACCTCGGCAAGACCGTGGCCGCGTTCACCGCGACCGAGGTCACCGGTGACGACAAGGTCCCGCTGCTGCGCGCCTACCTCAAGCGCTGGAAGGCCGAGGTCGGCGTCTTCTTCAACGGCGTCGGCCCCGACTCGCCGGACGCCGACCTGCGCCGGATCGCCCCCGACCACCCCGTCTTCCGCATCACGGTCACGGGCTGACGTCGCCGGTGGGGCCGGACTGCCGCCGGTCCAGCGCGGTCAGCGCACGCTGGGCCATCGGACGGGTGCGGACGATCTCGCCCAGCGACGTCGCGCCGCGGGTGATGTCCATGAACGCCTTCCAGACCGGGCGGATACCGGTCAGCCCTGCATGGAACAGACCGGGCCGCCGCTCGAACGCGATCAGCAGCCGCTTCCCGACGCTCATCTCGACGCCGAGCCCGGCCTTGATCGCGAACGCGTAGTTCAGGGCCTGCCGACGGGCGTCCACCGCGTCGTGCGCCTCCGCGATCCGGACCGCCCACTCCCCCGCCAGCCGGCCGGAACGCAGCGCGAACGAGATGCCCTCGCGGGTCCACGGCTCCAGCAGCCCCGCCGCGTCCCCGCAGACCAGCACCCGCCCACGCGACAGCGGGGAGTCGTCGGCGCGGCAGCGGGTCAGGTGGCCGGAGGAGATGCTCGGCTCGAAACCGGCGAGACCGAGCCTGCCGATGAAGTCCTCCAGGTACCTCTTGGTCGCGGCGCCTTCACCGCGCGCGGAGATCACACCGACCGTGAGCGTGTCGCCCTTGGGGAAGACCCAGCCGTAGCTGCCGGGCATCGGCCCCCAGTCGATCAGCACCCGTCCCTGCCAGTCCTCGGCGACCGTCTCCGGCACCGGGATCTCCACCTCCAGGCCGAGGTCCACCTGGTCGAGCTTCACCCCGACATGGGCTCCTATGCGACTGGCGCTGCCGTCGGCCCCGACGACCGCCCGCGCGAGCACCGTCTCACCGCCCTGCAGGACCACCGCCACCGTGCGCCGGTCGGGCACGGACGAGCCGTGCTGCTCGACCCGCTGGACGGTGACGCCCGTCCGCAGCTCCGCGCCCGCCTTCTGCGCGTGCTCGACCAGCTGCTGGTCGAACTCGGGCCGGTTGATCAGTCCGAACAGCATCTGCCTGGAGCGACGGGTGCGGGCGAAGCGGCCGTTGTGCGAGAACGTCACCGCGTGCACCCGGTCCCGCAACGGCAGCTCGAAGCCGGGTGGCAGGGCATCGCGCGAGGGGCCGATGATGCCGCCGCCACACGTCTTGTAACGCGGCAGCTCCGCCTTCTCCAGCAACAGCACGCGCCGTCCCGCGACCGCCGCCGCGTAGGCGGCCGAGGCCCCCGCGGGTCCCGCGCCCACCACGACGACGTCCCACACCCGCTGCACGTCGTCCGCCGAAGAGTTCTCGCTGCTCACGTTGGTCTACTGCTCCCGATCAAGCCGCTGCCGCACCTGTCCCCCCGCATCCTACGGCGGACGTCCTCTCCGGCCACTGTGGGAGGATCTACGGCACCCATCGGTACAACGTCGCACCCACAAGGAGCGTGCCCATGTCGTCGAATCCGGTCGCCGAGACCGTCGCCTCGCTGATGCCGAGGGCGAAGGCGGAGCTCACCGAGCTGGTGGCCTTCAAGTCGGTGGCGGACTTCGACCAGTTCCCGAAGAGCGAGAGCGAGGGCGCCGCCCGGTGGGTCGCCGACGCGCTGACCGCCGAGGGCTTCCAGGACGTGGCCCTGCTCGACACCCCCGACGGCACCCAGTCGGTGTACGGCTACCTGCCCGGCCCCGCGGGGGCCAGGACGGTGCTGCTCTACGCCCACTACGACGTGCAGCCGCCGCTGGACGAGGCCGCCTGGACCACCCCGCCCTTCGAGCTGACCGAGCGCGACGGCCGCTGGTACGGGCGCGGGGCCGCGGACTGCAAGGGCGGCGTGATCATGCATCTGCTGGCGTTGCGCGCGCTCAAGGCGAACGGCGGCGTCCCGGTGCATGTCAAGGTCATCGCCGAGGGTTCGGAGGAGATGGGCACGGGCGGCCTGGAGCGGTACGCCGAGCAGCATCCCGAGCTCCTGGAGGCCGACACCATCGTCATCGGCGACGCGGGCAACTTCCGGGTCGGCCTGCCGACGGTCACCTCCACCCTGCGCGGCATGACGCTGCTGCGCGTCCAGGTCGACACGCTCGAAGGCAACCTGCACTCCGGCCAGTTCGGCGGCGCCGCCCCCGACGCGCTCGGGGCCCTGATCCGCGTACTGGACTCGCTGCGCGCGGAGGACGGCTCGACCGTGGTCGACGGGCTCACGCCGGAGAGGTCCTGGGACGGGTTGCAGTACGACGAGGAGCAGTTCCGCCAGGACGCGAAGGTGCTGGACGGCGTGCGACTGATCGGTTCCGGCACGGTCGCCGACCGCATCTGGGCCCGCCCGGCCGTCACGGTGCTCGGCATCGACTGCCCGCCGGTCGTCGGCGCCACCCCGTCGGTGCAGGCGAGCGCCCGCGCGCTGATCAGCCTGCGGGTGCCGCCGGGGGTGGACGCGGCCGAGGCGACCAAGCTGCTCGAGGCCCACGTGGCGGCGCACACCCCGTGGGGTGCCCGGGTGCGCACCGAGCAGATCGGCCAGGGCCAGGCGTTCAGCGCGGACACGAGCAGCCCGGCGTACGCGGCGATGACCGAGGCGATGGCGGTGGCCTACCCGGGCCAGAAGATGCAGTACGCCGGCCAGGGCGGCTCCATCCCGCTGTGCAACACCCTCGCCTCCCTCTATCCGCACGCGGAGATCCTGCTCATCGGCCTGAGCGAGCCGGAGGCCCAGATCCACGCGGTGAACGAGAGCGTGTCCCCGCAGGAGCTGGAGCACCTCTCGGTGGCGGAGGCCCTGTTCCTGCGCAACTACGCGGCAGGCTGAGCCGAACTCGCGCTCTGCTGTCGGCAGAGGGCCCTCGTCACCGGACGAGGGCCCTTTCTACGGTCGTCCCATGGACGTCATCGAACTCCTCCCGCGCCTGCGCCTCCTGCGCTTCCCGGTCGGCCAGGCCTATCTATGGCGCGACGGCGACGAGTTGACGCTGATCGACGCCGGACCGCCGGGCTCCGGAGCGCCGATCGCCGAAGTCGCCGCGGCCCTGACGCGTACGGCGGATCGTGCTCACCCACTTCCACGAGGAGCACGTGGGCGGCGCCGCCGAACTGTCGGCGGCCACCGGCACCGAGGTGCCGGCCCATCGCCTGGACGCACCCGTCGTACGGGGGGAGGTCCCCGGCCCGCCACCGGTGTTCGAGGACTGGAAGCGCCCCCTGCACGCGGCGGCCGTACGGCACCCGCCCCAGGGGGAGTACGCGCGCCCGCCGCAGGTCACCGAGCTGTCGGACGGTGACGTCCTGGGCTTCGGCGGCGGAGCGGACGTCGTCCACATCCCCGGTCACTCGCACGGCAGCATCGCACTCCGTCTCCCGCGCCACGGCGTGCTGTTCACCGGGGACGCCGTGGCCGCCTCCCCTGTCGACGCGAGCGTGATGCTCGGCGTCTTCAACCTCGGCCGGGCCCAGGCCGTCGACTCGTTCCGGCGATTGGCGACACGGGAGGCGGACCTGGCCTGTTTCGGCCACGGTGATCCGGTGATCGGCCAGGCGTCGACAGCACTGCGGAGAGCGGCGGACACCTACTGACCGGGGCGCCGATGATGAGACGATGCCCCGCAACGGACGTCTCGCCCGCCACAGCGACATCTCTACGACCCTCGATCTGCTCAGCGATCACGAACTCGCTCAACTAGTGGCGTCCGGCACGGCGAACGGCTCTGGGATCGGCGGGCGTTCGACCCTGGTCCACGTGGACGGCATCCCCATCTTCGTGAAGCGCGTACGGCTCACCGATACAGAGCGGCGGCCGGAGAACGTCCGCTCCACCGCGAACCTCTTCGGCCTGCCCACCTACTTCCATTACGGCATCGGCAGCGTCCCCAGTCCCGGAATCGGCGCGTGGCGAGAGCTCGCCCTGCACACGATGACGACGAACTGGGTGCTGTCGGAGCGGTTCACGGGCTTCCCGCTGCTGCACCACTGGCGCATCCTGCCGGACAAGGCACAGCCCCTCCCCGAGGAGATCGCGGATGTCGAGAGGGCCGTCGCCTACTGGGGCGGTAGCCCGCAGGTACGCGAGCGCATCGAGGAACGACGGACGGCGACCGCGGACCTGGCACTGTTCCTGGAGTACTTGCCCACCACCCTCCACGACTGGCTCCACACCCAGATGGAAAGCGGCGACCCGGAGGCGGCCTGCCTGCTGGTCGAACAGGGACTGGAGGAGGCCGTCTCCTTCCTCCACGAACACGGACTCCTGCATTTCGACGCCCACTTCAACAACATCCTCACCGACGGCCGGCGGCTCTACCTCACCGACCACGGCCTCGCCCTGTCCTCGCGTTTCCGCCTGGCACCGCCGGAGCGCGCCTTCTTCGACGCGCACCGGCACTACGACCGCGCCTACACCCGCATGTACCTGGTGATCTGGCTCGTCACCGAGCTGTACGGGTACCGGGGAGAGGAACGGGAGGCGTTCGTCCGCGCCTGCGCCGAGGGCGAGCAGCCGCGCGGCATCCCGGACGCCGCCGCCGCGCTCATCACGCGGCACGCCGGGCAGGCCCTGGTCATGACCGAGTTCAGCCGACGGTTCCAGGAGGAGAGCAGGCTGACGCCTTGTCCCCCACCGTACGGTGAGGTGACCGACCGGCAGGTCATGGCGTAGGGATCCCCGCCTCCAGATACATCGCCGCGCCGCGTTCCCGCGCCCGCAGAGCCCACCGCAGCCGCTCGTAGCGGACGGGCGGCAGCAGGTCGGCGGCCTCCTCCTCGGTGGCGAAGCACCAGCCACGCAGCTCGGGGCCGGGCAGCAGCAGACGCGCGGCGTCGGCGGAGTCGAGCCGGCCTCCGTCGAAGAGGAAACGCAGACCGCCGTAACCGGGGGGCGCGGGCGGCTCCCAGTCGGCGACGAGGAGGCGGGGCACGTCGTCCAGGCGGATCCCGGTCTCCTCCTCGACCTCGCGGATGCCGGCGCGGGCGGGGGCCTCGCCGGATTCGACGACGCCGCCGGGAAACTCCCAGCCGGCCTTGTAGGTGGGGTCCACGAGCAGCACCCGGTCCTGCTCGTCGAAGAGCAGGACGCCCGCCGCGAGCGTCTCGGCGGTCGGCTCGGGCGTCTGCACGATGTCGCACACCGGCACGTTCCCGGCACTGACGGCCTCCGCGATCCGTGCGGCGGTCTCGTACGGCGTGAGGGCACTGCTGTCGATCAGGTGGGCGTCCGCGGTGAGCCAGGAGGCGAGGGCGGTCCGGTACGGCTCGATGTGGTCGTACGCCCACTGCCGTAGCCGTATCTCGCCGTCGGGCAGGGCCGGCGGGATCTCCCGCCCGGCTATTCGCTCACGCAGGATCGTTTCCGCCGGAGCGAGAAGAACATGCTGGATGGTGACCCGGCGCGCGGCCAGGCCGCCGAAGATCTCGTCCCGGTAGTCCTGGCGCAGCAGGGTCATCGGGACCACCAGGGTCCCGCCCAGTTCGGCGAGCATCGCCGCCGCCGTGTCGATCACGAGTCGCCGCCAGATCGGCAGGTCCTGGAAGTCGCCGACCTCGGCGAGGTGTTTGGGCGGCAACAGGTGCCAGAGTGCTCCGCCTATGACCTCAGGGTCGAAGAGCGTGCTGTTCGGGATCAGTTCGATCAGTTCCCGTGCGGTGGTGGTCTTCCCCGCACCGAACGCGCCGTTGACCCAGACGATCACGTTTCCCCCTCTGCTACCGGCCCCCTGAGGCTTGCCCGCTCCACCCTGCCACGAAAACCAGCCGCAGTTGAGGGCGCACGAGCGGGCGTCGGCGCCCCCTTCGTCCGGGGGCGCCGGCGCCACGGTCCTGCCGAGCGACCTCGTCAGCCGTTCTGACCGAGGGTGCCCTCGTCCAGGTCAGCCAGGCTCTCGCTGGAGATGGTCTGGTCGAGGGCACTGAGGGTCTTGTCGACGTCGAGGTCGTTCTTTTCCTCCCCCGCGGCGTGGGAAGGGGAGACCGCCGCGACGACGAAGCCGGTGGCGAGGGAGGCGATGGCGAGCATGCTGCGCTTCTTCATGCCGGGTTCAACTGGCGAACGGCCGCGAGGGTCACGCCCGGCTCCGAAGTGATCGCGGCAGCGCGGGAACCCGCCGCCGAAGGGCGCTTGCGGCGGATCCGGACCCGCCGCGCAGCCGCCCGACCAGGTCGTCGGCGGCTCCCGGCCACTCGGCGTGGTCGAAGGCGAAGCCCGCGTCGAGCAGGCGGCCAGGGACGACGCGGCGGCTCTTGAGAAGGAGTTCGGTGTCCGAGCGCAGCACGAAAGCGCCGATCTCCGCCATGCCTTTCGTCGCGGGCAGGCCCGCTGGAACGCGCCACGCGGAGCGCAGGTCGCGCATGAACGCGCGCTGCGGCAGCGGCCCGGGAGCGGCGAGGTTCACCGGCCCGTCGATGTCGTCGCGGTCGATCAGGAACTCGACAGCGCGGACGAAGTCACGGTCGTGGATCCAGGACACGTACTGGGCACCGCCCGCGACCGGACCGCCGAGTCCGAGCCGCGCCAGCCGCGACAGCACATGGAAGACGCCGCCACGGTCGGGGCTCATCACCATGGCCGAGCGCAGGGCGACCTTGCGGGTGTGCGGGGTGACGGCCTGCTGCTGGGCCAGTTCCCAGTTCCTGGCGATCTCGACGCTGTAGGCCCAGTAGTGGGGTACGCCGGGCTCGCCGCCCCCGATCACGCCCGTCTCCTCGTCGTTCGGGGCGTCGAAGCGGTGGGCGTAGACGGTGGCCGTACTCATCTGGAGCCAGACCCGGGGCGGCCGTACCGAGGCCGCTATCGCCTCGCCCACGGCCCGTGTGGACCGTACCCGCGAGTCCATCATGGCCCGCAGGTTGGCCGCGGTGTAGCGGCAGCTGACGCTGCGGCCGGCCAGGTTGATCACGACGTCGCTGCCGTCGATCTCCTGGGTCCACCCGCCCGGCGTCTCCCCGTCCCAGCCGACCTCGCGTTCCCGCTCCGGTCGCCGCGTCAGGACGACGACCTCGTGGCCCGCGGCGGTCAGGGCGCGGTCGAGGACCGTGCCGACCTGTCCGGTTCCTCCGGGAATGACGATCTTCATGGGCTCCCCCTTCGTTGGGGCAAGCCTAGCGTGAAAAGTTGAACGTGTTCAAAACGAAGGGTGTGCCGTGAAACACGTAGCTCGGCCGACCCGGTTCGGGTCGGCCGAGCTACGAGCAAACGTTCCTGCCGAGTGCGTCAGACTCCCGCCGCTGCGGGGTCGGTCCGTCTGGTGAGCGCCGCCGCGGCCGCCCCCACCAGCCCCGCGTCGGTGCCCATCTGGGCGGGCGTGATCGTCAGGCGCTGCACGAAGGACAGGGTCGCGTAGTGGGTCAGCGCCTTGCGCAGAGGCGTGAACAGCACGTCGCCCGCCTTGCCGACGCCTCCGCCGATGACGACGACGTCGATCTCCACGAGGGTCGCGGTGGCCGCGATCCCGGCGGCCAGCGCCTGGGCGGCCCGCTCGAAGGAGGCCACGGCGACCGGATCGCCGGCCCGGGCGGCGGCGGCCACCGCGGCGGCGGACGCGTCGCCGTCCGGGCCGGGCCGCCAGCCGTTCTCGATCGCCCGCCGGGCGATGTTGGGGCCGCTGGCGATCCGCTCCACGCAGCCGCGCGAGCCGCACGGGCACAGATCACCGTCGAGGTCGACGCTGATGTGGCCGATGTGACCGGCGTTGCCGGTCGGGCCCGGGTGCAGGTGGCCGCCCAGGACCAGGCCGCCCCCGACGCCCGTCGAGACCACCATGCACAGGGCGTTGTCGTGGCCGCGGGCCGCGCCCTGCCAGTGCTCGGCGGCCGTGATCGCGACGCCGTCGCCGATCAGCTCGACGGGCAGCCCACCGGCCGCGGCCCGAACCCGGTGGACCAGTGGGTAGTCGCGCCAGCCGGGCACGTTCACCGGGCTCACCGTGCCGGTGGACGCGTCCACCGGACCGGCGCTGCCGATGCCGAGCGCCGTGACGTGTCCCCACAGAGGCGAGGCGGTCAGCTCACCGAGCACCTCCTCGACGGCGCGCATCACGGTCTCGCCGTCCTCCCGGGCGGGCGTGGCGCGCTGCGCTCGGGCCTGGATCCGGCCGTGGCCGTCGACCAGCGCCCCGGCGATCTTGGTGCCGCCGATGTCGAGCGCGGCCACTAGGTCGGTGTGCATCAGTGTCGGATCTCCCCGTCGGACATGAGAACAACCTTGGCAACAGTCATGAGAAACAGCAGGCCGGTTCGCGGTGGGGGCGCAGGCCGGAGATTGCGCTCGACAGTGTCTCCCGCATCTGACAACGTTGTCCAGGTTCTATGCTCGACGCCACATCCTCATACAACATCATGGAACTGCGCACCCCCGTGGACGACAGGACAGGACACCACATCGTGCCCGAGACCCACAGCCGAGCAGACCGCTTCGCGGGCGGCATCTCCGCGAGCCGCTACGGCAACCGTCCGACCATGAAGGACGTGGCCGCACGGGCCGGTGTCGGACTGAAGACGGTCTCGCGCGTGGTCAACGGGGAGCCCGGTGTCACCACCGAGACGGAGCGCCGCGTCCAGGAGGCCATCGACGCGCTCGGCTTCAGGCGCAACGACAGCGCGCGGGTGCTGCGCAAGGGCCGCACCGCCAGCATCGGCCTGGTCCTGGAGGACCTGGCGGACCCCTTCTACGGCCCGCTCAGCCGTGCCGTGGAGGAGGTGGCCCGGGCCCACGGAGCACTGCTGATCAACGGCTCCAGCGCCGAGGACCCGGACCGCGAGCAGGAGTTGGTGCTGGCGCTGTGCGCGCGGCGGGTGGACGGGCTGGTGGTGATCCCGGCCGGCGACGACCACCGCTACCTCGAGCCCGAGCTGAAGGCGGGGGTCGCGACGGTCTTCGTGGACCGCCCGGCCGGGAAGATCGACGCCGACGTGGTCCTGTCGGACAACCACGGCGGCGCCCGCGACGGCGTGGCCCACCTCATCGCCCACGGGCACCGGCGGATCGGGTTCATCGGCGACATGCCCCGCATCCACACCGCCGCCGAGCGGCTGCGCGGCTACCGGGCCGCCATGGAGGACGCGGGCATACCGGTGGAGGACGCCTGGATGTCCCTGGGGGTCACCGACCCCGGGCGGGTGCGGCGGGCTGCCGAGGAGATGCTGTCCGGCCCGTCCCCCGTCACCGCCGTCTTCGCGGGCAACAACCGGGTGACGGTCACCGTGATCCGCGTCCTCGCCGAGCAGGTCCGCCGGGTCGCCCTCGTGGGCTTCGACGACATCGAACTCGCCGACCTGCTCCAGCCGGGCGTCACGGTCGTGGCCCAGGACGCGGCGACCCTGGGCCGTACGGCCGCCGAGCGTCTCTTCCGCCAGCTGGACGGCACCCAGCTCACCCCGGAGCGGATCGAGCTGCCGACCCGGCTGGTCACCCGCGGCTCGGGCGAACTGCCGCCGGCGGACTGAGCGCGCCATGAAGAACCGCACCCTCCTCGCCCTCGGTCTCGCCGAGGCCCCGCGCAACCGTCCGCTCCTCTATCCGGGAACCTGGCCGCAGGATTCCGGGCTCCTCGACGGGGACCACTTCCTCCCCCACGACCAGCTCGTCCACCAGGACCGCACGCCCGTCCTCGCGGTCGGCTCCAACGCCAGCCCCGGCCAGCTCCGCCACAAGATGGCCCAATGCGGAATCGTCTCTCCCATCCCGATGGTGAAGGCCACGGTCACGGGCGTCGACGTGGGCGTCTCCGCGCATGTGAGCCGTATGGGATACGTGTCCGCGTCGCCCTTCCACGCGCCGGGCAGCGTACGGGAGCTGTTCGTCATCTGGCTCGACACCGAGCAGCTCGCGGTGATCGACGCGAGCGAGGGCGTGCCGCTGCCCAACGGCAACTTCGGCCGCGCCTTTCTGTCCGCGCCCGAGGTGCGGGTCGAGCTGGGGGCCGGGGTGACGCTGCCGGGCGTGTACGCGTACGTCAACCGCCACGGCGTGCTGCACGACGGCACCGGCGCCCCCCGCACGCACCCGGGCCAGCGGGCGCTGCTCACCGAGCTTCTCGTGGGATCGGCCCGGCTGAGGGAGCTGTTCGGGGTCACGCCCGAGGAGTTCTGCGCGCGGGCCCGTGCCGACCGGCATCTGTGCGAGCGGGGTACGCGGCTGTTCAAGGACGAGAAGCGGGTGACGGATTCCGGCCTGGAGCGCTACGTGCGGGTTCAGCAGACCGGGAGCCCCGGGACCGGCTCGTCGTTGTCGCCGCCCATGACGTAGACGTCGGAGACGTAGACGCCGGTGTTGCCGCTGTCGTCGTCCGTCTTCGCCCACCAGACGTTGGTCCACTCGCCGGATGTCTCGCGGCGGCCCAGGTTCTGCTGGCAGTAGAAGTAGTTGGTGCCCTCGTTGAGGACGCCGACCTCGGTGCCGGAGGCCGTGTACGACTTCGCGGTGCGCCAGAGCTCGCAGTTGTACTTGCCGCCGCCGATGGATTTGCAGGCGGGGGCCGCGGTGGTCGCCGTGTCGCTGCCTCCCGAACCGCCGCCGGGGGTGCTGTCGTCGGTGCCGTTCCCCGGCGTCTTGGCCGGGGCGGAGGCGGTGGCCCCGCCGGAGGGCGTGGTGTCGGTCCCGCCGCGCTTGGACCCGGTCGCCGACGGAACCTTGTCGGCGACCTCCTTCTCGGTCGGCTCGGGACCGCCCGTGCGGCCGGCCGCGGCCCGGTCCGCCGCCGAGGAGGCGCCGGCCGAGCC